>CAZQKI010000017.1:14090-19896 GCA_964592855.1 uncultured Lentisphaerales bacterium
GGATTCTGGTAAAAAGGGACCCATGCAGCGCCCCTCACAACCGCTTGGGAACCTTCTTTCCATTCTGGTTCCCGTGTACAACGAGGCAGCTCATTTTGAATCCTGCATGGATCGGGTTCTTCATGCTCCGCTCCCGCTCGGGATGAAACGGGAAGTGATTCTGGTCGATGATGCATCAACGGACGGCACGGCAGACCTGGTGCGTGCCGTCGCCGCCCGGCATCCGGATGTCATCCATGCGTTCTTTCAGCCGCGCAATCAGGGGAAAGGCGCTGCAATAAGGCGCGCGATCAGTGAAATGCAAGGAGATTGCGCCGTTTTCCAGGACGCCGATTCCGAATACGATCCCCGCGACTACGCCGAGATCTTGCGGCCGATTCTTGAAGGACAGGCCGACGTCGTCTACGGCTCGCGGTTCGCCGTTCGGCAGCGGCCTCGCGTGATGAGCGGCGGACATGCCCTTGGCAACGCCATCCTAACCAGCCTGTCGAACCGGGTCACCGGACTGCATCTGACGGACATGGAAACGTGCTACAAGGCGTTCCGTGCCGATGTGCTCAGGAAAATTCCGCTCCGCTCGAATCGCTTTGCCATCGAGCCCGAAATCACCGCCAAAATCGCCAGACGCCAATGCCGGGTCCGTGAAGTGCCGATCCGCTATCAGAGCCGAACCTATGGCGAGGGGAAGAAAATCCGGTGGCGGGACGGCCTGTCCGCACTCTATACGATCTTCAAGTACGGGATCATCAACGACAGCGGCGAACCTTGAAACGCCAACCGCATGAATCCCGCATGAAGCACTTCACCCCCATTCGCCTGTGGTTACTGCTGGTCCTCCTTTACACGACGGCATCCCTGATGCTCATCGACCGCCACGCGGAAGGCACTGGCGCTTCGTCGAAAGGCCCCGTGTTTGTCCTGCCAGCCGAACCTACCCGGCAACCGCGTGCCCAGGTGATCCCGGGGTCACCCAACCAGGCCGTCTTCGAAATTCCATTCACTCCGCCCGAGATGGGCCGCACCGGCAAGTACCGGTTTTTCCTCAAATCCGCACGGGACCTGCCCCGCTGCACCGTCCAGATCATCGCCGAAGGCGACCACCGCTCAAGCTTCTCCCACCTCTACCGACTGTCCTACCTGCCCCGCACCGGCTTCGCCTTTACGGCTCCGCTGCTGGACGACGTGTTCTACTGGCGGACGATCAGGCACACCGGGGCCTGGACCGCCTGGGAACGACGCGGGGTGCGGCGCCTGCAAGTGAAGCTGTTCACATCCGTTCCGGTCTCGGAAGGGGATCTGGAACTCCGCTTCCAGGCCGACCCGGCTCCCGCGGCAACGACGACTCTGGCATCGAGCCGCACCTCATCCGATACGCTTGCCCTGGGCGAACGCTTCGAGATCGCATTCAATCTGGCCGGATGGCACGGCAATCCCTTCGACTACCAGGAACTGCCCGTCACGGCCGAAGTCACCGATCCCAACGGGAGGCGCCAGCATCTGCTCCCGTTCCTGTACCAGGATTTCACCGCCGTGAACCGCCTGGCCGGCGAGCAGATCCTGCCGAACGGCCCCAAGCATCTGCTTGTGCGCCACAGGCCCGTGACCGAGGGTGCACACACCTATAGGCTCCTGTTGCGCGACGCCGGCGGAACCAACAGCGTCCCCCTCCTGGATGGCCGGTTCGACGTCACGCCGGGAACCCCGCCCGGCTTTCTCCGCGTCTCGCTCCGCGCACCGCACTTCTTCGAACGTGCCGACGGCCGATTTGTCTATCTCCTGGGCTGGAACCTGCCCTACCCCGTGGACCGCCCCTACGGCACCGACTACGTGCCCTATCTTCCCAAGGATAACAGTTTGACGTTCGCCCGCAAGCTGATCGACGACATCGCCGACTGCGGCGGAAACTTCATGAACTATTGGCTCAGCGACTGGTGGAACGGGCTGGAATGGAACGAGCAGGTTGACCAGTATGGCGGCATCGCCCGCTACAACCTGAAGAACGCCTGGATGAACGACCAGATCGTGAAGCACTGCGAAGCACGGGGCGTCTACATGCAATGGGAAACGCTGAACCATGTGCGGCTGAGCCGATCCTACGGCTGGCCCCGGCATCCCTACAACCGGCGGAACGGCGGGTTTCTGAGGCGTCCCGACGATTTCTGGACCCATCCGGAATCGCTCCGATGGTCGGAAAACCGGCTTTCCTACATTGTCGCGCGCTATGCCGACTCCCCTTCGATCCACTCCTGGAACGTGATGAGCGAACCCGACCAGGTCAGCACGTACGTCTGGCCGCAAGCCAAGGATTTCCTCCGCTCGCAAACGGCGTACATGGCCAATCTGGACCCCTACGGCCACATCGTTTCCTCTCACGTCTGCCTCCCCGACCACGACATTCCCTTCTTTGCGGAGAAGCTGCTCCAGTTTGTCAACAGCAACGCCTATCCGGGATTGGGCGGTCTGGGGCAGGACCAGATCGATACCATACGCGACTACTCCGTCAGGTATAACGGCCACGGCAAACCGGTGATGATCACGGAAACCGCCGGCCACTGGGGTGGAGATCCCCCCTACAAGATGCGCCGCGACACGGTGGGCGCGATCTGGGCCGGCATCGCCAGCGCCCTGGCCGGATGTCCCTTGAGCTGGTGGTGGAACTTCAACTACGGGGAGGATCTGGGCAGGCTCCATTACCGGGTCGCCGCCGATTTCATGAAGGGCGAGGACCTGATCGCAGCCGATGTCTCCGCAGGCGGGCGCTGGCTCAACCGCGCCGTCGAGGTTGCGAGCCGCGACGGCAACGCGCGGGCGCTGGGGGTCGGCAACGGCACGCGGCGCTTCCTGTTTCTCTACAACTTCGACACCCTCTGCCGGACCCGCCAGATTCCAAGCGTCTGTGCCGACACCCGGATCACGTTCCGCGAGATGGTCCCTGGCGGTTATCTCGCCGAGTATTGGGACCTGCGCAAGGGCAAGACCGCCATCATCCAGGAGGTGACTGCAGGGACCAACGGCATCGCCGTGCTAAGTCCGCCCGAATTCACCGAGGGATGGGCGGTCAAGATCATCCCCCGCGGGACCGTTCCGCCACCCCAGCCTCCCCCATCGCCCGCGGCGGTTACTTCCGCCGCGGCGCCGGACGCGTCCGCGCGTCCCGGACCCGCGGACGACTGGGCCTGGTCGCTTGAGCCCCTTGTGGGCATCGTCCATCCCGAAGCGCGCAGACGTTCACTGATGGAGGCGCGTCTGGCCTTGCCGGAAGCCTGCCGCGGGCGATACCCCGCCGTGACGGACACCGACGGCAAGCCCGTTCCGTGCGCCTGGCAACCCCTCGACGAGGGACGCGGCTGGCTGTTAAAGATTCCCTCCGCAGGATTCGATGGCCCCCTCCGGGTGACCGCCGCGACGGAGCCGCCGGCATCCGGGCCGGTGATCGACGAGGAGGCGTTCGGCCTCGGTCTCACGGTCGCTCCCGGCAGCCGCGCCTGGATCGGAAACCGCGCGGATTTCGTCCAGGAATTCACGCGCCATGTCGATCGGAAGCAGACACGCGTCGGCAGCATCGACCAGTTGGAAAACCCGCTGGGCGACACCTCGAGCTTCCTGGCCACCTATGCGGGTCCCTTGCTGATCCCGGCCGATGGCCTCTACGACTTCGCCTCCAACTCGGACGACGCCAGCTTTGTGCGGATCGACGGTCAGGAGATCGTCGCCTGGCCGGGGCAGCATGACATGGAGGTGCTCAACCGGCCCGACGCCAACGACTGGCAGCATCGCGCGCAGCTCCAGCTGAGCAACGGCCTGCATTGGGTCGAATACAACCACCAGCAGCGGGGCGGCGGCTGCCTGGCGCGGCTGGGCTGGCGGATGCCCGACGCCGTCCGGGGCGGAGGGGAGCTGCTGGCACGGCCTTTTGGCGATGCCGGCGTACCCGAGATGGAAGTGGTTCCGGCGTGGGCGCTCGACGGTCGGATTCCCTGCCGGGTGACCGTCCTGTTCCAGGGCCAGGGACGGCTGGTGCAGGACCCTTGCATCGGCCTGGAATTGCGCCGTCCGGCCACCCGGATCGCCACGGTCGCGCTGGGAGGCGCAGGCAGCAGGGAATTCAAGTTCTATCCGAACGAGGGTCGGCAATGGATCGATGTCGGAGGATTCCCCGTGCCCCTCTGGGCGTGGAATGCGCATGTCCGGCGCTTTTCGCTGGAGTGGGAGCTCTGCGTCGATTCGCAGAGACGGACGGCCCTGAAGGCGATGCTGTACGACATCGACATGCCGCTCAGCGTGCAATTCGGCCAGGGGCGCGCCGTGGAGAAACCGCTCGCGCGGAGACAATGGACAGCCTGGATGCCGCCCGCGCCCGGGCAGGCGGCGTTCGTGATCCGCGCCGGCGGTGTCCCGCTGGTTCAGGGCGTCTTGACGGACGCGGAGCGCAGACCATGAGCGCAAGCGACATCCCCTCCGGCAACCCCCGCTTCAGCGCACACACGGTGCTCTCGCGAAAGCAGGGATTGATCCTGCTGGCGCTGGTGCTGGCGGGCGGCCTCGCCCTGGCGCTCAATCTCCGCCTGACGCTGATGGTCGCCAATGTGACATCGATCCTCTTCTACCTGCTCTTCTGCACCTACAAGCTGGCGCTGCAGTTCATCTCGTTGCATCGTTCGCCCCGGCCGTTCGACCCGGACGCCATGCCGCCGGGCGGCTGGCCTGCCTACTCCGTCATGGTGCCGCTCTATCACGAGCAGGCGGCGGTCCCGGGATTGATGGCGCACCTGCGGTCGATGGACTATCCGCCGGAGCGCCTGCAGATTCTGCTGCTGGTGGAAGCGGACGACGACGACACGCAGCAGGCGATCGGGAAAATCGGCGTGACGGCGCCGTTCGAAGTCGTCCTCGTGCCCGTCAGCCAGCCACGGACGAAGCCGAAGGCCTGCAACTTCGGTTTGAGCCGGGCCGCCGGGGATTACCTGGTCATCTTCGATGCCGAGGACCGGCCCGAAACTGACCAGCTCAAGAAGGCAGCGCAGCGGTTCTCCGGGGCGCCGGCCGGGCTGGTGTGCCTGCAGGCGCAGTTGAATTACTACAACCGAGACCACAACTGGCTGACGCGCTTCTTCACGGCGGAATACTCCTGCTGGTACGATTATTGTCTGCCGGGGCTCGTGTTCCTCGACGCGCCCATCCCGCTCGGCGGAACCTCGAATCATTTTCCCCTCACCCGCCTGCGGGAACTCGGGGGATGGGATCCCTTCAATGTCACGGAAGACTGCGACCTGGGAATCCGCCTCTATCGCTTCGGCCTGACCACCGAGCTGCTTGATTCAACCACCTGGGAGGAGGCGGTCTCCCGCGTTCCGCCCTGGATCCGCCAGCGGAGCCGCTGGGTCAAGGGCTACCTGCAGACTTATCTGGTCCACCTGCGCGAGCACCATGACCTTCTGCGCACGCGTGGCCCGGGTGGACTGCTGCACTTCCACTTCCTGTTCGGCGCCACCTGCTTCTGTCTCCTCATGAATCCCTTCTACTGGCTGCTGACGCTGGCCGGGGTGTTCATGGGGCCCGACTTCCTCCGCGGGTTCTTTCCGTTCTGGGTGCTGGTGCTGGCGCTGATCAGCTTTCTGGCCGGCAACTTTGTCTTCATCCTCTCCGGCATGCTCGCCTGCCTCCGCCGCGGCTACTACCATCTGATGCCGCAGTGCCTGCTCATGCCGGTCTACTGGGTGCTGATGAGCATCGGCGCGTGGAAGGGCGCCTTGCAGCTCATCACCCGACCGTTCTATTGGGAAAAGACCCCCCACGCGGGAGCCGA
>CAZQKI010000017.1:19996-44008 GCA_964592855.1 uncultured Lentisphaerales bacterium
TGCAGCTCATCACCCGACCGTTCTATTGGGAAAAGACCCCCCACGCGGGAGCCGATCAATGAAACCCTCGACTCCGCCACCGCCAGCGGATACCCGGCAGGAACTGCTGAACCAGGGGCTGCGATTCGTCCGCCACGCCAGCCTCTGCTTCATCCTCATCTCGCTCGTCCTGAGCTTCAAGCACGGCTTGTCCGGCGGAGCCACCGATATCTGGATGATCCGCTCGGGGATTTTGCGGGACATGACGGCTGAATTGCCGCTCGGCCGCCAGGCCCTGGTCAGCTCGCTGGCCGTCATGCCCCTGCCGAGTCTGGCGGCCCTCCCCTTCGTCCCATTCCTTCAGCCCGCCGCATTCGGTTACGCCTACCTCTATGGTCTGGCCCTGCTTCTGGCCCTTGCCGCACTGCCCCTACGGAATGTCCTGAACCATTGTTTTGCGCGTGCGCGGATCGGGGCGGTTGCACCCGGGGTGCTGGCCCTCGCGGCCTTTCTGCTGGGCGCGACCGAGTGGAGCGACCTGCTCGCGCTGCTGGCGGCATTGATCCTGGCCGTTCATCTGGAAACCCGAACGACGCCGGAAGTCCGGGCGCTGGCCGGAGTCTTCTGGGCACTGGTCCTGCTGTCGCACGTGGCGGGCCTGGTGCTGGTGTCGGTCCGGCTGGTATGGATGGGGATTGGGAGAAATAGCTTTGTCGCGAGTTTTGTCGATCAAGTTCACGACAAAGTTTACGACAAAGTTAACGACAAAGTTTCTCAGATCAGGCGGGCTGGTGATCGCGAGCGGCGAGCGGTCAACTGGATACAGGCGACTTCGATTTTTTACGGGCTGGTCGTTTATCTCTTTCTCAACGGGATGATCATGGGAGCACCGGGCTATCCGTTCTTCACCGCACCCTGGTGGCGCCTGTCAGGCCGGGATACCGCAGTCTGCAAGCAGCAACTGGCCCGGCTGCTGACGACGCGATATTCCGACTGTCGCCCGGTGGTCAGCGGGGTCTGGGGCTATGCCATCCAGCCCCTGCTCGAGTCGACGGAAGGATGCCACGTGGCCGACTACGATGCCGGCAAACTGCCCCCGGACGAGACCGGGGCGATGGTGCTGGTGATCCCGTCCGGCCGCAACCCCTTCGCCCGGTTCAGCGACCGACAGCCCGACGCCGCGACCGCCGCACTGCCGATCTGCGAGACGACGGACGACTGGACGTTCGTGCGAATCGAGCCGGACAAGACGGATGACCGTTAAAAACATTTCGGTCGGGAATCGGGAGGCGGGGGGCGGGAGACGTGAAGCGTGACACGTGAGCCGTGAACCGCGACAACGGGGGGCGTGAGGCGGCAAAGGAAGAGCTGGAGCCCGCCGTCCCCGGCGGTGGTGAATGAAGCGTCGTTCCGGCTTTCCTTTCGCAACGGCGGAGGACCGCGGGGTCCACAGCATGCTATTCTCGCCCCGGAACAGCCCGGCACATGCGTAAGACGGACCTGACTATTGAACCCGGGGCTGAAACCCCGACTCGCTTTCCATGCGGCAAAAAAACCGCTTGTCACCAATCCGCAGCCGTCCTACACTCGCCGCCACGAGGGATATAACAGGAGATCAAATGAACACACTGAAAGTAGCCACCGTTCAATTTGAGAACGCCAGCGGCAACAAGGAATTCAATCTCGAAAGGATCGAGTATTTCTGCGAGCAGGCTTCCGCTGCTGGAGCCAAAGTAGTTGCTTTCCATGAGTGTTCGATTACCGGCTATACGTTCGCCAGGAAACTTTCAAAAGAACAACTAACGGATATTGCCGAAAGCATTCCGTCTGGCGCAAGCACCCAGAGACTGATCGAAATAGCCAAGCGACTTAACATTTATGTGCTCGCTGGTCTTTTCGAGTTGGGTTCCGACGGAAAACTCTATAAAGCCTACATCTGCGTCGGTTCGAATGGACTTGTGGGAAAGTTCAGAAAAATTCATCCTTTCATCAATCCGCATCTAACTCCCGGGAATGAATATGTTGTTTTCGACATCGAAGGCTGGAAGTGCGGCGTGCTAATCTGCTACGACAACAATGTGATTGAAAACGTCCGGGCAACAACTTTACTCGGCGCACAAATCATATTCATGCCGCATGTAACCATGTGCACTCCATCCACACGCCCGGGCGCCGGGTTCGTGGATCCCGAATTATGGAAGAATCGAGATCACGATCCAACCTCAATCCGAACTGAATTTGAAGGCCTCAAAGGCAGAGCTTGGCTTATGAAGTGGCTTCCTGCACGAGCCTATGACAACGGCATCTATGTTGTCTTCTCGAATCCGATTGGAATGGATGACGATCAACTGAAAAACGGATGTTCGATGGTTCTTGATCCATTTGGCGACATCATTGCCGAGTGTCCTCGACTGGACGAAGGATTTTCGATTGCGACATTGGTTCCCGAAAAATTGAATCAGGCAGGCGGGTTTCGATACAAACAGGCAAGAAAGCCAGAACTGTATCGAAATGTTCTTGGGCAGGATCACAAGTCAAACCAGAAGGTCGTTTGGTTGACAGGGAAACCAGGCACCTAACCAGCGGCGGCATCGACATGTATCACCCGGAAACACTCCGCTGAAGTGCCTTGGCCTTGTCATCGGATAGATGTCGAGAGAACGCTTAACGCACAACGCCGACCCAGCGCGACTGCCCCAGATCGAACTGGATCCACTGGGGTGTGCGATAAACGAGCATGACAAGCAGGGCTAAAACCGCGAACGCACACCAAAATCCCGCGGCCAAAGCAACAACTACACCACGGAGGCACGGGGACACGGAGGAGCGGTTGCGTGAAGGATCGTGCTCCCGGCCAGGTGTTCACGCAAATTCAGGATTGGCGGCTACCCGCTATTTACAACGGCAACCGCCTGTTAGCCAATCCTGAAGTTGCGTGAACCTCCTCTCCCAGGCTCCGTGCCTCCGTGTCTCCGTGGTGGACCTCCGCGGATGGATTCTTTCATCACGCGCACGAAATCTTTTTACCTCAGCCATGCACTTCTTTCGCACCCCCTTTCACTAGCCATCACAGAATGCTGCGCATCGCGCATTGACAATCCATCTACATTCTGAAAAAATTGCATAGTTTTCGAGTTCGAAGACGGTCTATCCGGTAATGGAGATGCGGAGTCACGCAAACATTGCCTCGTCCTGGGCAACGGCTATCCAAAACCGCAACAGCAACGGAGAAACACTCATGCGCGTATCACGATTCGGCCACGACAGCGTCCGGTACGGGCGGCAAATCTGGACGGCGGAAGCCGGTCGACTGCTGACTGCGGCGGCTATCATCAGCGCACTGGCTGCCACCGCGCCCCTCCGAGCCGGCAACGGCATCTGGATCGGCACCGCCAACTCCACCTGGAGCACGCCAGCGAATTGGGCGGGCGGCAATATCGCCTTCGGCACCGGCGCGACGGCCTGGTTCACCAACAACATTGGGGCCAACCGCGTCGTCACCCTCGACGGCGCGGTCGCGTCGCGCACCCTCGGCAAACTGAATATCGCCGATTCGGTTGCCACTCACTACATATTCTCTTTCGCCGGCAGCGGCAACGGCACCTTGACGTTCAACAACAACGCCGCCGGCGCGGAGATCAACCACCTGGCCTTCGGCTCGGGCAACAACACCATTTTCGGCTCCACCTTGCCGCTGGTGCTGGCGGACAATCTGAAAATCGCGAATGCCACGGCCAACCGCACCCTGACGATCTCCGGCGGCATCACGGGCACGGGCAATCTGACGCTTGCCGCCGCCGGCGGCGGCCCGATCACGCTGGATACGACAACCAACAATCCCGTTGGATACATCGCCAACACCGGTGCGGGAAGTGGCCTGGCGACGATCAGTTCGGTGATCGGCGGGAACGTGACCGGCATCGTGCAGCAAAGCTCAACATCGACGCTGCTCCTGAGCGGCAACAACGCGGCTTTGAGCGGTGGTGTGTCGATCCGTGCCGGCACATTGCGTGGCGCCACTTCGGCCAACTGCTTCGGCACCGGCACCATCACGCTCGGCGCCGCCGAAGGCAGCGCCGATGCCACCCTGAGCCTCGGCCACGCAGGCCCGTTCACGCGGCCGCTCGTCGTGGCCGCGGGCAACAGCGGTGCCGCGACGCTCATCACCACGGTCAACAGCACCTACAGCGGACCGGTGACGTTGAACCAGCACCATCTGATGGCGGCGTCTGGCAGCTATTACCTGACGATGAACGGAAGCTTCACGGGCGAAGGCAGCCTGACACTCGCCTCGACCGGTGTGCGCGCCATCACGATCACAACCCTGCCGGTTGACTTCATCGGAACGGTCACCAACGCCGGCAGCGGCTCGGCCACGACGGTGATCAGTGGCGGCGTGGGCACGAACATTACGGGGATTACCCAGGCCAGCGCGACCTCCCCCCTAACCATCAGCACGACGGCCTTGAGCGTGAACGCCGACGGCACGTCGCTCGTCAACGCTGGCGGATCGCTGCTGACCCTGTCGGCGGGAACGACCGGCACGGGCGATCTGCGGCTTCGGAATAACAGCGTGCTGCTCAATGGCATCACCGTTTCGACACTCCCACTGAACCACACCGGCAACTTAATCAACGAGGGCACGGGAACGGGCTCCGTCCTGATCAGCGGTGGCGCGACCAACGTCGCTTCACTCACCCAGAACAGCGGCACGTCGGCGCTGACAGTCAGCGGCGCCGTCACGGCCAAGGCCGGCGGCGCCACGCTGGCGAACGGCGGCGGCGCGCCTTTCTCGATCACCGGCAACGTGGCGGGGCCGGGCAGCCTGACGCTGCGGAACGACAGCCCGCTTGATAGCGGCATCACGCTGTCCGGCACGTCGATCAACATCGCGGGGGCGATCACCAACCGCGGGTCGGGCACCGGCAGCGTCCTTGTCACCTCGGCCCTCGGCGCCAATGTGACCCGACTGATCCAGGACAGCGCCACATCGAGGCTCGTCCTGACCGGCAACAACACCTATGGCGGCGGCACCAGGGTCGAGGCCGGCACCCTGCAGGTGCTTAACGCCACCGGGTCGGGAACCGGGACGGGGGCGGTGATTCTGAACGACGGCGGGACCCTGCTGAACGAGGGCACGGTCGCGGGCACGGTCGTCGTCAACGACGGCGCCCTGCTGTCCGGCAACGGCTCCGCGGCGGGCGTTGTGACCAACGCCAACGGCGGCACGATCGCCCCCAGCCGCGGCGGCGGTGCGGCAGGCGCCGGAATGACGATGGGCAGCCTGTCCTGGAACGGCGGTGGCGTCTATCACTGCCGGGTGACCAGCATCGCCGACAGCGGCGCCGGACCAGGCGTCGACTACAGCCGGATCGTCGTGAGCGGATCGCTGAACGCCGTTCCGGGCGTAAGCAATCTGATCATCCGGCTGGACTCCCTGGAGCAGACGCTGCCATTTGCGACCAATCACAACTACAGCCTCCAGATCCTGACCTACGGAACAGCCCCGGGACTCGATCTGGACGACATCACCCTCGATACCAGCGACTTCCTGGTCGACGGCATCTGGGCGCTGACCAATCTGAACAATGCCATCTACGTCGTCTGCATGGGCGAGACGCCGACGCCGACGCAGAATTTCTGGATCGGTTCGGGCAACTGGTCGACGGCCGGAAACTGGTCGCTGACGCACGCGCCCCTGGCGGGCGAGGAGGTCGTCTTCGATTTCCGCAGCATTGCCGACTGCACCGGCGACATCGTCAACGACGGCCTGGGGTCTCTGACGCTGGCCGCAGGCTATTCCGGAACACTCACCTTCAGGACCAAGTATCCCGGCCAGGGCGCGTTCACCAACGTGTCGATCACGGGCGACTGCACGATTGACGGCGGTACCGTGACGCATCTGGCCAATGCCGGAGGGGGCACGGCCACCGACCGACTGATGCTGACGGTGCAGGGCGATTTGCTTGTCGGCAGCAACGGCCGCATCAACGTCGATGGCAAGGGGTATGCCGCCGGAGTGGGACCTGGCTTTGCCCACGGCGGCACTCAGAACGGCATTGGCGCCAGCCATGGCGGCCTGGGAGGCGCGGGGTTCAAGGGATATGGCTATGATGTTTCGCTGCCCAGGCCCACCTACGGCGACTATGCCGAGCCTGCGACGCTGGGCAGCGGCGGGAGTGCACGGGGCGGGGGTTGTGCCCTGATCCGTGTTGGCGGACTGGCGAGCGTGTACGGTGCAATCACCGCATCGGCGGCGTCGGGCAGCGGACGCTATTCCGGACCCACCGGCGGCTCGATCCAATTGATCGCGGGCAGCCTGGCGGGGAACGGCTCGATTACGGCATCCGGGCGCGGCGGTACGGACAGCACGGATACCGCGGGCGGCGGCGGCGGCGGCCGGATTGCCGTGATACTCACGGCGGGAGACACGTTCGGAACAGTCGCCTGCTCGGCACCTGGCGGCAAGGATGCGACGAAATCCCCAGGAGCGGCCGGCACCGTCTACCTGCAGACCCAGTACCAGGACAAGGGAGAAGGCGTGCTGATCGTCGACAATGCCCCGCATGCGATCAGCCCGTATTTTCTGATCGGCACCTTGATGCCTGAGCCGTCCGACTACAACGCGGCGCCCGATCTGTCGCAACTGGCCTCGATCATCATCACCAATCAGGGCCGGCTCATCCTGAACACCAACACAGTCTTCGACTTCGGCGTCGGCAATCTGGCCACTTCGGGGTTCACCAATTCCTCCGTGGTGGTGGCCGGCACCAACGGCATCCGTTTCCCGTCCGCGTTTACCGTGTCCGCCAACTATCAGTTGCTCTTCAACACAGCCGTTGCGGCGACGGGCAACTGGATCGTCCCGAATGGCGCCGTGCTTTCGCATTTTCTGAACTATGACAAGGAGCTCTATAAGTTCGGGTTGGTTCTGGACGGCAACCTGACCATCGCGGCCGGCGGCGCGATCAATGTGGATGGCTGCGGTTACAAATCCTTTTCAACCGTGTATTCCGGCCCCGCCGCCGGCGGCACCACCGGCGGCTACGGTTCCGGCTACGGCGGCATGGGTGGGGTGAGCTTTCTGAACGTTACCGCCAAACCAACCTACGGTTCCGTGACCGCGCCGTTCAACATCGGCAGCGGGGCCAGTTACCCCGGAAACGGCGCCATCTTCCTCGACATTCGCGGCACAACAACCCTCAACGGCTCCATCACCTCCCGCCTCACGAACAATGTCACCAAGACCGCTGGCAGCTCGGGCGGTTCTATCTGGCTGACCACCCGTCATCTGATCGGTAACGGCATGATCGATGCATCGGGAAAGCCATCCAGCTTCTCAGGCAGCGGCGGCACCAGCAGCGGCGGCGGCGGCGGCGGCGGACGGATCTCCGTGGTGGTGACCGAGGGCAACTCGCTGGACGGCGTGCAACTGAAGGCGCCTGGCGGACGGAACACCACGGTAGGATATCAACATCAGAGCGGTGCTGCCGGGACGATCTACACGCGGACCGCGAACCAGGAAGGACGCGGCTGCCTCCTGATCGCCAACGACAACTGGGACATGGGCCTAGGCGTGGCGACCAACACCCTGACCCTGTTACCGGCCCCGGCCGAGGCGCTGAACAACGAGTTGAAACTGGCGACGCTGGTGATTTCCAACCTGTCGTATGCGGCGCTCACCAAAGACCTGACCGTCGGGGACCTGTATATCGCAACCAATTCCGCCAACCGGCTGTTCCTCAAAGGCCGCACGCTTAAGGTGAATTCCTACTTCCACAAGGACTGGGGCGGCGACGCCTGGGTCGTCTACGACAGCGGGCAGATCATCTGGAAGAGCGGGACGCTTTTCCTGGTCCGCTAAACGCCTCACGTTTCACGCATCACGTTTCACGCATCACGCTTCACGTTTCACGCCTCACGTTTACGGCTGCGGCTGAGCCGCGGGCTGCGTCGCTGGCTTCACCGCAGTCGACTGCGTCCAGATCTCGGCGGTCAGCATCCACATCAGAAGTTCCGACATGACCCCGCTGGGCGGGCAGATGTTGACATCGTAGCCTTCGATTTTCACGGCGGCATCGCCGTCGGGCCAGCACTGGTCGACGAGAATTTCATTGGCGCGCAGATGCGCTGGCGTCGTCTTATGTCCGCTGATGATCCAGCACACGCCGCGACCGGCACGACGCAGCAGTTCGTCGCCACCGCTCCACCAGGGATCGCCCGGCGGGAGCGAGTAGGCCACCGCGATGCCGTAGTCCGCGGCTCCCGGGACCGGAAGATCCGAAGTCTTTCCGGCCCTGGGCAGCATCAGCCGCTGGAAGCCGGCGGGATCGGCGGCCAGTTGTCCCGCGTGGTGGCGTGGCGGATAGTGTCCGCGCGCAAACAGGAAGACCTTGCCGCCATCGCGGAGGGTCTGCGCCGCGCGGCGGGCCGCCTCGGACAACGCCTGCCAGCGGGAGGGTTCCCGAACGGCCGCGAAGTTCACGCGCAGGGCGTCGAGATAGGCAGCGCCGAGACGGCCGGCGTCGATCGGCGCGACCTTCAGGTCGTCGTGAAAACGCACCTTGAGATATTTGGCATAGCGGATCCGCTCGGGGTCGTTCACCACGCTCTGGTACATGGCCGGGGTCTGACCGGCGCGTGTGCACGCGGCGAAGAACTCCGCCATCCACGCCCAGGCGACGATTGCATTGGCGGTCGTGTAGGTCGGAATGGCGGACTTACCCGCGGCATCCGTGAAGAGCCCATCGCCGGGCGGCGAAAAGTTATCGAGGAGCACCTTGCAGACGGCGCGGGCGCGATCCAGCTGTCCCAGGGCGGCAAGCTGGTTGAACGAGGCGAGACCGATCACGGTCGAGCCCGCCGCTGCCAGCGCTTCGGCATCGGCCAGCTCTTTCTCGACCAGCTTGTCCGCCTGCGGCTCTTTCGCCGTCGCCACCCCGAAGGCATACAGCACCACGTCGCCCGGCTTGCCCGGCGTCGCCCGGTAGACGCAGAGTCCGCCGGCGCGGGCCCCCAGTTCCTCGTTCAAACCGGCACCGCCGCGGACGCCCAGGTCGCGGCCGGCGAGGAAGGGCTCCGCTGCCGCCTCCGCGGCCCGGATGATCGCCGGGAGATTGGTTTCGACCCGGCCAAGGGTCGCCTGGGCCCATTGAAGATAGGCTGCGGCCGCAGGTGCATCGCCGCCACGGGAGCCCTCCGGCTCCGCAACAGCGGCGCATGCCGGCCCGGTAAACAGGGCCGTCAAAACCGCAAGACACGCTCCGCCACGCAAAATGCGAGCACCTCGATGCATCGGATGATTGATCATGTTTGACTCCAGAGAAATTCCTTCGTAGACAGGCTTGATTGTAGCACGACAAGCGCGACGCGGCACCCGATCATTTTGCTCCCACACTTGCACGGCTCGCCACCGGTCTCTATACTGCAACCACCTATGCAACGATTGCAGGGACGAGAGGAAAGTCGGATGAAAGCCATTCCGATAGCGTTGGCCCTGGTTCTGTCGATCAGCCTGGCGCAAGGTGGCGAGGTCATGCTGACTGAAAAGGGCCTCCCCCGAATGCCAATTCTGATTGGTTCCGCCGATCATCCGGCGGCCGCCGAATTGAGGCGGACCCTTCGGAAGATCAGCGGCGCGGACCTTGAGATTTCGGCAGCCACACCCGGCGCCGTCGGCATTTATGTCGGCGTGGCCTCCAACTTTCCCTGGCTCGGACTGCAGGGCGAAGGTGCGGAGCTTGGCCCCGAGGGATGCCTGGTCCGGAGCGACGGCAAAAACCTCCTGCTCATCGGCGGCGGGGAACCGGGTGCCTCGCATGCCGTCAACACTTTTCTGCTCGAACTTGGCTGCCGCTGGTTCTTCCCTGGAGACGTCTGGGAAGTGCTGCCACAGACCCCCACGATCCGCGGCGACTGGAACCTGAAGCAGCGGCCGGATTTCCACATCCAGCGCCACCTCGGCTATGGCTTCGGCGCCTACCGGCAGAATGCCGACGATAAGGATGCCTGGGACCGACACAACCGCCTCGGCGGATCGGTGGCCGTCTCGATCAGCCATGCCGGACATGGGCTCTCCTCCAACGATTTCACCCGGGCGCCCGAACTGTTCGCCATGCGCGAGGGGAAGCGTGTCTACGGCAGCAAACCCTGCTACAGCCACCCGGAATTCATCCGTCGGACCTCGGAGCGAGTCCTCGCGGCAGCGGCCAAAGGCCGGGAGATGATTTCCCTGACACCCGCCGACGGTCTCGGCTACTGCGAATGTCCCCTTTGCCAAAGCTGGGCGCAAGGGAACGAAGTCGTCTGGGACAAAGGTACGCAATTCGCCAAGCGGCCCGACGGCCGACTGGTCTGCATCACCTCTGAATCGCTCTTCAACTGCATCAACGCCGCCGCGCGGGCGCTGCGCGAATCCCATTCCGGCGCCCTGATCGGCACCTATGCCTACAGCGCCTACTCCCATCCGCCCTCCTTTCCGATCGAACCGAACGTCTTCATCCAGACCACAACGGCCTACCGCCGCACGCCGATGTCACTCAAGGAACAGCTCGAGAGCTTCCGCGCCATGGGCGTGCAATCGGGTATCCGGGCCTACTGGGCTGTCTATCAGTGGGATTGGGACGGACCAACCGTCACGGGTGAGCTGGCGCTGAACCGGCTGGTCGACGACCTGCGCTTCTACCACACGAACAACGTCCGTTCGCTGAACACGGAGATGAGTTGCAACTGGGGACCGAGGGGACTCGGCTACTATCTGGGGGCGCGGCTCCTTTGGAACGTAAACGAAAATCCCAAGGCACTGGTCGCCGATTTCTACCAGCGGGCGTTCGGACCGGCCGCCAAAGCCATGGAACGCTACTACGTCCGCTGGCTGGGATCGGGCGCGCAGACCAGCGCCCGATCCGACCCGCCCACGGAACGACCCGCGACAGTTGAAATCGCGACGCCGACCGATGAACTGGGCGATGCAGCCGCGGCTCCCTTCAGCCGCGAAGCGCTCCAGGCGGCCTTTACGGATCTGGACGAGGCGGCACGCCTCGTGAAGGATCTGCCCGGTCCCAAGGCTCGGGTGGATCATCTGCGCCTCTATGCGCTCTACCTGGCCCTGCGGTTCGACCTGGAAGACGCGGCGAAACGCCGGGACCGGGAGGCCATCGTGCACGCCGTGCGCGAGGAAACCGTCTTCGGCGCGCGGATCATGCGGACGAACATGATCCACACGCGCCCGCTGATCGGCAAGGCCTTCCACCGGCGTTTCAAGGCCTACCGACATTATCTGCAGGGTCTGCCCGAATGGCCCCAGGACCCGACGGACGGCTGGAGCGAGGGATTTCGCACGACGCGGCAGGATGTCCCCGATGCCGAGGAGATCGAACGACTCTGGACCGCGCGCATGGGGCACTAGTCGCAGCATGGACACAGGCGCGCGCTTTTGGCATAATCGCAACGTTTTAGGTAATCTTGACCGCTGCCCAATCAGGAGGCGGAAGGTTCCGAAACAGTTCCGGGCGCTGTTGCGGCCCGTGCAAAAGGAACGGAATATGATAATCGGACGGACAGCATGGATCGGCGCGGCTGCCCTGGCGATGACGGCTGGGGCGTCATACGCTCTGGACCTCGTCAAGGATGGCAGGCCCCTGGCGGGCATCTGGTTCGAAGCCGCCCCGACCAATGCCACCGGACTGACCGATCAGATGGCCGCCGAGGAACTGGCCGGCGTCGTGCAGCGGATGTCTGGTGCGGCGTTGACGCTGCATGCCGTTCCGCCCGGAACCAAGCCCGCCATCCGTACGCCGGCGATCGTGCTGGGGCAGCTGGCGGCGCTTCAGGGACTGCCGGTGAAGCTCGCGTCGCGCGCGAAGGACGGATTCCGCATTGCCGAAAAGAACGGCATTTTGGCCATTGCCGGCGAATCATCGCAGGGCGTTTATCACGGCGTCTACGACCTGCTTGAAACGTGGGGTTGCGGCTGGTATGTCCCCGGCGAGGTCGGCGAGGTGATTCCCCGGCAGGCGACACTCGCCGTCGCCGGCGGGTACGACCATGCCGAGGTCAGTGACTCGATCAACCGCCGACTCTGGTATGGCGGTGCAGGCAACCGGGCGACTGGCGGCGAGCGCGCGCTGATTCCATGGCGTCATCGCAACAAGGGGTACATCGAGTGCGGAAGCTGGAATCATGCCTGGGGCGGACTGGTTCCGCAGGAGCTGTTTGAAACCCAGCCCGAGCTTTTCGGCATCAAGCGCGGCCAGCGCAACAAGGGTCAGCTCTGCACCTCGAACCAGGAAACCGTCCGCATCGCGGCCGAGACGTTGCAGAAGAAAATGGCCGCCAACCCCGAACAAACGGTCTTTGCGGCCGGCCCCAACGACGGCGGCGGGTTATGCGAGTGCGAAGCTTGCGCCAAGATGCACACGCCGGGGTATCAGGAGTACACCACCGGAAAACCCTGCTACTCCGATGCCATCTTCAAGTTCGCCTCGGACATCGCGGACATCACGGCGAAGCGCTTTCCCGACAAGGATCTGGGCATTCTGGTCTACAGCGAGTATTCGCGCCCGCTGAAGCAGATCGCCAGGCTCAACCCCCGCGTCTTTCCGATGATGGCGCCGATCCGCCGCTGCCGCATCCACGGTCCGGGCAATCCAGTCTGTCCCTCGTCACAAATCTTCAAGGACGAAATCTTCGCGTGGGCCCAGGTATCGGGCGGCAAGCTCGGATTCTATCCCTACAACTACAACCTCGCCGATTCGCTCCTCCCCTTCACCAAGTTCAACTACTACAAGCGGCTGATCGCAACCGTCAAGGAGGCGCAGATCAAGGAGCTCGCCTGGATCCCCGAGTCCATGGACAGCTGGACCACGCACGCCCCGCACCTCTATCTCTGCATCCGGATGCTGTGGAACACGGACATCGACGTCGACGCCGAACTGGACCGCTTCTTCAAGGGCTTCTACGGACGCGCGGCGGAGCCCATGCGCGACTACTGGCGCCGCATCGACGCCGCCTATGCCGAAACGCCGGCCCATGCCGGATCCTCCTACGGACAGCATCGCATCTGGACTCCCGAGCTTCTCAAGGCCTGCCGGGCCGACATCGAACAGGGACTGCAACTGGCTGGCGACGCGCGCGAAACACTTGCCGTCGAAATGGCGGACGCCGGGCTGCGCTGTGCCGAGGGCTTCATGGATATCTGGAACCATCTGGGCGCATGCGAGTTCCAGCAGGCCGCCGAGGTGCAGGCCTGCCTCAAGGCCTTCATCGCCGAGAAGGCCGCAATCACCAATCCCCCATCCTGGTTCCATGAACGCTACGCCTACGGCTACTTCGAGACCTTCGTCGGCCGTCCGATCAGCGGCGGCGCCCAGATTCTGGCCAACGGCGGCAAGATTCTCGTCAAGCTCCCCGACGTCTGGAAGTTCAGCAAGGATGAGACGAGCGCTGGCGTCGCGGAGGGGTGGTTCAAGCCCGACTTCAACGACAGCACATGGACAAATCTGGCCACCTTCTCCAGAAGCTGGTGCGATCAGGGGCTGGACAACTACCTTGGCGACGCCTGGTACCGGACGGCTTTCAGCGCGCCGCAGGATTGCTCGGGCGATCTCCGCCTCTGGTTCGGCGGCTTCGACGAGAATATCGACGTCTACCTGAATGGCGCCTCCCTCGGCGAAAAGAAGGGGTTTGTCCGGCCGGCCGAATACGCGGGCATCGCAACCCAGCTCAAGCCGGGGTTGAACGTTCTGGCGGTGCGGGTTTCGGCCGGCGGACTGGCCGAGCTCGGAACCGGCGGACTCATGATGCCCGCGATGATCTACCGAGCGGACGACACACCGGCCGACGCGGCGCCCAAGGCAAAAGACGATGGCAAACCGGCCTACGAAATGTAAAAGATGACGAACCTTCGCGTAATCAACAAGCTTTATCTGCCGCTCGGCGCAGCCGTGATGCTGGCCGGGTGCAGAATCATGCACAAAGAGGATATGATGGAATCAACTGCCGCAGTCTCCGCAACCCACGTGACCCAGCTCCTTGATCTCGACGCCCCCGAGCGCAACCCGTCCAACTGCCCGGCCTGGGCCCGGGTGGAGGTCCCCCGATGGGTCAAGCCCTACCAGGGCGTCAACGGCGCACCCGAGCGCTTCCGTTCGAAGAAGGGATACTACGGCGGTCCCTGCGAGGGAATCGACCGCTACCAGGCCAACCATTTCGTCTGGTACACGCCGGAGACCGCCGCCTTCCTCTACAAGGAATACACCCCGGTTGAGGTTGACTATCGGAAGGGGACGCTTCCCGGGTATGAAGCGCTGGCCGCCCGGCACACCGCCACCTGCAAGACGGAGACCGAAAAGGGATTGGCGTTGCTCACGCGGGCGATGCCCGAGGCCTGCAGGCATCCAGGCATGCCGCCGCTGGGCCCCGCGACTTTGCCCAACCGCAACCTCGATGACGAAGCGCTGCTGGCCTCGGGCTGCGGCTGGTGCAACGAGCAGGCCCGTGTCTTCATCCGGCTCTGCCAGGTAAGCGGCCTGCAGGCGCGGATGATCCACATCTTCGGCCAGAACCACACGATCACGGAATTCCACGCCGACGGCCAATGGGTCCAGGCCGACGCCAGCAGCTTTTTCGTCGCGGCCGGCAAGGATGGGCGTCTGCTGTCGGCGGCGGAATGCCACGACGGCGGCGTCAACCAGCGCTATTATGCCGAGGCCAAGGTGAAACGCATGCGGGAACTGTGCAGCTGGTCCTTCGGCGCGCTGGGCTTTCAGGATGAGGCCTCCGCGCAGAAATGGCGCGAAGCCATCTCGCAACTGCAAGTCGATGAACTGGCCGTGCGGCCGATCAACTTCGGCGTCATGAATTGCCCGCTCCCCCCCCCACCCGCCCGGTAGCCGTCATCGCCAAACGCCTCCCGGCCGCCTCACGTTTCACGCCTCACGTTTCACGTTTCACATCTCACGTTTCACGCACAACAAGGAGTGCCATGGCAAGCAAGAGGAACGCGCCATTCGACATCCGCATGCTCTGGGCGAGCACGCCGGAACAGCGCGAAAAGGCACGGGCGATCGGTTGCAACTGGGGGGTGGTCTACACCTGCGGACACCGCCGCAACGACTTCCCGATCTTCTACAAGGCCGATGCACGAATCGCCGCACTCCGCAAAATGCAGAGCGCGGCCGTGGTCCGCGAGGAGCGGACCCTGCTGCGCCAGGGCGTCGACCATGCCCACCGGCTCGGTCTCAAGGCGCTGATCCACAGCTACGAAGTCAGCATCCCCGAGGAGTTTCGCGCCGTCTACCCGGAACTCTACCAGCCGGAAATCCACGAGTACCGCGACGCCTGCCCGGCCGTGCGGCACAAGCGCGCCCCCTGCCCCTCCGATCCGCGCGTGCGGGAAATCATCAGCCGGAAGGTGGCGGAGACGCTCGCCGCGGCCGACGGCGTCGACGGCTACGCCTTCTGCCTCAACGAATGCCTCTCCGGCACGCGCATCAACCACCGCTGTGAGCGCTGCCGCGACATCCCCTTCCCGCAGATGATCAAGTGGGTGGCGGACGCCGTGCGCGACGGCGTCCGCAGCGCCGGCGGCCAGGTGCAGTTCTTCCATCGCATGTGGGGACTCAACGAGAACGACGACGGCTGGAAGAACTTCGGCCGCCGCTTCACCTTCAGCGAGGGATGCGGTGAACCCTGGCTGGAGGCGCATGCCAAGGCCTTCGCCCCCGAGCACCTTCACTACGTACCGTCGCGCGACCTGCCGGTCTACGTCGGGATGCAGCGCAACGAGGAGATGGGCTTCATTACCAAGGGCACCTGGGCCGACATCTCGATCGACCACCCGCTCAACCCCTACATCGGGCTGCATGCGAAGCACCATCCGACCATCGTCGAACTCTCCTGGGAGAACACCAACCATCATCCGGCTGCCTTCCATGTCCTGGCCTGTCAGTTCCAGCGGATGGCACGTTACGCACGCGACCGCGGCGCCAGCGGTCTGGCCGGCATCCCCTGCGCCTGGGGCTACAAGTCGAACCACCACGGCGTGGGCGGACATGACGGCGGCGGACGACCGCGGATCGGCAATCTGGAC
This sequence comes from uncultured Lentisphaerales bacterium, assembly GCA_964592855.1. Classification (GTDB taxonomy): domain Bacteria; phylum Verrucomicrobiota; class Kiritimatiellia; order RFP12; family JAAYLN01; genus JAAYLN01. Next base: position 36,066 of record CAZQKI010000017.1, read on the forward strand.
GAATCGTACCACCGCCTTGCGATGCTCAACTTCGACGTCTTCCAAACGGTCGTGCGCGATCCCGACGCCGATCTCGAACGCGTACTCGATGCCGCACTGAAACGCCGCTACGGAGTCCGCCTGCCGGCGCGGATGGCGCAGCTCATGATTGAGAGCCAGACGATTCGCGCCGGCATCAACAACTACCGCGGCATCCAGTGCACCGGCGAGAACCTCGAGCGGATGTACTACCAGATCCTCCGCTACGGCCCCACCGTGCCGAACTGGGAGAAGCGCCTCAGCCGCGATCCGGCGAACATCCGCCGCCTGAGCCGCGAAAAAGAGGCCAACATGCGGCGTGCAGGCCAAATCCTCGACGAGATCGAGGCCCTGAGCCCGCAGATGCCCGAAGCCGCGACAGCGGAGTTCAAGGGCTGCTTCGCCGACCTCCGCGACGAGGCCGTGCTGATCAGCCGGCGGCAGATTCTCCACTTCCTCCTCTGGACACTGAAGGACGGAACGATGCGGCCCGGCATGGCCACCATCCAATTGATCGAGAAGCAGATCCGGAGCGAGAATCCCTCGATCATTGCATGACACGCCACCGCCCTTGTCTGATCCGGCTTCTGGCTGTTCTCATACTTGGGTTCGGCTGGGTTCCGGCGGCCCGCGCCGATCCCCCGGCGCCATTGGTTTCGCTGGCGCAAGACGGAAAGTCCGAGCTGGCGATCTACGTCGTCGATCCCGATGGCGGGTTGATTCAATCGACAGAGCCCGGCAAGCCGGGACTGGCTGCGGCATCGATCGAGGATCTTCGCGTGTTTCTGGGTCGACTCGGCGGCGCCTCGTTTTCGGTGGAGTCCCTGACGTCCTATCCGGGAAAGGCAAAACCGGGCATCTTCGTCGGGCGGGCGCAGGATCTGGCTTTTTCGGAAATCGACGCGTTCCGCCAGCAGTATGGCCTCCGGACGACGGCAGAAGGGCAGTTGCTCATCGCCGGCGCCGACGAGCGGGGCATCTCCCACGGTATCTACGCCCTGCTGCACCAACTCGGCTGCCGCTGGTACTTTCCCGGCGATCTGTGGACGGTGGCGCCGGACGCCCTCAAGGAACTGGGCGTCGTCGCCAATCGCGTCGGCGGTCCCGATTTTTATATTCAACGCCGAATCTGGGTCGGTCATGGCCTGCACCTCAAGTCCACCGCAGGCGACTTTCCCGCCTGGTGCCGCCGCAATGGCATGGCGCAGCCCTTCGATGTCGTCATCTCCCACAGCTGGATCGGACTCGATCCCGTCATGGATTTCACCAATCATCCGGCCTGGTTCGCGCAGGTCAACGGGAAGCGGATGCCATCCAAACCCTGCTACGCCAACCCGGAGGTGATTGAACGGGCGAAGGCCGCCGCACTGAACCACTTCGAGCGGAACCCCGGATCCGCCATGCTCACCGTCAGCGCCCCTGATGGACTCGGCTTCTGCTCCTGCGACCTCTGCCAAAAGCAGTCCCGCGTGACGGAGATCTACGATTCCAACGGTGTCAGCTTCGGGCGGCAGCCCGATGGTCATGAAGTCTCTATCGCCTCGGAAACGATCTTCAACATGGCCAACCAGGTGGCCAGGGCCGTCGCGGCCAAGTTCCCCGGCAAACGCATCGGCATCATGGCCTACAGCGGCTACGCCCATCCGCCGTCCTTCAGGCTGGAGCCGAACATCTACCTGGAGGTCACCGCCGGCTACCGCCGCACGCCGCTGACACTGCCGGAGCAGATGACGGAGCTGGGTGCCAAGTCCTCCGCTCTCGGCGTCTACGAATACTACGATGTCGAGCAATGGTCGTGGGATCAGCCCGGACGGGCCCGCGCCTCGCAGCTCGACGCCCTGCAGGCCGCCACGCGCTTCTACTACCGCAACAACGTCCGTTCCGTCAGCGGCGAGATGTCGAACAACTTCGGGCCCAACGGCATCGGCTACTACGCCATCTCCCGCCTCCTCTGGGACGCCACCGCCGAGGTCCGCGAGATCGAAGAGGCCTTCTACCGCGACTGCTTCGGCCCCGCGGCGCCGGCGATCAAACGCCTCTACCGGCGCTGGGAGAGCGGCCAGGGATTCGACGACCGCGCGCTGGCGCTGGCGTACCGCGACCTCGACGAGGCGTCCAGGCTGACGGCCGGGCATCCGGAACGGCACACCCGTGTCGACCGGCTCCGCATGTATGCCCATTTCCTCAAGAACTTCCTGCAGGTCCGCGAAGCATCGAAGGGCGGCGACATCGCTGGATGGAAGCAGACCTACGGCGAATCGGGCGCCCGGACGCGCATGCAGGAGCTGGGCACATGGGCCAGCCGTCTCATCGACACCCACATGATCCACGGCTGGGCCTTCAACCGCTACTTCGTCCGGCGCGGCGACGCCGAAGGGCTTGACACGAAGGGCTGGAATCAGGCCGGGGCAATCCCCTCTGCGGAGGAGGTCGAAGCGGTCTTCCAGAAGGACTTGGCCGACCTGGCCCCGAACCTGCTGCTTGTCCCGCGTGAAACGCTTCCCTGAACCAATCCATCCCATCCATCAAAGGATCTGAACATGTTTACACCCCGGCCCATTCCGACGCTCGACTGCCACGCCCACCTCGATCGCCACTGCGGCATGCAGGATCTGCTGGAGCTGTCGCACGAAGCCGGAATCGAACGCCTCAACATCGTCTGCATCCCGGGCTCTCCAGAGCGCGCGTTGAACAGCACCGCCTGCGCGATGCTGACCAAGTTCCGCAATCCCGAAACCGTCTTCGTCTTCGGCGGGCTGGTCTACAACATCGACGGAGCGCCGACGCCGGACGACCTGCTCCGTCAGGCTGAACTGCTGCACGAAGCCGGCTGCGACGGCGTCAAGATGCTCGAAAGCAAGCCCTCCACGCGGAAACGCATCCCCTGGCGGACCGACGATCCGCTCTACGACAAGTTCTTCGACTTCCTGCAGGAGCACAGCATCCCCATCCTCTGGCACGTGGCCGACCCCGATTCGTTCTGGGATCCGTCGCTGATTTCGCCCTCCGCCAGACAGCAGGGCTGGGACTACACCGACGGTACCGTCCCCTCTCGGGAGCAGTTCTACGAAGAGATCGACAACGTGCTGACGAAGTTCCCCCGGCTCCGCATCATCTTCGCCCATTTCTATTTTATGTCGAAGGATCGCGAACGGGCGGCTCGCTTTCTCGACCGCTGGCCGAACGTCGCGTTCGATCTCACGCCCGGCGCCGAGATGTACCGCGTCTTCTCCGACGATCCCGAAGGTTGGCACGATTTCTTCACGTACTACCAGGACCGCATCATCTTCGGCACCGACAACCACACGCCCCGCGAACCCTGGCCGCAGGCCCGCTTCGGCATGATCGACAAGGTCCGGATGATCCGCCAGTTTCTCGAGACGACCGGACGCTTCGAAGGGTTCGGCACGGCCACGCGAAGCCACGTCATGGGTATCGGCCTCGGACCGGATGCGCTGGCGAAGATCTACAGCCGCAACTTCGAGCAGATGGTCGGCGCCGCGCCACGCCGGCTCAACCTCAAGGCGGCCGTAAAGCATTGTGATCGCATTCTGGCCTACGCCGCCCGGACGCCCGGCCAGGAGCCGCTACTGCAGGAAATGCAGGAAGTGGTGCAAGCGCTGATCGGCAACGCACAAAAGTAAAGGAACGAAATCATGACCGAAACCCATGTCGCCATACAAGGCGTCTGCGCCTGGCCGAATTTGACCCGCCTTCCGGACGGGACGATCATCGCCACCCTCTTCAATCAGCCGACCCATGGCGGCTGGGAGGGCGATCTCGACTGCTGGGCCAGCACCGATGACGGCGGAACCTGGACCTTCCGCGGACGTCCCGGTCCGCACGAGGCGGGAACCACCCGGATGAACTGCGCGGCAGGGCTGGCCGCCAACGGCGACCTGCTCGTTCTCTGCAGCGGATGGGATGGCCGTGCCGCGCCGTATGGCCAGTCGAAACCATTTGCAGAGTCGAACACCCTGTGCGCCTGGATCTGCCGCTCGTCCGATCAGGCGCGGACCTGGCGGAGGACCGGCGAACTGCCCGGCCTTCCGGAACGGGGCACCCTGATTCCCTTCGGCAGAATTGTCATCGCCGGCGACGGCACGCTGCGGGCCGCGGTCTACGCGTCCGACAAGCATCACGACGAGAAGCGCACCGCAGTCTACATGCTGGTCAGCCGCGACGACGGGGTCACCTGGCAGGTGCTGTCCAAGATCGCCGAGAGCGGCAACGAGACCGCCCTCCTCCCCTTGGCGCAGGGACGCTGGCTCGCCCTCAGCCGGATGTCGTGCCTGAGCCTCTATGCCTCGTCCGACAACGGCGACACCTGGGACCTTGAGGGACCGCTGACCCTGCCGCGCCAGTTCCCCGGCGATCTGCTGCGGCTGGCCGACGGGCGCATCGTGGCCACCTACGGCAACCGCAACGCCAACAACTTCGGCGTCGACACACGGATCAGCCGGGACGGCGGCGTCACCTGGGGGCCACCCGCGCGCGTGAGCGCCATGCCATCCGGCGACGGCGGCTATCCCTCCAGCGTGCAGTTGGCTGACGGCCGGATCTTGACCGCCTTCTACTGCCAGATCTCGGGCAAGCACCACTACGAGATGTTTGTCAGCACCTGGAACGCCGACGATTTCGATGCCGAAGCCTATGCCCTCCGCTGGGCGCGTAGCGCCGGGCGGCCGTAGACGCAGATTTCCATGGGAGTAATTAATTGAACCAGCCCAACATCATCCTCATCCTGATCGACGACATGGGATGGAAGGACATCGCCTGCAGCGGCAGCGAGTTCTACGAGACGCCGCACATCGACCGGCTCGCGGCCAGGGGAATGATCTTCACGCAGGCCTACGCCTCCTGCCCCGTCTGCTCCCCTACCCGCGCCAGCATCATGACGGGGAAGTATCCGGCGACCGTCGGCATCACCGACTGGATCGATTCCGGCGGACGCTTCCATCCGCTGCGCGGCAAGGTCATCGAAGTCCCCTACCTGAAGGCCCTGCCGACAGCGGAGCACTCGCTCGCCCGGGCGCTCCAGGAGGGCGGCTACCAGACCTGGCACCTCGGCAAATGGCACCTCGGCGGCGAGGGCCACCTGCCGCAGGACCACGGATTCGACGTCAACATCGGCGGCAGCCACCAGGGGAGCCCCGGCTCGGGCGGCTACTTCAGTCCGTGGACCCTCGACGGACTCCGCGATGCCCCCGTTCCCGATGGGACCTATCTCACAGACTACCTGACGGACCGGGCCATCGAACTCGTCCAGAACAACGACGGCCGGCCGTTCTTCATGAACTTCTGCCACTACGTCGTCCACCAGCCCCTCCAGTCCAAGCCGGAAGACATCCGGAAATACGAAGCCAAGGCCAAGGCGTTGGGGCTGGACAAGCTGAAGACCTTCGAGGAGGGCGAATGCTTTCCTTGCGAGCACAACCGGGAACGGCGCATCCGCCGCCGCCTGTTGCAGTCCGATCCCGTCTATGCCGCCATGATCGACAACCTCGATGCAAACATCGGACGCCTGCTTCACGCTCTGGAAGAACAGGGCCAGGCCGACAACACGCTGGTGATTTTCACCTCCGACAACGGTGGACTGGCGACGTCCGAAGGGTCGCCGACCTGCAATGCCCCCCTCGCCGAAGGCAAGGGGTGGATGTACGAGGGCGGCACGCGCGTCCCCCTGCTGGTCCGCTGGCCCGGCGTGGTCAAGGCCGGATCCGCCTGCCCCGTCCCCGTCACCAGCACCGACTTCTATCCGACGCTGCTCGAGGCCGCCGGACTCGATCTGCGGCCCCGACAGCATGTGGACGGCGTCAGCCTGCTCCCGCTCCTCAAGGGCAGCTCCTCGCTGAACCGCGAGGCCATCTTCTGGCATTATCCCCACTATGGCAATCAGGGCGGACGTCCCGGGGCCTCAGTCCGGATGGGCGATCACAAGCTGATCCTCTTCTTCGAGGACGAGCATGTCGAACTTTACGATCTCCGGCGCGATCCCGGGGAGAAGCAGGACTTGTCAAAGACACAACCCGCGCTGGCCGCGCAGATGAAATCGACCCTGGTCGAGTGGCAGCGGCGTGTCATGGCCCGGATCCCCGAGCCGAACCCCGACTGGAAGGAAAAGGACTCTCGCGATGCCTGACCACACCACCCTCCCCTTGACGGGCTACAGCCTCTTCTGGGGCGACACCCACCACAACACCTACATGGGCCATCGGCAGAATCCGCCGCTGGAGGAGGTCCTCCGCTTCGCGGCAACCCATCTGGACTTCTACACGGGCGCCTACTACACACCGCTGTTCCGCAACGCGCCCATTCTGCCGCAGGCGTGCGCCCCGGCCGATGGCCAACCGTGCGGCCCTTTCACCGGCGTGGGCATCGAGGACAGCAAGAAGCCGGAGAAGATGGCGGAAGAGTGGTGGGAAATCGAACGCCTCGCCGCCTGCTTCAATCTGCCGGGGCGCTTCGTGATGTTTCCCGGCTACGAGTGGCAGGGCAACGGCCGCTGGGGCGACCACAATGTGATCTTCCCCTGCGAAGGACATCCCGTCGAACTGCCCGACACGCTGCCGGAACTGCATCGCTTCGCCCGGGCGCACGGCGCGCTGGCCATCCCGCACCACATCGCCTACAACCCCGGGCACCGCGCCCCGCTCTGGCGCGCGGAGGACGAAACAGTCTCGCCCTTCGCCGAGCTCTACTCGGTGCATGGCTGCTCCGAGACCGACGAGGAATGCCTCGGGCTGCGGAACAATCTGCACATGGGGCCCGGCGTCGGTGGCAGCACCTATCAGGATGCGCTCGACGCAGGACTGCACATCGGCGCCATCGCCTCGACCGACAACTGGGCCAACATGCCGGGGCAATGGGATCAGGGGCTGGCCGCCTGCCTGGCCACCGACCTGACCCGCGAGGCGCTCTGGGAGGCCTTCCGCGCCCGGCGGGTCTACGGCGTCACCGGTGATCGGATCGAACTGGACTTCACGCTCAACGGCCACCCGATGGGCAGCCTGATCGAAGCTGCCGATCGGCGCGCAATTGCCGTCACGGTACGCGGCTGGGATGCGATCGACCGGATCGAGCTGCTGAAGAACGGCCGGGTCATCGCCACACACTGCCATCAGGGCACCTGGGAACAGCCCGCCGCGGGCAAGCCCGCACGCTACCGCCTCCGCCTGGAGTTCGGCTGGGGCTCGCGCACCACCGAAATGCCCGCCGACGAAAAGCACTGGAGCAACCGCTGCCGGCTCGACAGCGGACAGTTCACCGGCTGGTCGCCGGGCTGGATCACCCGCGGGCAGGGCATCCCGGAACTGAACGGCGACACCGCCGCATTCGCCATCGTCACGCGGCAGACCGATCTGACCTTCAAGCGCTTCAATTCAACGGTGCTGGAGTTCGAGGCCGACCCGGCGGCCGGGATGACGCTTCAACTGGGCGAACTGGGGGGGCGTTTCACCGTCGCCGACCTGGCCTGCCGCTCGCGGATGTTCTGGGGACGCGACGAAGTGCAGCAGCGCATCCAACGGCTGACGGGCGTCACGCCCGACATACCGAAGCGCGACGATGTCTATTTTCATCATGCCTGGAAAGCCAAGCAGCACCGGGCGATTCCCGAGGCGGGCTACACCGCCCGGCTGGACGTGACGGACGACGAGCCGCTCGACCGCGAGACGCACTACCGCGTCCGCGTCGAACAGCGGAACGGCCAGCGCGCGTGGTCCAGCCCGATCTGGGTCCGCCCGACACGGGAACAGGCAGGCAAGCCAATAAAGTAGTGCGGGCACAACGACACAGTCGATGAAACGTGAAGCGCGAGACGTGAAGCGTGAGCCTGGACAGGTGGGATGCAGCAAGGGAAGAACTGGAGCCCGCCGTCCCCGGCGGTGGCGAATGGAGCTGTCGTTCCGGCTTCCTATTCGCTA
>CAZQKI010000018.1:0-42344 GCA_964592855.1 uncultured Lentisphaerales bacterium
TGGGACCCGTCGTTGAACTTTTATTGTTTCGTGAAACATCGCGATATTAGCCGATCCCCCGCGCCCGTGTCAAGCAGTCGGCGAGGGGGCGAGGGGGGGGGGCGAGGGGGGCGCATGGCAGTTCGGTTGGAGTGTTAGTATCAATCTTATCGTAATCGTAATTTTAATCGTAATCAGGCGCTTCCGGGTTTATGGGAGGATTTCTCATGGGACAGGTCAGCCATCTGCCATCGCAAACCCACCCAGCACGGGTTTTCGACAATGATCGAGACAATGATCGGGACGACGATGAAGTCCAGCGATCAGGACAATGATCGAGACAATGATAGGGACAAAGATTCGATACCTGCCAATACCGAATGCACTCACACCGCATAATCCACCCTTCGCGCCTATACGCATTGTCCAGCCCAACCACCATCGCCTTCCCATCTTTGTCTCGATCCTTGTCCCGATCATCGTCGCTCCCATCCTTGTCCCGATCATCGTCCCGATCATTGGCGTCTTCAATCACAATATTATTCCATCCATTTCTCGATTCGCAATCGATAATCCCCACATAAACCCAGAAGCACCGTTTTTCAACACCCCTTCGCTCAAGCTTGACCAGGCGCCTATTATCAGTGAGAATCCCCTTGTACGCAAACAGGATGCCCCCGCCGCCCAGCAGGATACCCCCTCCCTTTGAAATCCTTCCGCCATATACCCCCCCGCCGACCCACGACCGGCTTCCTGGCCTGCATGCTGGCGGCGCAGATTCTCTGCGGCGCGCCGGATGTCCGCCAGGTGCCGGTCAAGCCCGGGGAGGTTCCCGACCCCGAGTCGCTCGCATCGCAGGTCGCTGCCGACGGACGCACCTCGACGCTGCTCGGCCTCGACATCGCCGCCGTCGGCAAAACCATCCCCCGCACCTTCTCGCGCAACCTCGTCGGCAATACCGAAGGGTTCGACTGGCACGTCAGCCGCCATTTTGCGCTCAAGACCGACCTGCCGCCCAGCCAAGTCCGCGAAACCCTGACGCTGCTCGAACTGGGGTTGCCACACCTCGAGGCGATCTTCGGCCAGTCGATCGCCGCGCTCGCCGACCGCCGCATGGCCTTCGTCTTCGCCTCCAGCCGCAACGCCCTCATGCAGGCGATGGTCAGCGACGACATGCATGTGCTCCGCCTCGGCGGCATCACCCAGGAGGGCTACTGGGGCGCCTATCAGTACGCCGGAACCCCTTACCAGAACCGCTACATCATCCTGCACGAACTGGTTCATCTCTACCAGTATTGCCTGGTCGGCAACACGCGCCATTTCTATGGGTTCTTCATCGAGGGCGCCGCCGACTTCTTCTCCAGCCACGTCTACGACCCCGAACGCGGACGTCTCACCGTGAACGTCCTCGACCGCGCCCCCATGCACAACCATCTGGCCGCCGGCCTCGCGGAGTGGCAGGCGCGCGGCAAGCCGTCGCTGAGTTCGCTCTACAACGGCGGCACCACAACGCGCGGCCTCGATGTCCTGATGACCGCATTCTTCCAATCCACCCCGGAACGGGAGCAGAGCTGGCGCATCTACTGCGACCAGACCATGCGCAAGGCCTCCCCCGACGACGACCCCAAGCCGCTGTCCGACCGGCTCGTCGCCGCACTTTACGGCGACTGGCAACCGCTTGACCTCGCCTTTGCCAGGTGGATGGAGCGCCAGCCCTCCTTTGTCACGCGCGAATATGGCTTCGACCAGGCGGGCGAGACGCTCGTCAGCGAAAAGCCCGCGGCGGGCAAATCCGCCACCCTGCAGCTCAATCCTGCCCCGCTGCTCCCCTCGCCCGCCGACGCCTTCACGCGGGATTATCCCCGCGATCCGGCGCCGCAGTGGCCGGCCCCCGCCAACGGCTTCGACATCGGCTTCAGCATCCTGGCGTCACCCTCCCGCGAAACGGGTTCGGTCGGCCTCCGGCTCGGCAACGACAAGCAGCCGGCCGTCACCGTCACCGTCAGCAATGGGGCATTCATCGTTATTGCATCCCCCACCCTGCCGACGAACACGGTGCTGCCCCTGGCATCCGCCCCCGCCGCCTCGCATGAGGCACTGCTGAACATCCGCCTCTCCGCGTCGCCAGACGGCCTGCTCCTGGCCGCCTTCCACGGCGCGCCGCCGAACCGTGTGCTTCAGTCCCGCATCCCGCTCGCTTCCGACCTGCTCAAGACGATCGGCCACGCCCCCGTCACCCTTTTCGCAACGGCAGGCGGACTCCGCATCGTTCCGCAGATCTGGAACTCCACCGATTCACGGCCCGGGGCATCCCCCCCGCAACCGGTTCCGGGCGGACGCGTGAACTCCTCGCGATTCAATGCCCGCTACGCGACCGGACCGATCTACCGCGCGGCTTGGCTTCTGGGCGAAAACGCCCCCGCACCGCTGCTGATTGTCCGCAACATGCTGCTGGCCGACCCCGCCGGCGGCCCCCGTCCGCGGTTGCCCGACAGCGAGTTGGAAGCCGAGTCCTTCTGGCAGGGCATCGGAACCGCGATACAGGACTGTCCCGCCGATGCCGCCACGCGCAACGCCGCGCTCTGCGAACTCGCCGACATCGCGCTGGACATCGCGCTGCTGACGCGGAACGCTTCGCGCGGCGACGCCGCGCTGGCAAGGCTGAGAACGCCCCTTGCCGGCCAGGCGCAAGGCCGCCTGTCCTGGTCGCTGGATGGCCGCCTCCGGCACGCACAGCCGATCCGGAAAGTCGAACCCGGCGGCACGGCGCAGGCTTGGATGCCCGACCCGGGGGTCCTGGCGAAGGGTCCGCATGCCTTGACGGTCAAGGCCGAGTTGACCTGGCTCGGGATGCCCTTGACGATCGAGCGCACCCGCCTCGTCAATCCGGGCATTCCCTCCTGGCACGTCCTGGGGCCCTTCATGCTCCCCGACGCCCGCTACGCCAACGTTCCCTTCCCGCCCGAAACCGAGCCCCTGGACCTGCGCCGCATCTTCACCGCCACCGACGGCACGCAGATGGTCTGGACACGCGTCGCGGCCCCGCCCGACGCCTTGCTCGAGGCCGACCACCTCGTCCATTTCGCGAAGGGCTTCCGCCGACAGGCCAATTTCGCCGCCGCCTACGCGGCGGCAACTTTTGAAAGCCCGCGGGAAACGCCCGCAATCCTCGCGCTCGGCGCCACGGATGGCGTCCAAGTCTGGGTCAATGCGGCGTGCGTCCTCACCGATATGCAGTTGCGCGAGTGGGTTCCCGGCAATGTCCGGATTCCGATCACGCTCCGGAAAGGCGCCAACACCGTCCTGGTCAAGAGCCTCCACGGCGACGGCCTCTGGTTCCTTTCGGGACGCCTCGAAGACCGCGACGGCCGGCCCCTGCAAGGCCTCGTCTTTTAGTGCCTTACGGCCAAGGAAGAGCGATTATACACTAGTTTTTGAGAACTGGAATTGGCACGAACCGCAGATTGACGAATCATGAGGTCCGAATCATGAAGGAAAGAGTCGTGAAGATACGGGCGTGACTTGGAAATTCTGCGGTTCAATATTCGTCAATCTGCGGTTTTATTGGGTTGCGGGCTCCGCCCGCATCAGTTCAGGAAAAGCTCGATCACCGGCACCGCGACATCCGGTTTCTGCACCGGAAGGTTGAGTGTCAGCAGATCATCGCCCGTGATCGCCCCCGGTTGGGTGGAGAACCACTGCCCCGCGCCGCCGATGAGTTCGGAGGCGTCGTTCAGCAGTTGCGCGTAGCTGACGCGGCTGCGGTAGCCTTCCAGATGCAGGTGCTTGTAGGGCCAGGCCAGCAGATGGACATAGAGCCGGTTGGTGTCGGGATTGTAGGTCAGCTTGCAGTTCTCCGGAACCTTGAAGCTCTCGGGGGCGGCGGTGCAGCCGTAGATCGAACGGCTGTGGCGCTTCATCCACTCGCCGATCCCCTCCAGACAGGCCAGCGCCCGCGCATCGAACTCGCCCCGCCCCGTCGGCCCGACGTTCAGCAGCAGGTTGCCCCCCTTGCTGACGCAGTCGATCAGCGTCCGGACCAGTTCGTCCGGCGTCCGCCAGCTCGCCTCGTCCCGGTGATAGCCCCACGACCCGCTGAAGGTCTGGCAGGCCTCCCAGACGACGCGCTGCCCGTCGACCGTCACCCACTGGCGCGGCTGGAACTGCTCCGGCGTCTTGACGTCCCCGACCCCCGGCAGATCCAGTCGGTCGTCGATCACGATGCCGGGCTGCAGCTTGCGGACCAGACGGTGCAGCGCTTCCGACTCCCAGGCCAGATGGCCCTTCCCCACCGTGAAGTCTTCAGGATGCTCGGCATTCGGGTAGGAGAAATCAAACCAGAGCACATCGATCTTGCCATAGTCGGTGAGCAGTTCCCCGACTTGATTCCGCATGTAGGCGGCGTACCGCGACATGTTCCGTCCCGCATTCATCTTCGCGCGTTCCGCGTCGGAAAGCGCACGGTAGGGTCCGATGCGGTTGTCGATGACGAAGTCCGGGTGATGCCAGTCGATCAGCGAATAGTAGATGCCCGCGCGCAGCCCCTCGGCGCGGAAGGCGTCCAGCACCGGTCGCAGCAGATCGCGCTTCGCCGCCGTGTTCGGCGCCTTGTAGTCGGTGTGCTTGCTGTCCCAGAGGCAGAACCCCTCATGGTGCTTGCTGGTCACGACGAAATACTTCATGCCCGCGTTGGCCGCCGCACGCGCCCAGCGCTTGGGGTCGTAGAGGTCGGGATCGAAGCGCTTGAAATAGCGTTGCTCGTACTCCTCGACGGGAATGCTTTCGTTGTTCATCAGCCATTCATGACGCGCCCCCTGCGCATAGAGGCCCCAATGGATGAACATGCCGAAACGGTCATGCACGAACCAGGACGTATCGCCCTTGGGCAAGGCCTTGATCGACGGGGTTTTCTTTTGCTTGGCGGCAGCGGCCGGTCCGACACTCTTCTTCATAATCGTTTCTCCCTGCATTCGAAATGTGCTCGATTATTGAATATGGACGCGGGGAAGTCAACTTTTCATGGAGGGCAACCGAAAGCCCGCTTGGATTGCGACGGGGCGCTATGCTAAACTGTTGAACTGCGATGGCGACAGGTTTTGAGACCAAACCGACATGACCGGCGCCGCCGATTTTTTCAGTACCCAGCAAACAGACCCTCCGATGAGACTTCCCCTACCCTTCCGCATGCTAACCGAGGTATCGCCCCGGCTACTCGCCAAGTTTGTGCGTGGCGGGGGGCTGGGCAGCCTCGCGAGCATCCACCAATTCGAACGCCGCCGCAAGCGGGGCGAACCCTACTTTCCCGCCTTCGTCTTCATCAGCATCACCAACCAGTGCATGCTGAACTGCCAGGGTTGCTGGGTCTCCCAGAAGCCGGCCAGCGCGATGTCGCCCGAACAATTCACGCAGATCGTCGGCGAATCCTATGCGCAGGGATGCCGCCTGTTCGGCATCCTGGGCGGCGAACCACTGCTGCATCCCAAGTGGAAGTCGATGCTCGCCCATTTTCCCGACTGCTATTTCCAGCTTTTCACCAACGGGCTCCTGCTGGATGATGCCACCGCGCAAGCCCTGGCGGAGTTGGGCAATGTCACGCCCCTCATCAGCGTGGAGGGCGGCCCCGCCGCCGCCGCCGCGCGACGCGGCACGTCCGATGCCAACCCGGGCGCCCTGCGCGCCCTCGCCGCCTGCCGGCGTGCCAAGCTCGTGACCGGCGTCGCCACCAGCGTGTGCCGTTCGAGCTTCGACGATGTCGTTTCGGTCGAGTTCATCCGGGCGATGGCCGACCAGGGCGCACAATACCTCTGGTACTACATCTTCCGTCCGGCAGGCGAGAATCCCGCCACGGAGGAGGCGCTCAGCGAAGCGCAGATCCTCCAGCTGCGAACGTTCATCGTCAATCAGCGCGGCCGTCATCCCATCGTCATCATCGACACCTACTGGGACGACCGCGGACGCGCCCTCTGTCCCGCGGCCACGGGCATCAGCATCCACATCAACCCCTCCGGCGACATCGAGCCCTGTCCGCCCGTGCAGTGTTCCGATTGCCGTGCCGATGCCCCGACACCCCTCGCCCAAACCGTCGCCGGATCCGCCTTCCTGAGCGCTTTCCGCCAGGAGATTCCCGCCTGCACCCGCGGCTGCATCCTGCTGGACCGTCCCGAGGTGCTGGAACCGCTGATGCGCAAGTTCGGGGCCCACGACACCAGCGGACGCCCGGACAACCTGGCGTCGATCACCCGCCGCGCCCCCTGCCCTGGCCACCATCTGCCCGGCCACGAAATTCCCGAGCGCCAGTGGGTCTACCGCCTGGCCAAACGCAACTGGTTCTTCGGATTCGGTGCCTATGGCTAACTCCACCCTGCTTCACGCCGACCCGCCCTCGCCCGCCGACGCGCCGCCGCTCCCGCCCGCCGACCCGGAGACCTGCGCACGCTGGCGGCAGTGGATCGCGGACTACGTCTCCCGCGAACGCCTGGTTCCTCCGCTTTCGCACGACGAACTCTCCGCGCATGCCACTTGGCTCATCGGACATCACGCCATTCCCGAGGCTCAGCGCGCCTTCGTCTCCTTGCTGATCAGCAACGCCGTGTGGCAGGACGTGGTCGCCGCCGTCCCCTTTGAACGCCGTCTGCTCCTGCTGCCCCTGTGCCTGAGCAACCGCGACGTCTGCCGCGGCGAGCGCGACGACATCGGCCTGATCTGCGCCCACTGCGGCGGCTGCGAACTGGATCGCATCGTGAAGGAGGCCCATCGCCTCGGCATGGTCACCTTGATCGCCGAGGGGGCGACGGTCGTCCGCATGCTGCTCGCGGACGGCCGCATCGATGCGGTCCTGGGGGTCGGGTGCATCCACACGCTGGAACGGATCTTCCCCGCCATGTCGCAGCACGCCATCCCGGGGCTGGCGATCCCGCTCCTGACAACGGGATGCCATTCCACAACCCTCGACTGCGACTGGCTCTTCGAGCTGCTTCATCTGCGGGCGGCCAACGCCAGCGCCCTGCTCCCCGATCTCGACCGCCTGCACGCGATCGTGCATGAATGGATGACCCCGGCCGCGCTGGCGGCAGGACTCGCCCCGCCCGCCACGCAAGTCGAACGCCTCGCCCGCGACTGGCTCGCGATCGGCGGCAAGCGCTGGCGCCCCCTCCTGACCGCCGCCGTCTATGCCGTGCTCCGCGGCGAAGCCGACATCGCGGCAACGCACCTGACCGCGCTGGCGGTGGAGTCCCTGCACAAGGCCTCGCTCATTCACGACGACATCGAAGACGGCGATGCCAGCCGCTACGGACAGACGACGCTTCACATCACGCACGGCATTCCCATCGCCATCAATGTCGGGGACTACCTCATCGGCGAAGGCTACCGGCTGCTGCTGGCCCTGACCCTCGACCCCGCCACGCAGTTGCGGATGCTGCAGACCGTCGCCGCCGGCCATCATGCGCTTTGTCAGGGGCAGGGCGAGGAGTTGGCGTTTGCCGCCAGTCCCGGCCCGCTCACGCTCGAGTCCTACACCCGGCTTTGCGAGCGCAAGACGGGGGCGGCCTTCGAGGTCGCCATTCTCCTGGGCGCCATTCAGGGGGGGGCCGACGAAGCGACCTGCGAGCCCTTGCGCCGCTTCAGCCGCGCGCTCGGCGTGGCCTATCAGATCCGCGACGACCTGGCGGATGCCACGCTTCCCGCGGGGGGCGACCTGCACGCCAACCGCCCCTCCATTCTCCTGGCGCTCGCGTGCGAAAGCGAGGATCCCCGCGTGGTGTCCGCGCGCAAGACCTTCTGGATGCGCCGCGACGACGCTGCGGAGGAGACGGCCCGGCAGCTTGTCGCAAGTCTGAAGGCCAGCGGACAGCTCGAGCGCGCCGGGCAGCTTGCCGAACACCACCTCCATGCCGCCGAGCGCGCCTTGTCCGAGCTGCACCATGGCGGACTCAAGCGCCTCCTGCGCCGCATCGCCTCCCGTCTTCTCGAACCCGCTGGATGAAGGACCGGACATGACGGCCGCCCCCAACGACACCTCCTATCTCGCCTCCTTCCACAACCTGGGGCTGGCCATGCAGACCACGCTCCGCACAGGCGCTGAAATGCTTGCACAGGAGGCGCGCGATGCGCTGCGCCAGTCGCTTGCCGGCGGAATCGCGCAGGCGCAAGGCCGGCTGCTCGGGGCATCCGACGCCGCACAGCCCGACCTCTACTACACGCTTTTTGCGCAATGGCTATGCGAGGCGCTCGATGTCCCTGTCGACGCCGTCCGCCTAGGTCAGGCGCTCGAGCAGCAGTCCGCGCGACTGCTGGATCCCATCCACCGGGCTTGTCATGCCTGCCTCGCTTCGCGCCTCCGGGTTCACCGGCGGTGGAGGCATCTGCGCCTCCTCGGCGGGTTGCCGCGCGATCTGCTCGCGGGATTCCGCGATCCCTACGCGCTGTTCATTGCCGCGCTGACGATGGAGCAGTGCGGCTGGCGTCCGCCCTGGTTCGCGCTGGCCTGGTGGGCGCCCTGGAACTGGGGCACGACGCCCCAGGCGGCGGCCGTCCTCGCGGTGCAGGCGCTGGCCGGGGCCGCGCTCAACCGCGGACCGAAGGCCCAGGCGTGGCTGCTCGACCAACGCGTGGTGACCGGCGGCTTTCGCGCCTCCCCCGTGGCGCCCGGCGCCGACCTCCTCTCCTCCGCCACGGCCGCCCTGGCGCTGGCGCTGGCCGGCTGGCAGGATACGCCCGAGGCGTCGCGCCTCGTCGTCGATTTCGTTGCCTCCTGCCGGTCTGACGATGGTCTCTGGTCCGGGCATCCGCACCGGCCATCGGGAGACGTCGAGTACACCTTTTACGCACTGCTGGCGCTGGGTGCCACCTTTGCGCGGAGCGCGGAAGCCTGATCGCCAACCCGTGGCCAAAGGTTAATTTTGCACGTGGGCCGGCAAATAGTCTATAATGACTCCGTTCCTTTTGCACAACTCACCTTATGCACGTTCTTCACATGAGTCGCCGTCGTTGGCCGGAATGGTTGCGTTTCGGCCTGTCGGCTGCGTGGTGCCTGTCGTCGATGACACTCTTCGCCGAAGTGTGGCAAATGCCACTGCCGGACCGTACCGTTTATCTGCCATTGACCGGTCTGGCCGACTGGTCCCAACCGGGTGTCTACAGCAGCATGGAGGCGTCCCGCGTCAGTCTGCGCAATACCCTGCACGATGACTCCCTGGCGGAATATGACATTGCCGATGGGGCCAGCCTCGCAGCCGACGGCCGAACCCTGCATCTGACGATGACCGTGAAGGGGAATCCGGATCAGGCCGTCTGGGCGGGCGTGGGCTCCGACACCCAGGATGTCAACGGCCATCTCGACGGTCTGGAGTGCCTCTTGATGATCGGGCTTGACCGGGGCCGTTGGGGTGTGCGTCAGCGAGCCCAGGGCCAGACCGTCTGGGCCCCCGCGCAACTGCCCCCGAATGGCGGTACGTGCCGGCTGGAAGTGATCATCGATACCCGTCTGGCCCGCATCCGTTCGGTTGTCGTGGAAGATGCCGCCGGACGGCGTTCGCCCGCCCCTTTTGCCGACTTTGACCCCGACTGGAAGGGATTGCCGCCGGGCGAGGCCACCGATTGGCGGAGGGTGCGCATCGAAACTCGCGGGGAACAGGCAGAGCTGCTGAGCTTGTCGATCCGGCACGGAACGCAGAATGTTTTGATGATCCGATGAAACGATCAGACATAGCTTTACTTCTCGCAATGGGCGGGGTGCTGAGCGGATGGCTGGCCGCAGAAGAGGCCGGGCCGTCTTGGGCGCGCCAATGGGATGCCCGTTCCCGGCAAATCTATCTGAGCAGTCCCGACAGCGACTGGGATGGCCTCAACGACGCGGAGGAGCAGATCGGCAAGGCGCTCTGGGGTGCCGCCGCGGGCGACGCGTCGAACTGGTGCGAAAGCGTTGGCGCCAGCAACATCGCCGAATGGACCTGGTGCGGCATCGACGACGATGTGCAACCCGTGCCGCTCCCCTTCCCCTTTCCCTGGGGGACGCAAAGCTGGTCGCGCATTTGGATCGGCGTCAATGGAACGCTCGGCTTCGACCGCGGCCAATCCTCACCGCAAGCCCAGCCGCTGCCATCCGCGACGGCCGGCCCCCATCCGTTCTACGGCGTCTTCTGGCAGCAGCTCTACCTGGATCCGGCCGCCGGGGGACGGGTCTGGGTCTGCGAGCCGGGCCCCCATCGCTTCGTCATCTGCTGGGAATACCTCCAGCTCAGCAACGTGATCAACTCGCGGCTCTCCTTCCAAGCCGAATTGAATGGCAATGGAACGATGATCTGGCGCTACCGCGAGCTGAACAACGGCGCCGGAGCCACGCCCCCCGCCGTGGTCGGCATGCAGCGCGACGGACAGGGCTGGTGGCAGCAGGGGGGAACGCTCGACACGCCCCTCGCCTTGCGGATGTCCTCGTTCGAAAGCTTGTCTCCGGACAATCCCGACAGCGATGGCGACGGAATCCCCGACGGGATTGAATTCTATTACTACAACCCCGATCGCCCCGCCGAGCTTCGTCTCGATCCCGCAGTCGCCGACAATCCAGGCGACATTGATCGCGATGGACTGGATGTGATCGGCGAGTATCTGAATGGATCGCTCGACCCTTTTCACTGGGACAGCGATGGCGACATGCTGAGGGACGGCTACGAGGTCGCCACCCGCCTGCGGGCCGACGACGCCACCGGCAGGCAGGGCTGGTCCGGCGACGCCGACAGCGACGGCGTGACGAATTGGGTCGAACGGCTCAACCGCACGCAACCGCGACTCGTCGACAGCGACGGCGACGGACTGCGCGACCTTTTCGAGGTTGTGCTGGGCTCCAATCCGGCGGGTGCGGGAACGGCAGCCGCGGCCTCCTGGCTGGCGCCGGTGCGCTTGACACTGGGCGACACGGGGTTGGATGGCGCCACCGAAGCCTATGAGATGCGGATCGACCCCGTCTCCGGCGATACCCGCGCCTTCACGTTCCAGAACAGCGCCTACGGCGTCGTGCAAACCCAGACGATCCAGCTTGTGATCGGCGCGCATTACCGCCTGACGGTCAATCATCTCGGAAGCCTCCCGGGCGGCAGCGGCGAGGCCGATCCGGATTATGAGGCGGGCGTTGCGGGCGTTGACGGCACCGTGCTGGCCGCAACGGATTCCACCGGCTTGCTGGGACGGCATGATTCAACAAACGGGGTCCCCTTCGGAACCGCGCCGATCGACACCAACCGCCAGGCCACGATCTGGATTCAATCCCGCGTGCTGACGGACGGCAGCACGCCCGCAGTGGATCCGCTCCTGGTTCCGTTGATGGATGTCTGGAGCGCCGGCCGGAGCGCCGCCGCGCAACCGGTGGCGGCTGCCGAACTGAACAATCCCGGCGTGCTGGTTCTGCCGGCCTATGCCGCAGTCATGGGCACGGTGCTGCCGGCAAAAATCCGCGCGTATGGCCTGGGCACGCTTGTGGGTGGAACCCGTTGGCTCCGCTTCAGCATCCCGGGGCGCGTCAGCTACTGGCGGTCCGGCATGTCGGGTCCGGTCGTTCCGTCGGCCTCCGAGGTTCAGATTACCGGTGATGCCACACGGGATGTGGACGTCGAGGTCCGCGCGAACACCACGTGGCCGATCGGCACGACGGTTCAGGTGTCCTACGTGATCCGGAACAGCGCGGGACAGACAGTCGCGGTACACAGCGGTGCGCGCCTGATTGGGCAGGTGATCGCCGCTGTCGGCGATTCGTTGACCTACGGATTGCGGCGACGGCGCGACGGCTCCTACGAGATGCCGCAATGGTACAAGCCCTGGCTGACCTATCCTTCCCAGGCATCCTGGAACGGCTATCCCGGTACGTGGTACGACATTGCCTATCATGGAACACGCGGCTATCTGCGCCGGGATCTGACCACCGCCGTGCCCTGGGCCGGGCACCCGGCAAACAGCCACGGCCCCGATCACTGCGGCTACCCGGGCGCGTGGACGACCGAGATCAGCAGCACCCTTGCCGACACGTCACGCACCTACCCGCTTGCCGCCGTCCAGGCCGGACCTTGTGCGCTCGTGCTGATCTATTTCATCGGGCTCAACGATGTGATCGGCGATCGTACCGCCGCATCCATCTATGCAATTTGGCAGCAAGCACTCAACAACATACTGGCCAAACGCTCTGGACGCGGTCGCACCCTGGTCGTCGGCGTGACCCTCCCGGTCATGCGCAGCGATTGCAGCGTCTACACCCCCGGGCGCCAGGCGCAACTCACCGCAATGAACCGGAAGATCCGCGCGCATACGCTCTCCTCTCCCTACACCCGGTACGTGGTGGCCGACCCCGAGGACGTGCCGCACGACAGCAACGACGACGGCTTGCATTTCCTGGCCACCGGTTACGAGCAAATCGAGCAGATGATCCGCCAGGCAATTCTCAACGGAATGAAGTAGCGCCATGACGCGCCTGTCAATCCTCATCGTCGCGCTGACCTGCCTGCCGGGCCTCTGGGCCACCCGGGCGGCGCCGGTCGCAGCGTCGACGCCGCTGCTCGTCGTCCAGGGGGAGAAATTCGGTTTTGTCGGCGCGGACGGCCAGTTGCTGACCCCGCCGCGTTATGCGTGCTGCGGCCGCTGGAATGAAGGTCGGTTGTGGGTTCAGGAACGCGTCGGAGCCGATGCCCCCGGAACATTTCTTGACGAACAGGCGCAACCCCTTTCGCCGCTGATTTTCCGTGATCTTGCCGCCGTGCAGCCCGAACGGCCCTGGCCCGCCTACGCACGGGGTGTAGCGGTGGTGGGTCTGGCCGATGGCGGCTTCGGCTATTTGAACACCGCGGGGCGCCTGCTGGCCAGGACCTCTGCGGCAGGGGCGTTTCAGCAGCAGACGGGGGATCTCCTCCTGTGCGTGGACGCGGGACGCGTGGGGTTCGTGGACCGCACCGGGAACAACCGCATTCCCACACGCTTTGCCGAAGCGACGCCCTTTCGGGGCGGGCGCGCCGCCGCGCGCGAAGCGGGGCCGTGGGGACTGCTGGACGAGGCGGGCCGATGGGTGGCCGCCCCTGCTTACGACGAATTGCGGTGGTTTGCCGATGAACCGCGCTTCTGGTCCTATCGGCGCAATGCACGCTGGGGACTTCTCGACCAGAACGGCAAGCGGCTGACCGGAGCCATCTTCGACGATCTCCGTTCACTTGGAAGCAATGCCATCTGCGTTCAGGTCCACGCGCGATGGGGGTTGGCGGCAGCGGACGGCGCGCTTCTGCTGCCCCCGCGCTATGCCGGTCTAAAACCTTTCGGCAAAGAACCGGCGCTCTGGGCCGCTCAGTCGGACGCCGGGCTGTGGGGGGTGGTTTCAACCAACGGGAAGGAAATCGTCGCCTGTGCTTTCGATGACGTTGCGGCGCCGGCTTCCGGGCTCTGGCTCGCGCAGCAAGCGGGACTGTGGGGCTTGCTCGACCGGGAGAGCGGACAGTGGCTGACTCCCGCCCGCTACTCGCGCGTCCTGCCGCTGCCTGAGGCCTTCGGTGCACTGGCGATTGCTGAACAGGGGGGCCTCTGGGGCGTCATCGAGACCGACTCCGGCCGGGAGCGACTGCCCTTGCGCTTCTCCCGGATTCAGCCCTGGCATCGTTGGCTCGCCGCACAGGAGGGAGCGACCCTGCACCTGCTCGATGCGAAAGGTCTCTCGGTTCGCTCGTGGAAGGGAACGCCCGACGGGTTGCCGGAGACGGAACGCCTGTCGGAAGGGGTGGGCATGCTCCGCATGGCCAAGGGGACAACCCTGATCACGCCCGAAGGGACGCTCCCTTGGCCGGAGCCCTTCGAGCAGGCTGGCGAATGGGCCGAGGAACGGTTGCCCGTCCGTCAGGCCGGGCGGTGGGGATTTGTTGATCGGCAGGGCAAATGGGTTATTGAACCGCGCTTCCAGGCGGCCCGCGCCTTCTCAGGCGGCGTGGCGCCCGTCTGTGAAGCAGGGCGCTGGGGGCTGATCGGCCAGGATGGCGCCTACACGGTCAAGCCGCGCTTCGAGGCGCTCGGGCAGCCCTGGCATGGCCGCGTTCCGGCGGCGGTCAAAGGTCGCTGGGGCCTGATCGATACAAACGGGGTGGAGGTGCTGCCCTGTGTCTACAACGGCATCGAGTGGGGCGTGGATTCCGACGGCAACCCGCTTTTCCACGGATTTGACCCCGCCAGCCTTCCGTCGCTGAAGGTTTACGGAAGGTAGGGGTTAGGCGTTAGGGGCTAGGGGTTAGGTTACGTCGGAGAGCAATGACGGAACGCCTAACCCCTAACGCCTAGCCCCTAACTCCTAGTCCCTATATCCTTGCCATTCTGGATGCGGTTTGATAATGTACCTGCATCACTACATGGGGGCGACATGGTTTCGACGGGATAGTTGAAGCTAGGGTTGCGCGCCGAGGAAGTCTGGTTGGCCTCGTAAAAAATCCGGACAAACAACTCAAACGCCAACGATAACTTGGCTCTCGCGGCCTAATTTAGCGCCGTGACGTGGAACCGCCGATGTCTGCTGAGCGGGGAAGCGACGACTAGCAGGCCCTGCCGTATGCCGGGTGGTCGGGGGTACAAGCTTGTATAATCATGACCGCTGGTTGCCTGGGAAGCCTGCTCGTCGGCGCTCCAGGCAACGAGATTTAATGACGAGACACGCGCGTAGATGCCAGAGTGACGCTGTTTCGGACGGGAGTTCAATTCTCCCCGCCTCCACCATTTTTATGACGAGTCGCGTGCAAAGCCTTCGGCTTTTGCATGCGAAGGGTTCACTTGAGCTTCCACGGCTTGGCGTAGAAGGGATACCGCGTGGCGTCGGCGCCAGGCGGCCAGCGCTTCCAGCGCTTGTAGCTCAGCAGCCATTGCGAAGGATGGCGGCGAATTGCCCCGGCCATCAGATCCATGATCTGTTGCGTCACTTGCACGGGATCGCCGGACGATGAAGCCTCGCAGACGCCGATCAGCCGGCAGTCATAGCGTCCATCGGGCAGGGCCAGGGAAAAGCTGACGGCAATCGGCATCTCGTATTTCAGGGCCAAACGCGCAGCGGAACTTGAAACCGCCACCGGCAAACCGAACAGATTGACCCATACGCCGCCATCCTCGGGGGCGACGTGCTGATCCAACAGCAGGGCGACGAACTCCTTGGCCTGTAGCGAACGGACCAGTTCTCTCACCGCCCCATCCGCCATCACGATCTTCTGACCCAGATTGCTCCGATAGCGATTGAGGCACTGCGTCGTTCCAGGCGTGCCGATTTGCTTGGCTACGCTGGTCAGAGGGAATCCCAGCGCAGCGACCGTCTGGCCGGCCACTTCCCAGTTGCCAAGATGCCCCGTGACAATGATGCCGCCCGGATGGTCGCGCAGCCACTCCAGAAAGACGGGATCCATTCGGCTCCAACGTGCCAAGCGTTCCCGCCCTTCGTGTGAAAACCAGAAGAGATCGAGCAAGACGCGGGCGGCATGGCGGAAGTGAGCACGAACGAGTGCCCGTTGCCGTTTGCGACTGAACCGGCGCCCGCAAATGATTTCGATATTGGCGTAGGCGATGCGCTTGTGGCGGCGTGCCAGCAAAAAGCCAAGATCGCCGATCACACGCGCCGCTAGCAGGATGCCGCCCCGGGGGACTTTTGCAAACAGCACACGGCCCAGGCAGATCGCATGCCGCTCCAGTCTGGCGCGCAAACGTCGTGTGACTTGCTTGAAAAGGGGGGGGTCCATGCGGGGGAGTGTAGCAAAGGCCGGGGAGCGGTTCAACGCCTAGAGCTCGCTTTGATACGGAATCGGCAGGCCGTACATCCGGCTCAACGTCTTCATCTCCTGCATCACCGCGTCGCTCGGGCTCCGTGCGTAGGCGCCGATCAGACTGTGCATCTTCCGCCGAGCCCAGCCCTTGCGGATGCTGTCGCCGCCGACGGGCGCCGACAGAAGGTCGAGGCGGAAGATGACATCGCACTTGGCCGAGCCCCCTTCTCCCCGCACATGCATCACCACATTTGTCACGTCCGCAGGTGTGGATCCGTAATACTCCAGCGGGCGATCCGCAAAGAGATTGGCCGAAGGCAACGGGTGCAAGTCGGCTTGCGAGGCTAGATCGACGGTCACGCTGACATTTCCCAGGACCGGGCTCGAAACGCCGTCGACCAACTCCGCGATTTTCGCGGGGATGTCCCAGCGCCCCGTCGTGACGATCGCCGAAGACCCGCGGTTGCAGAAGGTCAGCAGGTCGAGAAGATAGCCGTTGGCGCGTCCATGCGTCCCCAGGGCGAAGACCGAGCAGTTGCCCTCGTTGAGCTTGGAGAACTCGCCGATGATTTTCGTGCTCTCCGTGAGCCCCGTCGTGGCGCGTCCATCGGTGATGACCACGGCAACCAGCGGGCGGGCGGGATCGCGCTTCAGGGCCAGCAGCGCCCGCACCGAGGCAAAGATGTCCGTCTCCCCCTCGGAACGCATCGTGTCGATAAAGGCGGTCGCCTTCGCCAGAGATGCGGGATCGGCTTTGGCCCAGTCGCCGAAGCAGAACTCCGCTCCGCCGCTGAACTTCACAACATGAAAGCGGTCCTCAGGTCCCAGCTTCGCCAACAGTGCCTGCAGCGCCTGCCGGCAGAAGTAGAGCCGCTCCTCGGCCAGGCTGCGCGAACTGTCCTGCATGAAGATGATGTCCTTCGGGACGCTGGGCAGGGCCTCTTCGCCGCGGCGCGTCACGTGAAGCCGGAAGTAGCGGCGTCCGTCCGCAACGGCGGGAACATAGGTTTCCACGCGGGCCATCAGACGCGAATCCACGGCAAAATAGTCCGTGACCTCGCCCGGCTTCTCGCCGAACCGGTTGATGGCGGCATCCGGCGTGGCGGCTTCGTCCAGCTTGACCGCTTCGATGTCCCCTGTCGGCTCGCGCCGCGCAACCGCCTCGCTGCGGGGCCCCGGGGCCGCGGCGGAGGCCGGCTGCTGGTGGTCCACTTCGCCGCCAAACCGATCCCGCGTGACATCCACGGCAGGCACGTAATCGGGAGCTTTGGCAACGCGTTCGATCTTCGCGATATCGCGGCGGGGCAAGGCGGCGAGATCGTCCTTCACAACCTGATCGACGATGGCCACGATCTGTTGGCGCGGCATCCAGCCCAAGGCGGTCGGCTGCCGCAGCGGCGCCTGCGGATTCACCAGGGTTCCCGCCAGAGCATCCGCCGTCTTGGATGGGGGCGTCATCAGGGCGGGATCGGGAAGACGCGCCAGCTCATGAACCTGCTCGCGGGGCACCCCCACGCCGGCACCCTCGGCGGGGTCCCCCGTCTCGGGATTGCCCAGCGCCCGCTGTGGATCCGACTCCAGGCGCTCCACGTGCATGGGCAGGGACTTCGCGTCGTCTTGAACCTGCGGCACCGCCACCGATTCAAGATGCCAGTCCGAAATGGTCATCAGCAGAATCAGATGCACGATGACCGAGAGGCCGAAGGCCAGCGCGACAACCCTGAGCTGCCGATTGTTCCGTTCCTCGTAATAGTCATTCCGGAGCAAATAGGCAGGCATCAGTTGCCCTCCGTGCGGGGTTCGGGCGGCGGCTGGGCGGCATCCGGCTTGCGCCACCGCAGAGCCTGCGGCGATGCGGGGTACCGTTCCAGGAGTTCGGCGACCGTCGCGCGACTCTCTGCGTCGCGCCCCAGTTCCGCCAGCAGCACAGCGGCGCGGTCGAGCGCCGCCGGCACCTTCTCGGGATCGTCAAACAGGATCGCCACGCTCATGTGAAAGCGGACCGCACCTTCACGATCGCCGCGCTGCTCGGCCGCCTGCCCCAACGCCGCATAGGCGTAGGCGCGGAGGTGCTGCAGCTCGGGCGTGCTGGCACGCGTGGCGGCATCCTTCAACTGGGCCTCGGCCTCCTGCACACGCCCGGTCTCCAGCAGCAGTTCGCCCAACCGCAAGGCCGACTCGGCGCCATACCGCGTGCGGGCTTCGACCGCCAGCGCCTGCAAATGGGCCGCGATCGCCTCGTCCCGCTTCTGCTGCGCCTGCAGCGCGCGTGCCAGGAGGGTGAAGGCCGCCTGCCGCCACTCCGGCGAAGGCGCCCGCAAGAGCATCGAGCGGGCCGCAGCCTCGGATTCGGGCCAGGCTTTGCGCGCGTATTGAAATTCCGCCAGCCAGTTCAAGCGATCCACGGTGAACTTCTCGCCGAGCGGGGCGTTGAGCAGGGGCTGGAAACTGGCTGCCGCGTCATCGTCGCGCCCCAGGGCCTGCAGCACCAGCCCCAGCAGAAAGCCGGCTTCCCGTTCGATCGCATCGGGCGGATGTCCCGTCAGGCAGGCGCGCAACAAGCGCTCGGCCTCGCCCAGATCCTTGGCCGCGTAAGCGTGCTGCGCCCGCCAGAAGCGCGCTTCGGCGAGGCGGGGGTAGCCGGGATGGTCGCGCAGGATCTGATCCAGCGTGACCGCCGCGTCGCGGTCGCTGCCCAGCTTGGTCTCCTCCATCGCCTTTTGAAACAGGGCCTCGGGAACGGTTTCGTGCCTGGGGAAGCGGGTCAGCAGCTGATGCCAGTCGCGCAAGGCGCCGTCGGACTGCCCCGCCTGCGCCAGGCAGAGTCCGGAAGCAAAAAGCGCTTGCGGCACCAGGGCGTTCGTCGGCCAATGATTCACGAGTCCGAGATAGGTGCGCGAGGCCTCCGCCCAGGCCTTCTGCTGCTGGAGCTGGTAGGCCAGCCGATACGACGCATCGGCCGCCAGGCTGCTCTGCGGCGCCTGCTGGACCAGCAAGCGGTAGAATTGGATGGCACGGGCGGTGTCCTTGATCGCCTCGGCCGACTCGGCCTGCAGCCAGAGCAAGTCGGGAACGAGGCCGGGGGGTGGGTTGGCAAAGCCGTCCGCATCCTTCAGCACCTGCGCATAGGCACCGTCCTTGAAGAGTGCCAGCAGACGCTCGTAGCGCGCGGCCGGCGCATAGCTCGACCGGGGATCGGCCGCCAGCAGTGCGTCGTAGCTCTTGACGGCGTCCGCACGGCGATCCAGCTGACGCTCGCAGTTGGCCTTGATGTAGAGCCATTCCGTCCGCACTTCGGGAGGCTGGCCGGGCTCGTCCACCGCCGCGCCCGCGAACTGCAGGGCATCGGCAAAACGTCCGATGCGAAAGTGCGACCAGGCGGCGGGCCGCGCCGACTCGGCCGCGCGCAGGTCCTTGGGGTATCGATCGACGAGCTGACGGTACAACCGCGCGCTTGTCTCGAACACGCCGCCGTTGAAGGCCAGGGAAGCCGCCTGGAAAAGCGCCTCCGCTCCCACGCGGTCGTTGAACGGCTCCGCCGCGAGTTTTTGATAGAGGTCCATCGCAACCGCCGACGCCGCAGGCGTCTTCTCCTGCGACCGGAGGTTCGCCAGACGAAGCCCGGCATAGGCGGCCAGTTCGTGCTTGGGCTGAAGCTGGCGGAGCGTCTGGTAATGCGCAATGGCGGCGGCCGCGCTGCCGGCCTGCTCGCGCGCCTCGCCGGCGTGAAACATTGCCGCGCTCACGATCTCCGCCGCGGCGTTTGTCGCGAGCAGCGACTCCAGCAACTCGGCGGCAATGCCGGGGTTGCCCGACTCCAGGATGATGAGCCCGCGCATCAGGATGGCCTTGGACCGCAGCCGGCTGCCGGGCATCTCCGACGCCAGGCGCCGATAGCTGACCTCGGCGTCGACGCTGCGCTTCATGTGCCGCTGGCATTCCCCCAGCCGGTAGAGGATCACATCCAATTCCGGCGGCGGCGGCTTCCGGTCGGCCAGGGCACGGTATTCCGGCAGCGCCAGGTCGTGGAAGCCGCGGTTCAGCAGGCCGTCGGCAAAAAGCCTGCGGTCCCCTGCCTCGATCAGGTCGACGGCATTCGTCACGGCACTCACGCCGCCCCCCGAAAGCACGGCCAAAAACAACACGAGTGCCAGTTGCAGGCAGGGGCGCGGGTACGCCGCCCGCCGGCCGGCGCAGGCTCCGGAACGATGACCGGAACGCGTCACCGTGCCTCGCCCCCGTTTGCCGCGGGCGCCTTCGCGACCTCGTCCTCGCCGCTGGTGGCGAACGAGATGTTCCAGATGTCCGCCTGGCGGCAGAGGTCGATCACGCCGATGACATTCTCATAGGACGTCTGCTTGTCCGCTCGCAGCACGACCGGCTGTCCGGGGAAGAAGCGGGCCAGGCGGTCCAGGCGGTCCCGCAACTGGGGCGGCGTCAGCACCTGCTGATTGATGACGATGCGTCCGTCGCGTGACAGATTGATGATCACCTCGCCCGGCAGCCGGTCGGGCATCTTGCCGGATTGCGCCGTCGGCAGCACAACATCGACCTCGTATTCCCACTGGGAAAAGACCGAAGTGGTGATGAAGAAGCAGAGCAGCAGGAAGACGACGTCGATCAGCGACGTGAACTGCATTTCCGGCAGCCGTGGTCCGCTCTTGGCGTGGAATTTCATGATTTGTGCCTGCCGGTCAGGGAGGTCAGGATTTCGGCGGCCGCCGTCTCAAGCAGCGAGATCATGCGCGTCGCGCGGCGGCGGAAATAGGAATAGAAGACCATGCAGGGAATGGCGACGATGAGTCCGAAGATCGTTGTGATGATTGCCTGCGAGACGCCCTGGGCCAGAATGATGGGCTTGGCGGCCGTCACATCCTGTGCAATCGATCCAAAGGCCTTGAGCATGCCCAGCACCGTGCCCAGCAGTCCCAGCATCGGGGCGATCACGGAGATATCCAGCAGGAACTGGGTCTGCGACTGCAGGTCCTCCGCCTGCCGGCTCCCCTCCGCTTCCACGATGTCCTTGAGCAACGGCAAGGCGGGATCCGCGACGCCGCGGATGTAGTCCAGCGCCGCGAGCGTGACCGAGGCGAGGGCGCACGAACGATTCTCGCTTGCCCGTCGTGCCGCGTTCATATCCCCGTCGTTGAGCCGTTCGCGCAGCTCGGTCAGCAGGCTGCGGGGGGCGATCTGGGCTGGCCGGAGAAAGTAGAACAGATAGATCACCAGCGCGCCGCCCACGGTGGAAAGCGCCAGGATGAACCACATGATGGAACCCCCGTAGCGCCACGCCTCCCGCCAGGACATCCCGTATTCGCGCGCCACGGCAGCGGACGCGATGACGTTTGGCGTTGCTGCGGCCGCCTCGGACGGCACCGGCGGCGCGGCCGGCGCCAGCGCCGGCGCGGGGGGAATCGTCACGATCGGCGGCGGAACCAGGGCGCGCGCAGCGCCCGGTTCGGACGTTTGTGCCGGCAACGGCGCCCAAGCGCCCATCCCCAGCAGGAAGACGGTCAAGGCTATTGAGACTCTTATCTTGGACATGTGGATGTTGCTCCCTGTTTCTGTTTTGCCACAAGCGGCGTGAGATCCGGATAGTTCACCTGCAGGAGTTTCGCGAAGCGCGCATAGGCGGTACGCCGCCGGTGGCGCGTCTCGCGGCGGATGACGCCGGCACGCGCGGATAGGCCCGCCAGATCCAGTCCCGCCGTACCGCCCAGGTGCCGCTTCGCGGCGATCGCTGCATCGGGATCGGCATGGGCCAGCGCGTCCAGGTTGCCGCGCACCTGGCGATAGGCCTCGCGGAAGGGCATGCCCCCGGCCACAAGCTCAAGGGCGCGGTCGGTTGCGAAAACCCCGGGGGTGAAGGCCGCGCGCAGGCGTTCGGGATGGACCTTCAGTCCGGTGGTCATGAGGTGGAGAATCCGCAGCGAGGCGCGCGTCGTCGCCAACCCGTCCATGTAGCACTCTTTCGTCTCCTGCAAATCGCGGTTGTACCCCCCCGGCATCGCCTTCAGGATGGTGCATGCCGAGACGTGGTGGCCAAGCACGCGCGCCGTTTTCGCTCGGATCAGCTCCAGCACATCGGGATTGTACTTCTGCGGCATGATGCTGCTCCCGGTGCAAAGCTCAGGCGGAAGGCCGAAGTAGCCGAATTCGGGCATCGTGAAGAGAATCAGGTCCTCGGCCAGACGTGACGCGGTCAGCATGACCTGCACGAGCGCGCCCAGAATGATCGACTCGCACTTGCCGCGCGCGTTGCTGGCGTAGAAAACGTTGTGGTGGGGCGCCGAGAAGCCCAGCAGTTGCGAGGTCAGCAGACGGTCCAGGGGCAACGGCACGCCGTATCCGGCGGCCGAGCCCAGGGGACAGCGGTCGGCATAGGCATAGGCGGCCTCGACCGTCAGCAGATCATCGAGAAGGCCTTCGGCATAGCCAGACGCCCAGAGCCCGACGGAGCTGGGCATGGCCGGCTGGAGATGCGTCCGTCCGACCATCGGAATGTCGCGGTGGCGGCGCGCAAATCCCAGCAGGGCGTCGACGAGGGCCAGGCTTTCGTCCAGCACCCCCAGCAGGTTCTCGCGCGCGTGCAGCCGCAGATCGACGGCCACCTGGTCGTTGCGGCTCCGCCCCGTATGGATGCGGCGGCCGAGGTCGCCCAGCTTTTCAGTCAGCCGGCGCTCGACGGCCAGATGGACATCCTGATCTTCCGCGGAGATCGTAAACTTGCCGGCGCGACCCGTCCGCATGATGGCGACGAGTTCAGCGATAACCGCATCGCGGTCTGATTCGGAGAAAAGCCTCGGCGTCATGTTCATCCGGCTCAGCATGGTGACATGCGCGGCGCTGCCGAGACAGTCCCAATCGACGAGATCGCGATCCAGCTCGGGATCCCGCCCGACCGTGAAGGCCAGCACATCGGGGTGGATCGCGCCCACCAGCGTTTTTCGTTTGATTTCGCTCGCACTCATGCTTTGCTTATTGCCCTTACTCCGCTTCGGAACCTTCGTCCGGCACGGCGGCTCCCGGCCGCAGCAGGCCGCCCTTGACGATGTCCGCCTCGATCGCCTGGCGCAGCGACTCGGCCTTGCGCCAAGCCGGGATCAAATCCCGCACGGGAGCACCCTCCGCCATCTGCGTCAACACCGCCGCGTAACCCGCCGCCATCCGCTGAAAGGCCGGATCGCGCCCGGCCCCCTGCAATTTCAACTGTTCGGCCTTCGCGGCGGCCGACTGTCGGAGACCGGCGGTGTCGGGATTTTCGACGCACCAAGCCAAAGGCGTACCGCTTCTGACGATTGCAGGATTATACATACCACATTCCCACGGATAGAGCAACAAAAGGGAACGGAAACGGCGGATGACCCCGGCGTGCGTGGTCCCGATGTCAAACACCCGCCGGGTTCGCGCAATCATCCAGGCATCCCAGTCTGCATCCCAGGCGGACAGATCCTCGCTGGCGTTCCAGATGCGCGCCAGGGCCGGCGCCTCCCAGCGGCCTCCCTTGGCAAGATAATCACACCATTCCGCCCACCGCTCCCGCCGATCCTCGCGGGTGCCGCACCAGGCCACCAGTTGCGCGGCGACTTCCGGATGCCGGTCGGCCGGGGAGGCCTCGGCGTCCCAAAGCTCGCCCGCGCCGGGAAGAGACGCGCACGACCAGAGGGAATACGCCGACTCGAAGTCCGCGCCCCGGCGCCGCCGATCGACATGCCGGGCAATCCCGCGGACAAACCAGGCCGGCGGCTCCGTCACGGACGCACGTCCATCGGAACGGTTATAGATGGCGGTGCGCACCAGGACCGCCGTCAGCGCAAAACGCAGGTCATCGGGCGGTATGGCGTCGGGATACGGAATGCGCACCAGGCCGAAATATCCCGCCCGACTGCGGAGGACCGCATGATCGATCGGCCGGCCGGGATCCTTGGCCAGACCCAGCTCAATCTCGATCGGCGCACTAATCTGCGGGTCTGGCAATCCCAGCACACCGCAAAGCTCGCGCTGCCAATCGCGCGCCACGCGGAGCAGTTCCACCTCGTGCATGCGGGCGGCGGGCGTCGTCTTAACGACGAAATCCGCAGGAGCCGCACCAGCCGGCAGACTACTCCCGGAAGCCGCCAGGCACGCCGCTGCGAAAAGGGAACGCCCCCATCGCTGTCGGCATCTGGTCCACGCCGTTCGCATGATTATCGGCCGTCTTCCCGTCCCTTCGAGGCGCCTCGCCTGTGCGCCGGGCGAATGACCGGTCAGCCCTTGGCTGTGTGGCTCGCCGGTTTTCCCGCAGCCGCGGGCGTCTTGCCCGCAGCCGCAGGCGTCTTGTCCGCCGCCGCAGGCGTCTTGTCCGCAACCGGGGCGGGCTTGTCCGCGCCCACGCCCTTCGTGTACGAGGAACTGCGGTAGTCCGTCTGGTAGAAACCGGAACCCTTGAACAGAATGCCGGACCCCGCGCCGAGGAGACGTTTGACCTTGTTCTTGCTGCATTTCGGGCACTTCTTCAAGTGCTCCGATTTGATGCTTTGAAAATGTTCAAAGACATGACCGCAGATCTGGCATTCGTAATCGTAGGTGGGCATTTCTTCCGTTCGCTCCAAGTAGGCGGATAGAGTAGCGCTCCCGGGGCGAAGGGTCAACTCATCTTGCAAAACCATCGTCAGGCGGGGTGCGCGTCAACTTCGTTGCCGCGCCCCGAGGGTTCAGGAAACAGGCGCCTGGATCAGCATGAGACTACCGCCGCAGTGGCGAGTGCCTGGCAATCACGGCAAGCACGCCAGAGTCTGCAGGCGGCCCAAAACGGTCGGCAGGGCTGCGAGTGTCCGGAGGAAGTCAAGATCCTCCTGCGGGACACCGGAGCCACAATGGCGGCATGCGCCCCGATGGACCACGCAGAATCGGTCCCGGTTCAACGACCAGAACGAGAGAAAACCGGGCTGGGCGCCTTCCGCCCATTCCCGCAAGCGGCGGGCATCCTGAAGGCGGAACTGCTCCTGCGGACAGGAGTTGAAACCGACCATGGGCGTCAGCCCCAGCTTCGAGAACCCGGAAGGTCCGCTCACGAGCGCCGACAGGGAGTTCGCACGCAATTGCGCAACCGTGTTGGAGGCGGCTGACGCCGCGAATGCGGCCATCCGCCCCGAGGGGTTCGGCGCATTGGCGGGGCCGTAGTTCATGACCATCAGGTTGAGCCGGTCGGGAAGGACGCCGAGATCCCGGTGTATCAGCAACAGGTCCAGAACTTCAGCGGTCAACCCCGAGGGCAGCACGGGGACAGTCAGGATCGACGGCGGCATGTCGCCGCGCGCCCGCCAGAGGCGCCAGGCCTGAGCCCGGCGCAGCATCGCTTCCCGGTCCCTCAGTGCATCGCCCTCGATGTCGAAGTCGACGCCCTTGACGCCGTAGGCGCGGACAACGCCCGCATACAGGTTCATGAGAGCCTCGGGATCGCGGGCCACGCTGGCGAGGTCACGATGATCCGCACCGCCAAAGGAAACCCACAGTTCCAAGCCGCTCCGGCGGAGTCGCGCGATCTCCTTCGACAACACCTTGCCATCGGCCGGCCCCGCCAACCCCCAGCAGGGGGTGGCATCGTCAGCCGACTTGGCGACGACGAAACCCAGAATGCACCCCGACATGCCGATGGACGCCGCATCGAGCGCGGGGCGCGCATTCATGCTGGCAATATCCAGATACGGCAACACCGGAAAAACGGGTCGGACAACATCCGCAGCGCCCGCGACCTGCCAGGCGGTACAAGCGCAGAACAATACCTTCGCTACCGCGGGGAAGAGTAGGAGTTTTTTCCATGACCTGAGTGAATCGATTCCCGACATCATCGGTTCAGTTGCGGCCATTGTCATTGAAATTATTTGAATTTTCATTGTTTTCGCCTGTTTCCATGTTACGAGAGTTAACAAGCATGAAATGTGCCACGTAAAAATAATGAATACCAGTCATTGCGCAAAATGCGCTGTATCAACTACAAGATGCCAGCAAATATTTGCAATATATTTTTACTGGACAATGTTTGGACAATCAAACATCGACAGATTGCACAGAAGTGAGAATTTTCGTCTCGCTAATCGCAAAAACGAGAATGATTTAGCGGATTGACGAGAATGGACGACACGAAACATCCATGCATTCGCGTACAAACCAATCTCGAGCGTTGTCGCAAGCATGGTCGAGAGTTCATAGACCTGAATGTCCGCTTGTACAAAACGGATGGGATTGTCAAGCGCCGCAGGTGACAGCCAGGCGCATGGCAGGAAGATACTGAAAAGCGCTTGGGCGAGCCCCCGGCTGTCTGTTTTCAGCCACCACTGTGAGCTGCAGGCGGCGACCAATGTTCCTCGCTGGCGGCCGTTTTGTTGTCGGCCGCCCCACCCCCCATGCGTGCCAGCAGTTCCATGAACTCTCGCGTTGCGGGTCCCACAGGGGTGGCCTGCAGGGGGCGCAACGGCCCCGGCTCGCCCAGCGTTGTTTGCGTGGCCGCTACGGGCGCGATCGAAGGCGATACGGGGGTTGTCGGCGCTACTGGACGGGGCGGTGGGTTCACATCGGAGGGATCGGTACTGCCGTTGGGGGCGTTCGGCGCGGAGGACGGTCTCCCGCTACGAAGGAAGAAGTAGGACATCGAGAGAAAAAGAACGGTCAGGATCACGGCCTCGACGGTACCGATCTGGTTGAGCAATTCAGGGAGAGCAGTCATGGACGAGAACACCTTTCGTTGGCGGTCACAATACCGTTTTCTTCGTCTCCGACCCCATCCCCATCAACCGAGCGTAGTCGAGGGATATGGTCGGTTTGTTATTGGCGAATACGCTCTTCCTGACGGGATCCTCGGCAGCCATCGCACGCTTAGGCAGTTCGCTGAGGTCCCCCTCGGCCAGGTCAAACGCAGGCAGGGTGCTGGAACCGTCGAATCGGCGCGTCGTCCAGTGGACGGAACGAGCCTCCTCGCCGGGTTCGAGTTGGATCACCACGGGACAAGCCGCTTCCAGATGCCGGATCAGTGCAGCGGCGCGGGGGCTGGCTGGCTCCGGCAACACCAGCAGCACGTTGGTGCACAATTCATCGAGAGCCCCGATGAAAGCCGAAATGTATTCCCCCGCGTTCCGCTCGGGCACAAATGAAAGCCACGGCAAGGCGGAGCAGAATGCGACCCGGCCGTTCCGGCACCCCTCCAGCGTCGGGAGCATCTCCATCCAGGCGTCTCGGGCCAGCTGCGACGTCAGCGTTTGCTGGGCGATCTGAAGGAACTTAACGTCCGGAGGATCGGCAAACCCTCCGGACACGGCAGCCTCCGCCCATCGCACGGGCTCTGCGGGGGAGATCACTGCGGGTGGAACGCCCGTGCCGCCCGATACATTCGAGAAAGCGAGGCAGGCGGCCCAGCGGGCCGCGTGCGAGGGCCCGAACACCAAGGAGACACACCGGGACGGCACGCCTCCTGTAACGCGGTCGAATGCGGGAACGCCGAACGGAACGCGATCGATCACAGCCGGATTCGACGCGGATGAAAATGACATTAGTAGTTCTCCTTGAGACGTAGTAGAACAGCCCCGGCACCGTCCGCGACGTCGGTCTTGCCAACGCCGGCGACGACGGCCACAACGGGTTCCGGGATCATTTCGAGGCCAAAAGTTGCATAAAACTTCGCAGTGTCGGACCCGGCGGGATGAATCACGCAGAGCAAGCCGGCACCCCGGCTCTGGAACGCTTTTCTCGCTTCGGTCATCCAGGCACCGGACGGCTGTTCGGCGAGGTGCAGGACAATGCCGTCGACGACGTGCAGCACGGCCAGATCAGCCAGAGCGTCCGCATCGGGCATCGTGGCGCCACGCCATTTCACCCCCGGCATGTAGCGAAGCTTGTGGTATTTTGCAAGCAGCCGGACGAAACCCGTATCCAAGCCTATGGGCGAGGAAAACGCGCCATTTTCGTCCACCGTGAACAGCACGGGGCTCACCACGTTTGCCGCGGAGGCCAGTTCGCGGACGAGTTCAAGCTCGGCGCCAACCGCCGTCTCGCTGATCTCGGCAGGAAACACTGCCAGGCGGGGCGACATCGAATTGGCCACGAGGCGATGGATCCTTGCGCCGGCAACGCCCGGCTCGTCAGCGCGGAATACCATCCCGAACCACCCTCCCTGCCAAGTCGACGGGCAGCTTTCGGGAACCGCGACCACCGGTTTTCCGTCGAGGTAGGCGACAACTCCGTTGCCCTTGCACTCCAGCCGGTAGACGTGCTTCTTCTCAAAGAACCCCGCCGGAAGGTCGATCCGCTGGTTGACGAGCAAGGTGGCGCCGCCCCCCGTCCAGGTCTGGAGGAGAATGCGCCCCTCCTGCCGGTCGAAACCGAAGCGTACAACATGATCCGTGCTCTTGCGGGCCAGCAGCCACAGCCCACCGCCGACGGCGGACGCCTCGACCTCAATGGCGCCATCCAGCCAGCGGTCGCTGTGACGGGCGCGTACGGTGCACTCCATGGCCGTCGGTCGGGCCTGGACGACGGCGCTCGCACCGTCCTTGTCGGCAACGGTTTCACCGTCCCAGCAGACCCAATCGGCGGACAATTCGCCGGTTGCCATGCCGTTGCCGTCCGTGCCGCGCCGGGCCGACATGCCGGTCAAGCGGCTGGAAATGGCCTTGCCTCCGGTGCGGGCGGCCTCCGCCTGCAACGCCACCCACAGTTCGGGGGCCTCCGGGATGGTGAGGATGCTGCGCCGGTACAGCACATCCAGAAGGGACTCGTCGAGCCCGGTCTTCGCCAGATGTTCGATCAACCGAGCCACGTTCTTGCGGCGGACGCCGGCGTCGGACTGACCGGACAGCAACAGCAGGACGGCGCGCAGGTTGGCGGGGTCGAGTTCCGCCACGCGTCCAGCCCGTTCGGCAGCTTCTGCGTTCCGCCCATGAGCTTGCAGCCACTCCGCCTGAGCCATCAGAATCTCCGTTGAATTCGGGTGCAGGCGCCCATAGTCGTTCAGGACCAGGCGCGCATCCTCGCCCCGTCCCACTTCCTGAAGCAGGCCGGAGAGGCGCAGGGCAAGCGATTCACGCCCGGGGTCCAGATCCAGCGCCTGCCGGTAGAAATCGATGGC
This sequence comes from uncultured Lentisphaerales bacterium, assembly GCA_964592855.1. Classification (GTDB taxonomy): domain Bacteria; phylum Verrucomicrobiota; class Kiritimatiellia; order RFP12; family JAAYLN01; genus JAAYLN01. The sequence goes on from CAZQKI010000018.1 coordinate 28,828, forward strand.
CTCATGCTTGCGGTCGATCTGGACAAGAACTTCGGCCATCCGTTCGACCGGTTGCACATTATCGGGATCGGACATCCACCACTCGCCGAACCGCTTGAGCGCCTCGACCGGTTTGCCCGCTGCAAGCGCGGACTCGGCGTCGGCCCGGATGTGATCGAGCGATTTGACGGAGGGTTGCGTTCCCGGAACGAGCGCGGCGCTCGCGGTCAACGGCCCCTCGTCCTCCTGGGGTGTTCCCGGAGCGGCGCCGGGCGCTGCTTGCGGCGGATCGGACACGCGGGGGGCCAACCGCGAAGCGTCGGATTCCAAGCGACTCACCTGCAACTGGCACTCGACACGGGCCTCGCCCGCCGCCGGCGGGGCGAGCACAATGCTGAGTGAGCGGGAATCCAATCCGCCAACCATCGGGATGCCGCGGGCCAGCAGGGGCCGCCCGTTGACGGCCACCAGCCATCGTCCGGGATTGACAGTCACCTCCAGCCGAAGCTTGGCGACAGGATGAGCGGGGATGGCCTCGGTGTCGCTCTGGAGCACGCCCTGAGCATCACGGGCCTCGATCCGGACCTGCCCATTCGGGTCGAAGACGAGCACACCGGCGTCGGTGACGGGGCCAGGCGCAAAGCGCAACGACAATCCCGAAGGGTATTCCTCGAAATCGAACGCCACCCGGCAGGAGATCCCGGGCGCAGGTGCCGCCGGTCCGATCTCGGCGGGAATGCCATTTGCCGGAGAACGCAACCACATGCGCCCGTGCAGCATGCCTGCAAGTCCGCTGTGGATCGCCCACGCCACACCCGTCCCGGAGGCGTCCTCCATGGCGCTCCATTCTTCGACGAGATGACCGACGAGGTCGCGCCCAATCCAGGTCGGCGGCACTTTCAGCAGGTTCTGGCGATCACGCGGGACATCCCCATTGGAGTACCCGATATCCATCCCGCCGAACACCAGGGGTTCTTCCGGCGTCACGGTGTCGTCGCGCAAGGGAAAGGTCCGGTGCGCGAACAGCGCCTTGGCAAACTGCGGAGGAATGGCGGTCCATTCATCCATCCAGGTGAGGTCCGCGGAGTCTTCCCATCGCATGCCGAGACACCATCCCGACGGGGGAGCGGACTGAAGCGCTGCGATCGTGTTCGCATCCTTGTAAGAGCCGGGCGCCAGCGTCACGGAGAATCCCCAGCGGCGGCGGTCCATGACCTCCCGCACAGGCTGGATCTGCTCGTGCCGAAGGCCCGAGAACAGCAGCATGACGGCCTTCGCGGGCAGCGGTTGGCCGGCATCGAGAAAACGCCGGATGTCCGCCGCTGTGACGGGACGAAACCCCATGCGGCTCATCTCGCCGATCTGGTCGTCGAGACGGGCCAGTTCGGACTTCGAGAAGGACCATGCCGGGACATCGTACAGGAGCGCCTGGTACGCTTTCCCTGCAGGGATGCTCTCCCCCCCTCCCGAGGGACCCGGTCCGGATGCACGTGCGTCGCCGGTGCGTCCGCTCCTGAGCGCATGCAGCAACAGGATGATGCCCAGAGCCCCCAACGTCCAACCCGCCAATATCCGTATTGATCGTTTCACTTGCATAGCACTACCGCCCGTCAGTAGAATTTGAAATACAGCCCCGCCGCAAGATTGAACTCATCGTACGAGGACGTTTCGGTGTATCCAGCCTGTATCCAACCCTCCAATCGCCGAGTCAGGTTGAACATGCACAGGCCGTAACCAGCGAACAGCGGCTCCCATTCCCCGTCCTCCAGAGGTGCAAGACGGTCGCTCCAGCGCTGAAGAATGGCTTGCTGGCGCAGTTGTTCGTACGCCGCGATGTCCTCCGGCCGGGCACGTTCGCGGCTTTGGCCGACCATTGCCCAGATGTCGAACGTGACCAACGGAAACCGGCGCTTCCACTCCACGACAAGTCCATACTCGGTGTACTTGCTGGGAGTCCAGTACTCGTCGCGGTAGTGCTCGGCGTCGACTGTGCCGACCTGTCCGCCGAGCCAGAGGCCGCCGTCCTGCCAGATTTCGACGATCGAACGCAACGTCAGGTGCTGCCGCTCGTTGTCGTCGCTGATGCTGTATTGCTTGACGCCGCCATTGAGCAGCCAACCGTCCTGCAGTTCGGCGAACACCTCGCCCCCCACAAGGTCGTACGTCGTATTCTCCACGACCGAACGGGCGGAGGGCACCACGTCGTGCTCCAACCGAAGCGTCATGTAGATCGGCAGAACGGGGCGTATGCCCAACTCCCCGACGGTCCGGTCAACGCTCCATTCGGCATCGCCGGTAAACTCGCGGTGCAACCATTCGAGCCGCAGTTCCAGCGGATTCCAATCGGCGCCGCCGGGCAACAGCATCAGGTTCCCCTCCAGACCGAAGTCGGTCGTGTCCACGGCGTAGCGGGTGATGGGGTTCTGGTTGGCATCCCGCGCAGCCAGGCGATCGCTCACCAGGTCCTGCTCCCAGCTTCCTGCGCCCGCCCTTCCTTCGACACGCAAGAACCGCAGGGGCTTGATCGAGCCAAGCACGCCGTAGTTCACGTTGTCGTCCTCAATGCTGGTCTGGCGTATCGCGACATCGGCGCCCACCGTGGGGAGCAGCGCCTCGGCGTTGACGCGGCCCCGCTCCTGCTCGCGGTCGATCGCCAACCCGGTGACCCTCGCCGATCCCTCCACGGCGATACGGTCCCGCATGAACGCCGTGGCCGACTTCACTCCGGCTTCCGGATAGTGGGTGTCGGCCAGCGTCTTCAGTGTATCTTTCGTCCGGTAGTACCTCGCGTCCAGCACCGCGGTCTGCGCGTATAAGCGGCGGGCCAGATGCAGGGGATGGTGCTCCAGCACCGTGCGGACGAGGACCTCGCCCGACCACTCGGGATCGGGGAGCATCGTGTGTTGCCACAGGGGATCGGACCCGCGCACGGCGTGGCCGAAGACCGATGGGACCACCCCGAACGCGAACAGTCCGCGCGCAGCGGCGAGGTTGCTTTCGACGGCGGTACGGTCATTGCTGCGTCCGCCTTGCCCGAGATTCCCATAGGGGTAGGCACACACGTCGGCCCTCAGTCCCGGAAAAGCATCCTGCATGGCTTGGTGCGCCTCGGCGTACGTCTGCCGGACCCGCTCGGCGAACTCCTCCTGCGTCTCGAGCCGGCCATCAGGGCGGACGATGCGGTTGGCCAGGGCGTGGACCGTGCGGCCTTCGCCGTCGACGGCCTTCGCCTCCCCCTGGCCGGGAACCACGGCAACGCCCCATCGGCCCGTGGCGATCAACTCCTTGACCAACTCCGCACCAGGCCCTGTCGCGGGCGATTCGCGCGCAAGCCCGGACGTCGTCAGGAACATCGACATGGGAACCCGCAGCGACTGCGAAATGGTCTCGGCAATGCGCAGCGACTCCTCGCTGGGTTGATCGATGCAGATGGCGACAACACGGTCTGGCTCCAGCTCGCGCAAGTTGCGGCCGCGGGCATCCGTCTGGCGGAGTTCCTCCGCCACATCGCCGATCTTGATGAACCGGTAACCGGCCGCACGCAACGCCTTCACATGGGCCAGAAACTTCGCCTCGGCAATGCCGTCGATACGGCCGGCCTTGCGCAAACCGCGGTACGTCAAAATCGCCACCGCCCCGGAGGCGCCCGCCTCTTCCAACCGCAAGGCGTGCTCGTAGGCGACCCGCATATTGCCCCACGCCAGTTCGAAACGCACCTGGCGGTCGTGGTGGTAGCAGTCCAGCGGGTTCAACGCCCGGAGCCGATCATTCCATTCCGATGCGGCCCCCATGTGACCGCGCCCGATCTCGGCGTCGAACAGCCCCATCAGCGCCCGCACGCTGTTCGTGTTGACGTGATCAAGCACGTACCGGAAGCCGCCCATGGCGCGATCATGGTACTTGCCGAGAAGCGACAACTCCGCATCGAGCAACCGCCAGTCGGCATCGTCCGGAAACGCCTGGATCATCTCCTCCGAAATCGTGATCGCCCGGTCCAGTTCCTTGGCGTCCTTGGTCTGCTGCCAGAGCAGCTTCCGGATGCGGACGAGCGGTCGGGCCGCCTCGGTCTTTGCCTGCGGGTCGGCGGCGTTCGCCATCGCCTGCTCGAGATCCGCCGCCGCCTCCGGCAGCCGATCGGCGATCAGGCGGGTCTCCGACCGCAGCAGGAGCGCGGGAACGTTCGTCGGATGGCTGGCCAGCACCTCGTCGGCAATCTTCTCGGAGGCATCGACGTCGCCCGACTCCAGCCGGGCGCGCGACTCGTAGAGGACGAGTTCGGGCATGTCCGGCTTCCGCGCCCGAGCCGCCGCAAGCAACGGGGCCGCCTCAACATAGTTTCCGTTGAAGAACAGGGACATCGCCAGCTCGTCCTGCGCATCCATGCGCGCCGGGTTCTCACGGCAAACCCTGCGCAGCACCGCCACGGAATCCGGGTAGCGTCCGAGCCACCGGTAGACCGACCCCAGTTTCATGACGGCGCTGACCGCGGCTGGGTCGAGTTGCGCGGCACGCTCGAGGTCCTTCGCCGCACCGGCAAGATCCTTGCGTGCCATCTTGGCGCTTCCCAGAAGTTCGAACGCTCGGGCGTTGCCGGGATCCAATCCCACCAGCAGCAACCAGAAGGACTCCGCCTCCGCAGGCCGGTCCAACAGCCAGTAGCACCACCCCAGCGTGGACCACACGGACGTCATGCTCGGGTCGGCATGGAAGACGGACTCCAACTCCTTCACGGCCTCCCCGAGAAGCTTGCGACCGGCGTCCTTCTGTCCCTCATCGAGGAGCGCTTGCCCGTCCTGGACTTTCTCCAAGGCAACCGCCGCCCGCGCCTGCAGGGCGTTGCCCGCCACGTCGCCCGAAGCGCTGGCGGCCTGAGGGTTCAAGAGAATCGCGGGTTGGGGCAGTTCCACCGTCACAGCGGCGGCGGGAACGGCCGGATCGGCGGCCGGATCGGCGGGCGCCGGGGTGGCGAGGACATCCGGCACTGTGGGTTCCGGAGCGGCGGGCACGGCCGGCGCCGGAGCGTCGGCCGCAAGTCCGGAAAGCGTCAGGCCGGCCACAAGGATCGGGAGCCACAGTCTGGCCAGCCCGAGGTGTTGATGTTCTGCTGTGGTTGATTTGGCTGTCACAGGATCTTCCCCAGGATCAGAGTTGCAAGATGGTCGGCGCCGGACCGGTTGAAATGGATGCCGTCTTCCGCGCGCACCTCGAGGACTTGGCTGTTGGGCGGTATCAGAATGAACGACGAGTACTTCCCTTCCACCGCGTAGATGTCGGCGATGTCCACGAACACCACACCATCGGCTTGACTGGCGGCGATGCGGGCCCGGAGAATGCCGTTCACCAGGTTCGCGTGGACGTCGGACTGCGCCCCCTTCATCCTGGGCAGGCCGATCCACCACAACTTCGTCCCGCTCGCCTTCGCGATTGCGAGCAGCAGGTCGACGCGCTGTCCATACGCCTCGGACCAGGCCGGCGTGCCATAGCTCACCGGACCGGAGGGCGAATCCATGTCCTGCTCGTCGTTAGCACCGAGCAGCACGACGACGGCCGAAGGCTTCGCGCCGAGTTTCTCCCGCAGCTTGGCAGACCAGTCATAGAGGTCGAAACGGGCCAATCCGGACCCGATGGAGGACTCGACTTCCGCTGCGCCGCCGACGCGGGCAAGTTGGCGCCGGCCCGAACGGCCAACCTCCTTCATCAGCGAATCGCCGACGAACAGCACGTTCGGGTTCGCTTCGGCCGCTGCGGCGCCGGTCACGATGGCCAGCGCGAGCAAGGCGGTGACAAGGGTGTATTTCATGTTTATTCCTCCAAGGGGTTGAACTGCTCCAGCCAGCGCCGCGGACGATCCAGCCTGCACGCGCGGACCACCTGCGCCACTGGCGACACCACCATCAGGCACTTCGTGCGGACGGGGCCAAAGGTCAATCGCTGCACCTTGCGTTCGAGCCCGGCTGCGTTCAGCAGCGCGGCCAGGACGTAGAAGCAGCCCACCATCGCCAGCGCGCGGCGGAGGGGAACCCCCGCACGGGCCGCGTAGCGTTCTTCCTCGATCATTGTGCTGGATTCGTGCATGGCTAGAATTGAAAGTAGATGAAGGGCGCCACGCCGCGTGGCCCCAGCGCCAGGATGCAGGTCAGGACCAGCGCGGCCGCCGTCCCTTGAATGGCCCAGTGCAGACGGTTGAATCCATCCCAGATCCGCCTGGGACGGGCCCCGTCGGCCAGTTGCGAGAAGAACCCGGCGACCACGAGAACCACCACCGACACCGACACCAGCCCGTCGTCCGTCCCCCGGCTGAACAAGCCGCGCAGCATCAGCCAGGCGTCGCCGAAGGTCTCGGAACGGAAAAACAACCAGGAGAGGCAGACCACGTGGAACGTGATGAAACCGCGCAGCAACCGCCACCCGCGTCCGTTGATCGCCGCCTGGTACCGCCGGAGAAACATCCGCTCCAGACACAGCCAGCCACCATGCGTCGCCCCCCACGCAATGAAGGTCCAGGCTGCGCCGTGCCACAAGCCGCCCAGCAGGAACGTCACCAGCAGATTGCGCATCGTTTTCGACTCGCCCCGCCGCGAACCGCCCAGCGGAATGTACAGGTAATCGCGCAGCCAGCTCGACAGGGAGATGTGCCAACGCCGCCAGAAATCCCTGAGATCCACGGAAAGGTACGGGGCGTCGAAGTTGAGATTGAAGCGCAGCCCCATCAGCAGCGCCACGCCGATCGCAATGTCGGAATAGGCCGAGAAGTCGCAGTAGATCTGCATGGCATAGCCGTAGACCGCCAGCCATGAGGACAGCCCGCCATGCAGTTCCGGCTCGGAGAAAACGGGATCCACCAGCAATGCGGCGAGGCTGTTGGCGACCACGATCTTCTTGAACAATCCGCCGAGAATCAGGCAGACGGCACGCCCCACATCCACCGCTTCGCCGGAGGAAGGACGGAGGATCTGCGGCATGAAGTCCCTGCCCCGCAGAATCGGACCGGCCACCAGTTGCGGGAAGAAGGCAATGAAGACGCCGGTGTCGAGCAGGGAAGGACGATCGCGCAGATCCCCGCGGTAGGTGTCGATCACCAGGCTCATGGCCTGAAACGTGATGAACGAAATGCCCACCGGCAGGATGACGTTGAGCACAGGCATCGACACCGTCCACCCCGCCGCCAGGCAGACATCCCGCAGGGACGACGCGAAGAACCGGTAGTACTTGAACACGCCCAGGATCACGAGGTTGGCCACCATCGCAAAAGTAAGCCAGGCACGACGATGGTTGCGCCCTTCGTCCGGCCGGACCAGGATGGAGCAAACGTGATTCAGCAACGTGGACCCGATGATCAGCGGTAGCAGCTTCCAGTTCCAGAACGCGTAGAAGTAGTAGCTCGCGAGGAGCATCGCCACCTTCCAAGCCGTCCGACGCCCGTTCATTCCCCATCCGAGGACGAGGATGACGGCGAAAAAGATGGCAAACTCTGCGGTGGGGAAAAGCATGGTGTTTAGTAGCTGAGACGATAGGTGTGGTTGCGTCCTGCGGCAAGCGTCTTGAAACGTACTTCCCAGGCGCCATCGCCAACGGGCGTCGGCTTAAGAGCGGGACTGTGCAAAGTCGAGGCGACGACTCGGGGCTGGGCATTCGTGGGAACCCATAGCGCGAAACGAACGTCGTTTTCAGGCAGGAAACCGGTGTTCGAGAACGCCAGCACCGACCCGCTCCCCCCGCTCTGAACGATCGAAACCTTCATCGTCGACCACGCCTCCCAACGCTGCCGGATCTTCTGCAAGGTCCCCGTCAAGAGCGTCCCTCCGGATGCATCCTCTGTTCCGTCAGGAAGGTCGGACCACTCGTACACGCGCCCCGTCATACACGCGACGGTGCTTCGGCCGGCGGACGTCCCGGCATCCGGGATGAGCCACAGGTAGCGCGGCCGCGCGAAGACCGGAAAGGCGCGCTTCTGCCGCACCAGGCGCGGAAGCGCGCTTTCCACGTCGCGCGTGACCACATAACGGAAGCCCGCTTTTGAGAGGTGATCAAGTGTCGCATCCAGCAGCGGCCCTTCGACGCGGATGCCCTCCACGTCGTAACCGGCGAGCGCGCTGAAACGCTCCCGGAAGGAGCGCATCTCGTCGGCGGTCCACCCGTCGGCCACGCCCTCTTCGGCGAGGATCGCGAGCTCGCCCCGCTCCGCCAGCCGCCGCACGTCGGCATCATTCTCCAGCCAGGAGGCATCGACAAACCAGACGGGGCTGATCGCCCCATCCTCAAATCCCGAGGGCGGCAGCGGCATGCCTCGCACCGCTCGGCGGAGGTTGACGCCGGTCCACGCGCCGCCACGCAACCCATCCGGGAATGATGGCTTGACCATCTGCGGGGCTTGCGCCGTCCACGTCAACACCTGCCGCATCAGATCCTTCACGGCCAGACTGCTGGGATCCCGCTCGCGCGTCTCGCCCAGATTGAACCCCATCCAGAAATACCGGGACTCGCGGAATGTGCCCGCCACCATCGCCGCGCCGGAAAACTCCTTCTCGCCCTGCACCCGCCCGGTCAGCGCCACCCAGTGAGCAACGATCTGGTTCCTCGGCTCGACATTCGCGGCCACCAGCGGCGTGCCGCTGCGCGGCACCAATAGCCGCTGTCCGGTGGGCACGTTGTCAGAAATCCAGGGGAGGCACACCACCTCGCAATGACTTTCCGCCGGATACACCTCCGGAACGCCGCTCCGGGACGAAACCCCCACATGGACCTGCAGCCCCGAAACCGGACGCCACTCGCCGACCGCATCGCGACACCCGAAGTCCCACGTGAAGACCAGGCCGACCCCCTTCTCCATGTTGCTCCGGACGGCGGCCAACTCGTCGTCGGAGACGCACGTGACGGAGGGCAGCACCAGCACTTGGCAACCATGAGCGTCCGCGGCGGGAATCGTGGAGAATACCTCGTAGCCGAAGCGCTCCGATTCGAAGAACGAGCGCCAAGCCTTGGGGATGCGCCCTTCGCCCGTCGCGGCAGGGTCGCGGCGGTAAAACGCACGCGTCGCCGCACTGTCAACCAACCCGATCTTGAACGCGTTGCCCTTCCACTGCGGCAGGACCGAAACGTAGGGCTTCGGCTGCGCGCGGTCGCGCGCCATTTCGTTCACGACGGCCCGGAACGGCAGCACTGTGGCAAACCCCAGAACCACGATGAGTGCCAGGAACGGCAAAGGCCGGATCGCAACCCGCGCCCCGGACGGTAATGATCGGAACGGACTCATAGGCGAACCGTATCGCTCCTCCACGTCAAGGGCTGGACTTTCACCATGGGAACCAAGCGGGAGCCGCGCTCCGCTGAGGCGGGCGTTGCCCGCGCGGGCTGCACGTGCGCCGGCGTCGGCGCGGGCACCCGCTTCGACGGCCTCCGCGACCGGCGACGCGATGCAATGTAGACCAGAACGGAGTAGACCATGGTCGCCAGGGTCGAAACCAAAACCACGTGCGCCAGAACTGTGACAAAGTCGAAGTTTTCCATGTTGACCTTCCGCTAGATGCGACCCACCCGCTCCAATTTTCCCCATGTCATCTGCACGCTGAACACCTCCTCGAACGAGGCCAGCAACTTGCAGACGTCCGTCATCGTCACGAAGACGAAGCGGTACGGAATGCTGAGCATCGCCCACCTCAACGGCTCGCGTTCCATCATGAGGCACAGCACAGAAGCCGCGAAGTCCATCACCGTCAGTTGTATCCACCACAGGATCACGAAGCGTCCCAAACTGAAGAAGACCACGATGTACAGGAATGAAAACGTGGCGAAGATGTTCATGGCGGGCCAGACCAGTGCTTCGAACGCCATGTACCACAGCGTGATCCGCGCGGGGAGAATGGTGCCCCGCCGCATGAACGACTTGTGCTTCCGCAGCGACTGCATGATTCCTCGCGTCCACCGGTACCGCTGCCGCATGAACATGTCCACACTCTCAGGGGCCTCCGTCCAAGCCACCGCGAACGGCTCGTAGACGATCCGCTGTCCCGTCCCCAGGATCTTGATGGTCAGGTCGCAGTCCTCGGCAAACGTGTCGGTGTCGTAGCCCCGGACCGCCTGCAGCACCGTTTTCCGGAACACGCCGCAAGGGCCGGGAATGATGTTGACCGCGCCGAACAACGCCTGCGCGCGCCGCACGAGGTTCAGACCCTGGATGTACTCGAGCGATTGCAGCGCCGACAGGAACTTGCCGCGGTTCACCACCTTGACGTTGCCGGCCACCGCGGCGACATCGGGTTGATCGAAGTGCCGCATCGCGTGCAGCAGGGAGTCCTCCTCGATCCTGGAGTCCGCATCCACGCACATGACAAAATCGTACATCGACTTCCGAATGCCGTGGTTGAGCGCCTCCGCCTTCCCGCCATTCGGCTGGCTCAGAACCGTCACAAAGGCCCCGGCATGCCGCCCTTTGTGTGCCCGGGCCCGCGCCAGCGTGTCGTCCGTGGAACCGTCGTCGATGACCAGGATCTCGAACCGCGGATACCGGAGCGAAAGGAGTGAACGAAGCGAGGCGTCGATCACCTTCCCCTCGTTGTAGGCCGGCACCAGAATGCTCACCCCGGGCAGATCGCGCCCGGCAAGGGATCCGGTGACGCCCGCCAGGGCATTCGCAATGTCGCGGTTCGGACTGCGGCGATAGTGCTGGTAGGCCATGGCCATGATCACGAGATAGCGCACCATCAGGATCACGAGAAAGACGAGCAGCCCCGTGACGGACAGGCGCGCGAACAAGGTGGGCACGCGGTTGTCGCTGTGCCGCAACGTGATGATGGCCACGAGCACGTGGATGACCAGCGGCGCGCACAGCAGCAGCAGCAGCAAGTACCGGCGGATACCCCAGCGTTGGCGTTTCATGGGTTGGCGTCCGCCTTTCCCGATGCGGCACCGGCGGACCCTGCGGCCACCAGCGCCTGCAGCCGCCGAACATGCGCCCACACAAACGGCGTGCTGCTCGCCGCAGCGACCTGGGTGTAGCAGGCGAGAGCCGCGTCGTTCTGTTCCAGAAGTTCATGCGTCTTCGCAGTCTCCCACGTCGAGGCCAGATCCGCCGGATTCCGCTTCGACCACAAGCTTCCGATGCGCCCGCGCGCCTGAAGCCGGGTTTTCCGCTGATCCATGATGAGGCGCCAGAAGTCCCCGAAGTTCGCATCCGTAGCCGCGACGCCCTCCGATGTCCGCCCCCCCCCGATCGAACGGGAGGCGATCACTTCCAGGCGCACACGCATGGCCGGCGTCGCGACCCCCACGCGCTCGGCCTCCACCAGGAAGACCCGCTCCTCGACCGGACAAGCCAGCCGCGAAGCGACATCCGCCAGAAACGGCAGTGACTCCGGCTCCAGCACCGTCGGCGCCTTGGCCAACTCCCGCAGCAGGGCGATGCAGCCCGCATTGTCGCCATCCCACGCGAGCGCCCGAGCCAGTTCCTCGCGAACGCCCGGACGCTTGGGTTGGGGCTTCAGGAGCTTCTTCAGCTGCTCCGCCGCCGCGGTGTGCATCCCCACGCGGTTCATCAGCCGCGCCAACTCCAGACGAACGGGGTCGTCGCCGGGGTTGCGCTCCAGGATCCGGCGATACTCTGTGATCGCAGGCGTCAGCGGCTCGCTCCACGACAACAACCGGGCATACTCCTTGCGCGTCGGCGTATCCTCCGGCACGATGGACAGATACCGGCGGTAGACCGGAGCCGCCACCGCGTAGGCGCCCGCCGAAACACATTGCCGCCCCAGCGCCAACAACGCTCGCGCGTCGTTCGGGTCCATGGCATCCTGCAGAAAGATGATTGAGAGCGAGAACACCTTCCGGGCCCAGGTGTCGGCCGGATGATCGGAAAGGATGATCGCCGCATAGGCCGCTGCGGTGTGGTAGTCGCCCAGCCGGAAGCTCGCATGCACGATGTTCCGCTGCGCCCCGGTGTCAAGCGGGGTGTTTTGCAGGTGTCCCTTGAGCAACTCGATGGCCTCGTGGAGCCGCCCTTCCCGAAACAGTGCCTGAACGCCGACCGGGATATCCCTGGAAGCGCCATCGTCTGTGGCCAGAAGGCGGGCGCCGCACGACGCAAGCCACACACCCACCACTATGGTCATCCACCTTTTCACACCCGCAACTCCCCGTTGGTCGATGCGTCGTCGATATCCCGGGACACCGCATCAACCAGATCCTCCCCGATTTCAAACCGCTGATTCATCTGGGCGAAATGGAGACAGATGTCGCACAGGTTGTTGATTGCCCGGGGGCACCCCTTCGACAAAACGTGGATCCGGGTCATCGCTTCCTTCGTGAAAATCTCGCGGCTAGCGCCCGCACGGAACAAGCGATGGCGGATATATTCGGACGCCTGCTCGGCAGTCAAGGGCAGGATCCGCCAGCGCACCGCCACCCGCTGCAGGAACGACGGCGAGCGCTCCAGCAGTTCCAGAAGACTGTACTGCCCGAAAAGGAGGAAGGTGAACAACGGCCGGCCGCTCGTATCCACGTGGTTCATCAGCAAGCGGATCTGCTCGATCGTTCCGGGACTGCCCACGTTCTGCAGTTCGTCGAACAGGATCACGATGCGGCGACCATCACGCGCCAGGATCGTCTGCGCCAGCGTCACAAGGCGGTCTTCCAGGGAGGCGGGGGACTTCGAATAGCCGGCCTCCGGCTGGGAACCTCCCGCCAACGGCGCAAGCTTCGAGATCAGATGCTCCAGCAGTTCCGAAGGCGTCACCAGAGCATTGTCCTCGGACAGCGCCAGCACCCCGGCGTCGGCGTTCAACGAGTTGAGAATCAGGTTCTTGACGAAAGTCTTGCCGACCCCGTAGTCGCCAACGATCAGCGCGCCCGCTTTGCACGCCTTGACGGCAAACATCGCACGACCGATGGCTTCGCGGTGCTGCTGTGCCGGGTAGTACAACCCCTCCCCCCCCAAGTTCTCGAAGGGGAGTTTGTTCAAACCCCAAGTTTGGAGCATCTCATTCATGCCAAGCCCCCATCGAACGGCCCCGCCGTCTGGCTTTTTGTGGCTGACACGGCGTGCGTGACATTCTGGACGAGCGCCACGGGGCAGCCGACACGGCACTTGGTCAGGGGCGATCGGTGAATAATTGCCATACGTGATTCAAAGCAAACGTTCTTCATCATTTATCCCCACGTGAAGAGGTGCATCCAACCCAAGAAAAAGAGACTCCATTCGGTTCAAAATGATGCTATGGGCGGCCACCCCTTTTTTCCAAGATTCGTTCTATCGAAAATCAAGCCTGTGTCAGAGAAAAAGGTTAACACTGTAGGACATTATAGTCAACAAGGAAAAAGATACCTACTTTTTGCCAACGCGTTCTTCGGTTATATGTGAACAAATTTGCGGAAAGGCTTTCGGCAGCCTGGCCAGTTGCCTTCATGCGCTTTTTTGTTCACGCTCGTTTGAGGAGTGATTCATTATGAGGACAGGCACTATAATTATAGTGGCGGTTGGATCGTTTTTGGGATTGACGGAAGTGCGGGCGCAGTCCGCTTGGTCGTGGGATACGGAAAGCAACGCC
>CAZQKI010000019.1:0-40909 GCA_964592855.1 uncultured Lentisphaerales bacterium
GGTCATTTCCTTTCAAATGACGAGTTCACGCCCATGCTGGGCACACTAGGGCGGTCCTCCGGGCCGTCCCGTCAGGTGCGAAGAGACAGGACGGCGCGGGAGCACCGTCCTACTTCGGATCGCGCCGCTTGGCCGCCAGAAGGGCGCATTTATTCGTCTCGCGACAAAGGTGATCTGGACTCGGCGGTCCTCCGCCGTAGAGAAATGGAAGGTCGGGGGCGACAGCTCTTTTCGCCTACCGCCGGGAACGGCGGGGTCCAGTGCGGCTTCAGATGCCGAGTCGGGGGCACAATGAAGGGTGCCGTGGCACCCTCGTCCTCGTCGTCGTCCTCGTCCTCGTCCTCGATGCAAAATTTCGAGAACGAGGACGAGGACGCGGTCCTCCGGGCCGTCCCGTCAGGTGCGAAGAGACAGGACGGCGCGGGAGCACCGTCCTACTTCGGATCGCGCCGCTTGGCCGCCAGAAGGGCGCATTTATTCGTCTCGCGACAAAGGTGATCTGGACTCGGCGGTCCTCCGCCGTAGAGAAATGGAAGGTCGGGGGCGACAGCTCTTTTCGCCTACCGCCGGGAACGGCGGGGTCCAGTGCGGCTTCAGATGCCGAGTCGGGGGCACAATGAAGGGTGCCGTGGCACCCTCGTCCTCGTCGTCGTCCTCGTCCTCGATGCAAAATTTCGAGAACGAGGACGAGGACGATGCGGCAAGTCTCCCACTCGATTCAACTGGCCGGCAAAACCGGCCAGAGGCCTCAATGGTCTGAGACAGCCCACACGGTTTGTTTGCGTATTTCCCTAGTGCGCAGTTAACGGACGGCGCGGGAGCACCGTCCTACTCCAGATCGCCATGCGAGGCGGCCGGCGCGAAAGCCCGGCCCTGTCGGCAGGAGGTCGGCAACGGCGAACATCGTGAAACGACCCACTTGAAACAGGCGAGGCCGCCCGTTCCTCTGGGCGTGCGTAAAGGACACGAGCGTTTGGATAATGGACAGGCGTTGGGGGAACGGGCGGCCTCGCTCGTTGACGCGGCGTAAAGAATGCAACCCACTCGTGTGCAACGGGCGGCCCGACCTGCCTTGTTGTAAACTTCGTCGACAAAGCTCAAGACAAAGCTCGCGACAAAAATTCATGGGGATAAACCAGGCGGCCGGGGCGCAGCTGCGCCGCCAGTCTCCCACTCGATCCAACTGGCGGCCTCCGGCCGCCAGAGACCCACTGAACCCCGAACCCTGAACCCTCCGCTTGTACAAACCGGAGGTTTGGCAAGCGCCTCCTACAACTGCTTCACTTCGGCAAGCGCGAGGCGCGCGTGATTGTGGATATGACAGATGGCCAGGGCGAGCGCGTCGGCGGCATCTTCCGGGGGGAGCTTCGCCAGGACCAGCTGCTTGGCCACCATCGCCTGCATCTGTTCCTTCGTCGCGGCGCCGTATCCGACGACGGCCTGCTTCACGCGGCGCGGTGCATATTCATAGACGGGGATGCCTGCCGCCGCACAGGTGGCGATGGCCACGCCGCGGGCGTGTCCGAGGATGAGCGAGGTCTTGGCATACCGGGCGAAGAAGACGCCTTCAATGGCGACGACATCCGGATGGAATTCGGCCAGGATCTTGGCGAGCTCGCGCTGAATGTGAACGAGGCAGGCGGAAAGCGGCCGCGCGGCGGGAATTTTCAGGACGTCGTAGGCGATTCCCCGAAGGCGCCCGTCGATCCGTTCGACGATGCCGACCCCCGTGCCGCGCAGCGAAGTGTCGATTCCGAGAACACGAAGGGCGCCAACGCCCTCCCCTGCGGGAGACACGTCAGCGCCCTGAGCGGTGGCCGTCAAGCGGCTATTCCTCTTCCGCGAGCTGCTCGGCGATGGAGTCATCGACTTCCATGTTGTGATAGACGTTCTGAACGTCGTCGTACTCTTCCAGCATGTTCACGAACTTGTTCACGGACCGGGCCACGGCGATATCCTTGACCGCGACCGTTGTCAACGGCAGCAGTCCGTTCGATTCCGCGCTGACCGTCTTGATGCCGGCCTTCTCCAGCGCCTCGCAGATGTCGGCAAACGTGTTGGGCTGACAGAGGATTTCGAAACTCCCGTCGTTGTTGACCACATCATCGGCTCCCGCCTCCAACGCGATCTCCATGATGCGATCCTCGTCAACGCCTTCGGCGTCGACGATGATCTGCCCCTTGCGCTCGAAGTTGCGCGAAACGGCGCCGACGCTGGCAAAGTCGCTGCCGTTCTTCTTGAAAATGTTGCGGACTTCGGCGGCGGCACGGTTCTTGTTGTCCGTGAGGCCCTTGACGATCATGCCCACGCCGCCCGCGCCGTATCCCTCGTACGAAACCTCTTCGAAGACGGCCCCGCCCAGTTCGCCCGTGCCCTTCTTGATGGCCCGTTCGATGTTGTCGTTGGGCATGTTCACGCTCTTGGCCTTCGACAGCAGGTTGCGCAAGGACGCGTTTGAATTCGGGTCGCCGCCCTGCTTGGCCACAACCATGATTTCCTTGGCCAACCGACTGAAGACGCGGCCGCGCTTGGCATCCGCCGCGCCCTTCTTATGCTTGATTGTCGCCCACTTGCTATGACCACTCATACTGTATTCCTCATTGTCCAACGGCGCCTTCGCCCGCCGGCATTCTGCATCCCAACAATTCCTTGGCATCAGCCGCTTCATACGGCTGAATCCAACCATTCTCAAATCCCAGTTCCTCGGCGGCATCCGTGACCCGCCGATACTCCCCGGCGGTCACCCGCCGGTTCCAGCCGTCATGCTGCGCCGCGGCATGCACGGGCGTGTATTGCGACATGACGCTGATGTGCAGGTCGGTGCCGATGTTCCGTGCGATCCAGGCCAGATTGTCCACCGCCTCGTTCGCGAGCCCCGGGAGCACCAGCAGCCGGCAAATCGTCCCCCGCCGCGCCAGGCCCTCGGAATCGAGCTGCAGGGGGCCTAATTCCCTCCAGAACCACCGCAACGCGGTTCGCGCAACCTCGACATATCCGCCAGCCTGCGAGGCCTGCTCCGCCGTTTTCGCATTCGCGTAGCGCAGGTCCGTCAAGGCGACGTCCACGAGGTCACGGTACGCGTCTAGCGTCTCCGTCGATTCAAAACCGCTCGTATTATAGACAAAGGGGAGTCGCCTGTCACGTTCAAACAGGGGTTCGACCGCCGCGCGAATTTGCGGCAGCCAAGGGGTCGGCGACACCAGGTTCCAGTTGTGGCAGCCCTGCTCGGCGAGACCGACGAAAATCGCCCGCAGCTGAGCCGTCGAAAGATCCTGCCCCGCATGCTCCTGGCTCCAGGGGTAATTCTGGCAGTAGAAGCACCGCAGCGTGCAATGCGAGAAGAAGACTGTGCCCGATCCGCGCGTCCCCGATACCGGCGGCTCCTCGCCGAAATGGGGGCCATGCCGGAAGATGCGCGGCAGCGCCCCCGCGCCGCAGAAACCGCGCAGCGAACCCGTCCGATCGACGCCGCAGTGTCGCGGACAGAGACGACAATTGTTAAGATCCGTGGTGTTCAAGGGATGATCTGCCTGGAATGGGGCCGATATATACGACATTACAGCCGTCTTGCCCAGCATAATCACCGCCTTGAAGATGGACGTTGAACCTTACCCGGCTTCGTGGTTCAATATGCGCGTTCACACCGAAGCAACGGCTGTCAACCAAGGAACCTCCATTGCGCTGGCATCTCTACAATTTCCTGTTTGCCCTCGTCTATGCGATTTCGCTCCCGCATTTCCTGATGCGGATGCGCAAGCGGGGCGGCTATGCGGCCAACTTCCGGCACCGTTTCGGACGCTATGCACCCGAGTTGGAGGCCCGGCTGAAGCCGGGCGGAGCCATCTGGGTGCATGCCGTCAGCGTCGGCGAGGTCTACGTCGCCGGTCAATTCATGCGCGCCCTCCGGGCGGCCGACCCCACGCTGCGCTTTGTCCTCAGCACCACCAGCTCGACGGGCTGGCGCGAGGCGGAGAAGGTCGTCGGCGCCCAGGATGCCGTGATCTACAACCCGCTCGATTTTCCCGGCAGCGTCCGTCGTGCGCTCAACACCATACGCCCGCGCGCCTTCGTGCTGGTCGAGACGGAGCTCTGGCCCAACTGGATCCGGCTCTGCGCACGGCGGCGGATTCCCCTTTGCCTCGTGAACGGCCGCATCTCAGACGGCACCGCACCCACTTACCGGCGTCTCCGCTACTGGTTCGGCCCCGTCCTGCGGTGCTTCGACATGCTGATGGTGCAGTCCGGTCTGGATGCGCAGCGGTTTATCGACGCTGGCGCCGATCCCGCAAAAGTCATGGTCACCGGCAGCTTCAAGTTCGACGTAGCCGTCCGAAACCCCGTGAAGGAAAAATTGGTGGCGGACCTGCTCCGTCAACTTGACCTCGCCGGGGGGCGCTTGCTGCTGCTCGGGGGTTCGACCTGGCCGGGCGAGGAGCGCCTGCTGCTCCAATTGTACCGCGACCTCCTGCCCCGCCATCCCGAACTGCGGCTCGTCCTTGTACCGCGACACTTCGAGCGGCGCGATGAAGTGGCCGCGCAGATCCGCGAGGCCGGGTTCACGCCCCGCTGCAAGAGCCAGCTCGACACCGGCGCCGTGGCGAAGTCGCCCTGCACGGCACAGGAGGTGCTCCTCGTCGACACCACCGGCGAGATCATCGGCTTCTACCCGCACGCCACCGTCGTTTTCGTCGGGCGCACACTATCGGCTGAGACGGGTGGGCAGAACATGATCGAGCCCTGCCTATGCGGCATGCCGACCGTCGTCGGCCCCAATACGCAGAACTTCCGTCCCGTCATGGCCGACCTTCTGACCGCACAGGCGATTCTCCAGGTCGCGGATGCCGCGGAGTTGAAACAAGCCATCGAGCGCCTGCTCGACGCGCCCGCCGAACGGCAAGCCCTGGCGGCCCGCGCCGTCCAGGCCGTCGAATCCCGCAAGGGGGTTGTTGGACATTGCGCCCGGCGTCTGCTGAGCGTGCTCAAGATGGACAAACCCGCGCTTTGAAGGTAAGATAGTCCCCTTTCCTACGGGACCTAACATGAACAGCCGCCGCATGATCGTCACCTCCGCGCTGCCCTACGCCAATGGCGCAATCCACATCGGGCATCTGGTTGAATATCTTCAAACCGACTTCTGGGTCCGTTTCCAGAAGATGCGTGGCCACGCCTGCGTCTACGTCTGCGCCGACGACACCCACGGCACCCCCGTCATGATCCGCGCCCGCCAGGAGGGCATCACACCCGAAGCCCTCGTCGCGCGGAGCCACGACGAGCACACCCGCGACTTCAACGACTTCGAGGTCGCCTTCGACAACTACTACACGACACACAGCCCCGAGAACCGGACCTTCTGCGAGGGCATCTTCGCCCGCATGGTCGCCGCGCAGTCGCTCACCTCCCGTTTTCTGCCGCAGCTCTACTGCGAGCACGACGCCATGTTCCTCCCGGACCGCTTCGTGAGGGGCACCTGTCCGAAATGCCAGGCGGAGGACCAGTACGGCGACTCCTGCGACCGCTGCGGCGCCACCTACGCCGCGAACGAACTGATCGGCGCCCGCTGCTCGGTCTGCGGCCGTCCCCCGGTCTTCCGCGAAAGCGAACACCTCTTCTTCGAACTCGAGCCCTACCGCGACTATCTCCGCGAGTGGCTGCCGACCCACACGGCCCGCGACGTGTCGAACAAGCTCATGGAGTGGTTCGGCGAACCGCTGCGCGGCTGGGACATCTCGCGCGACGCCCCCTACTTCGGCTTTGAAATCCCCGGCCATCCCGGCAAGTTCTTCTACGTCTGGGTCGACGCCCCCATCGGCTACATGGCCTCGCTTCAGAACTGGTGCGCCCGCAACGGACAGACCTTCGACGCCTGGTGGAACGACCCCGGCACGGAGATCTACCATTTCATCGGCAAGGACATCGTCCGCTTCCACTGCCTCTTCTGGCCCGCCATGCTGAAGTGCGGCGGCCTGAAGGGCCCCGACCAGGTCTTCGTGCACGGCTTCCTGACCGTCAACGGCGAGAAGATGAGCAAGTCGAAGGGGACCTTCATCAGCGCCCGCGCCTACCTCGACCATCTCCCCCCGCTCTTCCTCCGCTTCTACTACGCCTGCAAGCTGAACGGCACGACCGACGACATCGACCTCAACCTCGAGGACTTCGCCGGCCGCGTCAATTCCGACCTCGTCGGCAAGATCACAAACCTCGCCTCGCGCGGCGCGCAGATGCTGCACAAGAACCTGGAAGGCCGCGCGGGAAAGATGGACCCCGCCGGACGCGCCCTCTACGAAGCGGCCTGCGCCCAGGCCGACGCCATCGCCGCCCATTACGAGAAGCGCGACTTCTGCCAGGTCATGATCGCCGTCCGCGAGATCGCCGAATCGGCCAACCGCTTCTTCGATTCGCAAGCCCCCTGGGCCCTGGTCAAGCAGGACCCGGAAGCGGCGCGGCGCGTGCTGACCAGCATTCTCAACGTTTTCCGCGTCCTCGCGATCTATCTGAAGCCGGTCCTCCCCGGCTACGCGGCGAACGTGGAGAAGCTGTTCGGCGATTCCCCCTACGCCTGGGCCGACACCACGACGCCCTTCGAGGAGCGGACGCTCCAGCCCTACGTCTACCTCGCCACCCGTGTCGACCCCGCACAGGTCGCCGCCCTGATCGAGCGGAGCCGCCAGGTCCCGCCGGCGCCCGCCCCCGCAGTCGCCGCGCCGGCACCCGCCCCCGTCAAGCCCGAGATCGACATCGACACCTTCGGCAAGCTGGATCTGCGCGTCGCCAACGTCGTTTCGGCCGAGTTCGTCGAAGGGGCGGAGAAGCTGCTCAAACTTCAACTCGATATCGGCGAGTCCCGGCCCCGCCAGGTCTTTGCGGGCATCCGCAAGGACTACGACCCGGCCACGCTCGTCGGCCGCAAGGTCGTCATGGTCGCCAACCTCGCCCCGCGCAAGATGCGCTTCGGCATCTCGGAGGGAATGGTCCTTGCGGCGGGCAACCCCGACGGTGGACTATTCGTCGTCGCGCCCGATGCCGGCGCCAGCCCCGGTGCAACCGTAAAATAATACAAGGAATAATAAAGTCATGATCAGCGATACCATCAAAAGCGGATTCCAGCGTGCCCCCCATCGCAGCCTGCTGATGGCCACCGGCGTGAAGCGCGAGGACTTCTCCAAACCCTTCATCGGCGTCTGCAACTCCTACACCGACGTCGTTCCCGGCCACTGCCACCTCAACAAGGTCGGCGAGTTCGTCAAGGCCTGCATCCGCGAAGCGGGCGGCGTCCCCTTCGAGTTCAACACGATCGCCATCTGCGACGGCATCGCCATGGGCCACGGCGGCATGAACTACTCGCTGCCGAGCCGTGAGCTGATCGCCGATTCGGTCGAATCGATGATCAAGGCGCACTGCTTCGATGGCGTCATCTGCATTCCGAACTGCGACAAAGTCGTCCCCGGCATGCTCCTCGGCTCCCTCCGCGCCAACATCCCGACCCTCTTCGCCAGCGGCGGTCCGATGGCTGCGGGCAATGTGCCTGGCACGAAGAAAGCCATCGACCTGATCTCGGTCTTCGAGGCGGTATCCGCCCTCAAGAACGCGAAAATCAACGAGGACGAACTGAACGCCGTCGAGTGCAACGCCTGCCCCGGTGCCGGCTCATGCTCGGGCATGTTCACCGCCAATTCGATGAACTGCCTCTGCGAAGCCATCGGCCTCGCCCTCCCGGGCAACGGCACGATCCTCGCCACCGACATGAAGCGGCGCAAGCTCTGGCGCGAGGCGTCCAAGCGGATCGTCGCGATGGCCCTCGCCGGCGCGCCCCGTCCGCGCGACATCGTCACCACCGCCGCCATCGACAACGCCTTCGCGCTCGACATGGCGATGGGCGGCAGCTCGAACACCGTCCTGCACACCCTGGCGCTGGCGCACGAGGCGGGACTCGGCTACAACCTCGACCGGATCAACGCCATCTCGCAGAAGTGCCCCAACGTCTGCAAGGTCTCGCCCTCCAGCGAATACCACATGAGCGATGTCCACGAGGCCGGCGGCATTTCGGCGATTCTCAAGCGCATTGCCGAGATTCCCGGCCTGCTCGATCTCACCTGCATGACCGTCTCCGGCGAAACCCTCGGCGAAATCGTCAAGAAGGCCAAGATCAAGAACGATGCGGTCATCCGGACCCTCGACAACGCCTATTCGAAGGACGGAGGACTCACCATCCTGCGCGGCAACCTGGCCGAACAGGGCGCCGTCGTCAAGAAGGCGGGTGTCTCCGCCGCCATGCTGCAGTTCGAAGGCACCGCCATCTGCTTCGACGCCGAGGAGGAGGCCGTCGAAGGCATTCTGGCCGGCCGCGTCAAAGCGGGCCACGTCGTGGTCATCCGCTACGAGGGCCCGCGCGGCGGTCCCGGCATGCAGGAGATGCTCGGCCCGACCTCCTACATCATGGGCGCCGGACTGGGCGACTCCGTCGCGCTGATCACCGACGGGCGCTTCTCCGGCGGCACGCGCGGCGCCTGCATCGGCCACGTCTCGCCCGAGGCGGCCGAAGGCGGGCTGATCGGCTTGCTCCGCGATGGCGACCGCATCCGCCTGGACATTCCCGGACGCCGCCTGGAAGCCCTGCTGGACGAAGCTGAAATCGCGAAGCGCCGCGCCGCCGCCAAACCCTGGAAGCCCCAGGAGCTCACCGGCTGGCTGCGCCGCTACGCGCACTTCGTCGGCAACGCCAGCACCGGAGCTGCACTCCAGTAACGGCATGCGCGTCAATCTACAAACCCTCGGCTGTCGGCTGAACAAGGCCGAGCAGGCCCGGTATGCGGCCGACTTCATGGCCGCCGGCTGGGAGGTTGTCGGCGAAGCGCGCGACGCCGATGTCTGCGTCCTGCACAGCTGCGCAGTGACCCGGCAGGCGGAGCGCGAATCGCTGCGCGACATCCGCAAGCTCAAGGGCGAACAGCGCAGCGGCAAGCCGCTGATCGTCCTTTCCGGCTGCGTCGTCGCCTGCAACGATGCCGCGATTCTGCACGAGGCCGGCGCGGATCTGCTCATTGAAAAAGCAGAGGCTGGGAACCTCGTGACCCGCGTGCTGACGCATCTGAAGTGCGTTCTCCCCGCTCCGTCGCAGCGCCAGCCCACCCCTCATTTCACGACCAAACGCGCCCTCCTCCGCGTGCAGGACGGCTGCGACTTCAACTGCGCCTACTGCATCGTCCCGCAGACGCGCGGCGCGCCGGCGAGCCGGCCCTGGAACGAGGTGATGCGCGAGGCGGAGGCCCTGATCGCCCGTGGGCACCAGGAACTCGTCATCACGGGCTGCAACCTGGCCTGCTATCGTGACGGTACACGCGGACTGCCCGAACTGGCCGACGCCCTCTGCCGCCTCCCCCGCGTGGGACGCATCCGCCTGGGCTCCGTCGAACCCGGCACCGTCGAGGTCGCCCTGGGCGATGTCATGAAGGGCAACCGCAACCTCTGCCGCTTTCTCCAGCTTCCGATTCAAAGCGGCGACGACCTCGTGCTGCGCAACATGGGGCGGCGGTACAACATCACCACGCTGCGCTGGGCGCTCGCCACGCTGCTCAAGCGCGTGCCCAACCTGAGCCTGGGCACCGACATCATCACGGGGCTGCCCGGCGAGGATGACGCCGCCTTCGAAAACACATGCCAGCTGCTCCTCGACTTCCCCTTCTCCAACCTGCATGTCTTTCCCTTCAGCCCCCGCCCCGGCACACGCGCGGCGGAGATGGGATCGCGTCCCCTCCTGACCGTGGCCCGCGAGCGCGCCCGCATCCTCCGCGAAATCGGCGACAAGGCCCGCGTACGCTTTGCGGAGTCCTTCATCGGACAGCCCGTCCAAGTGCTGGTGGAAGGGCGCAGCGCGGAGGGCATCATCCACGGCTGGAGCGACACCTATCTGCAGTGCCGCCTGCCGGACGCGCGCACGCCCATCGGCACCCTGACCTACTTCGAGCCCGCCCGTGTCGAGGGGGATGTGCTGGTCGGAGCGTGATGGAGCGGGCTTGACAGCGCAGATACGATATGTGATAAGCCTAACCGACCCATGAAGCGAACTGCACACATTCTGAAAGGTCTCGTCATTGTCGCACTTGCGGCGGTCTGGATTCAGACGTCCGCGCACGATGTGACAAGTCACGGTGAAGACGCCGAGTGCGGTCATGAGACCACAGAAACGGTGTGCACCTGCGTTTGCCATGTTGCCCTTGAATCGCACATGCATCCGGGCTTATGCCTGACGTCAGACGCAGAAAAGAACTCTTCCATCTACGTTACTTCTTCCGGCATTTCCCTGCCGACCGACATCTTCCGACCGCCAACTCGATGACCGCTCTCTTTTTTGCGGTCCCCGGCTCGAACAGAGCCTGGGGTTAACTTCGAGTTTGTAGCTTCTGACCTTTTTGAAAGGTTGTCGGAACATGAATTGTCATCCCTTTATCCGGGCATTTACGTGCTCGTTTGCCATCGTCCTGTGTTCATATTCGCTTCGGGCCGAAGAGCCTCAAGCGCTACGCACCGTGTCCGTCGCGGAGTGCCTGCGACGCGTTACGGAACAGAGTCCGGACCTCAAATCCGGCACTTACAAGACCGAGGCCGCCCAATTGCGCGCCCAGCAGGCGGCCCGTCGGGTCAACCCCCGGCTGGAGACTGAGATCGAGAACGCGGCGGGCTCCGGCGACGTCGCGAGCTTCGACGCGGCGGAAACAACCGTGACGGTCTCGCAGGAGATCGAGCTTGGGGGCAAGCGCCGGCACCGGACGGCAGCGGCCGAGTCGGAAACGGCTGCGAGTCGCGCGGAGCAGGAGGTGCGCCTGAGCTCGCTGCTGTTCGAGACGCGCCGTGCCGCGCTGGCCGCGCTGGCCGCGCAGGAGAATACCCGGCTCGCCGAGGAGGCGCTGGCGTTGATCCGGGAAACCGAGAGCGTGTCCGAGGCTCGCGAGCAGGCAGGTAAGACGACGGTGCTGGAGACGGAACGCGCCCGCGCCGAAACCACTCAAGCCGAAATCGAGCTGGAGGCGCGTCAGGCCGAACAGCGCGATGCGGTACGGGAACTGGCCCTGCTCTGGGGCGAGACGGAGCCGACGTTCGACGCCGTGGACGGGACGTTCGATGCGGCGGCCGGGACGCTGCCGCCGCTGGATGCCCTGCTGGTGCGGGCGTCGTCGAACCCCGACCTGCTGGCTGCGGATGCGCAGACGCGCATTTACGAGGCGCGGATCGACGCGGAGCGTGCGGCCCGTGTGCCGAATCTGGAGCTGATCGTCGGCGTGCGGCGCTTCGAGGAGAGCGGGGATTTCGGGTTCGTCGCCGGGGCGGGGATCGAGCTGCCGTTCCATACGCGCAACCTGGACGGCGTGCGGGCGGCCGAGGCCGACGCGGCGGCCGCGCGGCTGGAGGCGAACGCGGCCCGCCTGAGAAACGAGGGGCGCATCCGGCAGCTTTACGGGCGTCTGGACACGCTCGGGGCAAGGACCGCCCGGATGAAGGGGACGGTCTTGCCGGCGACCGAACGCTCCCTCGCGCTGGTGCGGGACGCGCACAGGCAGGGCAAGGCCGGATATCTCGACGTGCTTGAATCCCGTCGCACGCGGGTCGAAGCGCGTCTCCAGTACATCGAAACCATGACCGAGTATCAGGGCGTGATCCTTGAACTCGGCCGCCTCGCAAACACCCTGTCCGACAACCGCTAACCATTTACGAAGGAACGATCATGAAAAACGCTACAGTCCTATACATTTTCTCCATGCTGCTGACGGTCACCCCTCTGCTCGCGGAGGATAACGGCCACGGACCCGATGACGGCCACGGTCACGCCGCCGCGCCGAAAACAGCGGACGCGCTCTTTACGGTCAAGTGCGAGCACGACATCCTGCACTACACCTGTGAAGAGTGCCGCTACGAACTTGGCCTCGTGAAAATCGATCCCTCACTGGTCCGTTCGCCGGAGAACGCGAAGGGGCTCTTCACGTTCGAGCCCGTCCAGAAGCGCGCCGCGCAGTCACTGCTGCCGATGACCGGCGAGATCGCGCTCAATGCGTCGGCCCTGGCGCATGTGTCGCCGCGCGTCCCCGGAACGGTCCACACGATCAATGTCGGCCTGGGGCAGCAGGTCAAAACAGGCGACGTGCTGTTCGAGATCGAGAGTCCCGAACTCGGGCTCGCGGTCGGCGCGTATCGCAAGAACCAGGCGCTGGCCGCGCTCGCGCTGAAGAATCTTGAGCGTGAGAAAACGCTTGCCGCGCAGCAGCTCAGCCCCGAAGCCGATGTTGTGGAGGCGCAGATGAAGTACGACGAGTACCGCATCGAGCTGGAGTCGGCGGTAAACGCCCTTCACGTGATGGGTCTGGACGACGCGGCGGTCGCCGCGCTGACGGCGGATGGCGCGACCGGCAAGGGTGTGCGCCTGCCCGTCCTCGCGCCGCAGAGCGGCACCGTGATCGAGAAGCATCTCAATCCAGGCGAGACCGTCGAGGCGGGCAAGGACGTGCTGACCATCGCCGACCTCGCTTCGGTCTGGGTCTGGATGAGTGTCTACGAGCGGGATTTGGCCCGGTTGTTGGCCGCGGAAAAGATTGGGCCGACGCGCGTGCGGGTGACGACCCTGGCGTTTGCGGACATGACGTTCGAGGGCGCAATCGACCTGGTCGGATCGGTGGTGGACGAGGAGGACCGGACGGTGAAGGTCCGCGCAACTCTGATGAATCCGGACGCCCTGCTGCGTCCCGGCATGTTCTGCGCGGTGAACGCGGTTTTCGAAACACAGGAGGCGGTTGTCGCGGTACCTCCGGGCGCGCTGCTGGCCGACGCGGGCAAGCATTTCGTCTTCCGTAAGATCCGCGACGAGTTCGTTCTGCGCACGGATGTGTCGGTCGGGCGGAAGTTCGCTGACCATATCGAGATCACGAACGGGCTGGCCGAGGGCGAGATGATCGTCACGGCCGGCGCGTTCGTCTGCAAGTCCGATGTGTTGCGCGCCAAAATGGGGGCGGGCTGCGCCGATTGAAGGGCACCCATCCTTCTCGTTCGAAAGGAACACGCACATGTTGAACAATTTCATCAAATTCATTCTAACGCAGCGGCTCATGGTCATCATGGCCGCGGCGGCGGTCTCCGTGGCGGGCATCATCGCCTGGCGGATGCTGCCCATCGACGCCTTCCCGGATGTGACGAACGTCCAGGTGATGGTGCTTTCCGATGCGCCGGGGCTTGCCTCGGTCGACGTCGAGCAACGGGTCACGTTCCCCGTGGAAAAATCGCTGCAGGGACTGCCCAAGGTGCGACAGATCCGGTCGATGTCCAAAGCCGGGTTCTCGCAGGTCATCGTCGTATTCGAGGATGATGTCGACACGTACTTCGCGCGGCAACTGGTGTTCGAGCGGCTTCAGGCCGCGAAGGAGCAGCTTCCCGCGGGGGTCGAGCCGGAGATGGGGCCGATCAGCACGGGGCTGGGAGAGATTTACCAATACACGCTGGAGAGCGAGACACGTTCGCCGATGGAGCTGCGCACCCTCCAGGACTGGATGGTCTCACCGCAGCTGCGCTCCATCGCCGGCGTGAACGAGGTCAACAGCTTCGGCGGGTTCGTCAAGCAGTACCATGTTCTGGTCGATCCCGCCCGTCTTCTGAAATACAAGCTCACGCTGGACGAGGTCCTGGCGGGCCTGGAGCGGAGCAACGCCAACACCGGCGGCAGCTTCCTGACGAAAGGCTGGGAACAGTCCTATGTCCGCGGGGTCGGGCTGTTCGAGACCATGGCCGACATCGAGGACGTGGTGCTGCATGCGAAGGATGGGACACCTGTCTACCTGAAAGACGTGGCGGAGGTGAAGCTCGGGCCGCAGACGCGCCAGGGCGCGGTCAGCCAGGACGGCAAGGGCGAGACGGTCGCGGGCATGGTGATCATGCTGCGGGGGGCGAACTCCAAGATCGTCGTGGACAGCGTCAAGAAGGCGATCCCGGCGATCCAGGCCAGCCTGCCGAAGGATGTCACGATCCGGCCCTTCTATGACCGCACCTCGCTGATCCAGGCGTGCATCAAGACGGTTTCGGACGCCCTGATGCAGGGCGGTCTCTTCGTCGTGCTCGTGCTCTTCATGTTCCTCGGCAACTTCCGCGGCGCAATCATCGTGGCGCTGGCGCTGCCCTTCACGGCCTTCATCACCTTCATCCTGATGGGCTGGCAGGGCGTGACGGCGAACCTGATGAGCCTCGGCGGACTCGCACTGGCGCTGGGCATGGTGGTTGACGCGTCGATCGTGGTGACCGAGAACATCGCGAGGCTGCTCTCGGAGCGCTCCAGCCAGAAAGTCCTCAGGAAGACGATCATTTACGAAGCCATCGCCGAGGTCGCGAGGCCCATCGTGTTCGCGATCCTGATCATCGTCGTGGTGCTGCTGCCGCTCTTCTCGCTGGAGCAGATGGAGGGCAAGATGTTCAAACCGCTGGCGACGACGATGTGCTTCGCCATGGCCGGCTCGCTAATTGCCGCGCTGACCATTGTCCCGGTCCTGTGCTCGCTCTTCCTGAAGGGACAGAAGACGACACGCGACAATTTCAGCCTGCGGGTCATGAAAGCGATTTACCGACCGCTCCTGTCGCTGGCACTGCGGTTCCGGTGGGTTACGGTGGCGGTCGCCGTTGCGCTGTTTGCGGCGACGATGTTCCTGGTCCCGCGTCTGGGCACGGAGTTCCTGCCGCAACTTGACGAGGGGTCCCTCGCGATCAATGTCGTACGCCTGCCGTCCGCCTCACTGGACGGTTCGGTGGCCGTGGGGTCGGTCATGGAGCAGCGCCTGCTCAAGTTCCCGGAGGTGGAGACCGTGGTGACGAAGACCGGCCGCGCGGAGATTTCAGAAGATCCGATGGGGCCGGAGCAGAATGACCTGGTTATCATGCTGCACCCGGAGAAGGCGTGGAAGACGGGGCGCACCAAGGAAGCGCTTGTCGACGCCATCAAGGCGGACCTCGCGGTGATACCGGGCGTGCGGCTGTCGTTCTCGCAGCCCATCGCGCTGCGCGTCAACGAGTTGATCTCGGGCGTCAAGAGCGACCTCGCCGTGAAGGTGTTCGGTCCCGACCTGGAGGTGCTCAAGCCGCAGGCGGACAAGATCGCGTCGATCATGGGCGGCATCAGCGGTGCGGAGGACGTGAAGGTCGAGCAGATCTCGGGCGCGGCGCAGGTCGAGGTCATCGCCGACCGGAGGGCCATCGCACGCTACAAGATCGACGTGGCAGACATCAACGCGCTGATCGAGACGGCGGTGGGCGGCAAGGTCGCGACCACGATGATCGAGGGTCAGATGCGGTTCGCGGTGGTGGTCCGGTACCCGGAAAAGGATCGCAACGACATCGAGGCTCTGGGCCGGCTCCTGGTGCCCGCCCCCGACGGCACACAAGTGCCACTCGCCCGGCTGGCGCGGATTATTGAAACCGAGAGCCCGGCCCAGGTGAGCCGCGAGAAAGGGATGCGCCGGGTGGTCGTGGAATGCAACATCCGCGGGCGGGACATGGGCAGCTTCGTCGCGGAGACGCAGAGCAGCCTCCAAGCGCTGGCGCAGGCGCTGCCGACCGGCTACTTCATCGAATACGGCGGCCAGTTCGAGAACCAGCAACGCGCCATGAAGCGGCTCGGCGTAGTGGTGCCGGTCTCCATTCTGCTCATCTTCCTGATGTTGTTCTCGGCGCTGGGCACGGTTCGGAGTGCCTGCCTGGTGATCGTGAACCTGCCATTCGCCCTCGTGGGCGGCATTCTTACCATGGTCGCTCTCAAAATCAACCTGAGCGTCTCCACGGCCATCGGCTTCATCGTGCTGTTCGGTACCGCGGTGGAGAACGGCGTCATGCTGGTGACCTTCTTCAACCAGCTCAGGCAGGAAGGGCTCAGCACGGCGGATGCCGTCCGCAAAGGCTGCGAACTGCGCCTCAGACCGCTCATGATGACCACGCTGACGACCCTGCTGGGACTCGTGCCGATGATGTACGCCACGGGCAGCGGGTCGGAGATCCAGAAGCCTCTCGCCGCCGTGATCCTGGGAGGCCTGGCGTCGTCGCTGGTCCTGACGCTGCTCGTGCTGCCGGCGATCTACCACATCTCCGAGTCGCGGCGCGAGCGGGCGGAAACCCAAGCCTGAAAACGGGACGGCAAGATCTTCGTCGCCACGGCGGACGAGGCGGAGGACATCCGCACGGGACGAAAGACGGGGCTTTCATCGATACACCCTCGCTAGGAGTTGACAAGGCCCGCATAGGTTGCTAAATTCGCCACATGACGAAATACAGAGGGTTTGTATGAACCGGGAGAAGATGCGTGCGACGTTGCGTGTGACCAAGGCTCTGTCGGACATTCAACGGGTGCGCATCCTGATGATGCTGCGGTCAGGCGAACGGTGCGTGTGCCAGATCATCGCGGTGCTGGGTTTGGCCCCGTCAACGGTGTCCAAGCATCTGTCGCTTTTGAGCGCCGCGGACCTTGTGGACTCCCGCAAGGAAGGCCGTTGGGCCTACTACAGGCTGCCCGAAGGGGCATCGGGAGCGCTCGTCCGCCCCGTGCTCAAGTGGCTGGGCGACGCGTTGCAGAGCGATGCGACGATCAAGCGGGACGCCAAGAAGTTAACATCCGTGGTGGTCGACGACCCGGCAACACTCTGCCGGCGGAGCAGTCGGGCTTAGGAGGTGCGTTTGAAAGAGACCCTCGAGAACGCGCCGGCAACGTTCGTATCCTCACGGTGGAATTGGCTGGACTATCTGGGCGCGGCGGCGGTGCGCTGGGGCCTGTTGCGGCAGCGGTACCAAGTCACACCCGGACTTTACGCAATCGGGCGGCCGAATCCGGAGTCGCCCCTGCTGGCGACGGCGAACTACAAGCTTTCATTCGACGTCCTGCGGCGGGCGCTGGCGGGACTGGACGTCTGGGTGATGGTTGTCGACACCCGGGGCATCAACGTGTGGTGCGCGGCGGGCAAAGGCACATTCGGCACGGAAGAAGTCGTCCATCGGCTTGCGGCCGTGAAGGCCGCGGGCATCGTGAACCACGCGACGCTGATTTTGCCGCAGCTTGCTGCGCCAGGCGTTGCCGCGCACGTTGTGCGTCGGCAGAGTGGGTTCCAGGTCGTGTATGGGCCGGTCCGGGCGCGGGACTTGCCGGCGTTTTTGAGGGATGGACTGCATGTTTCGGGCGCCATGCGGGAGGTGACGTTCACGTTGCGAGACCGTTTGGCGGTCGTGCCCGTGGAGTTCGTTCATCGGCTTGTGCCCGCCCTTCTGATCATGCTGGCCCTTTTCCTTGCTGCCGGAATCGGACGAGGCGGAAGCCGTCTGGCAACGGCGCAATGGCCGATGATCGCCACGGCCGCGTGGTTCAATTTCGTTGCTGGCATCGTGCTCACGCCGGCGTTGCTGCCCTGGTTGCCGGGACGGTCCTTCGCGCTCAAGGGTGCAGAGACCGGCGTGGGGACAGGTGCGGCGCTGTGGCTGCTGGGTCGGCACAGTGTGATGGAAGGGCTCGGGGTTGGACTCATGAGCGTGGCAGTCTGCTCGTTCCTTGGCCTGATGTTTACGGGCTGCACGCCATACACCTCGGCTTCGGGGGTGCGCCATGAAATGCGGTGGGCGCTGCCACTTCAGCTCGCAGCGGCCATTGCAGGCCTTGTTCTGTGGTTGGCGGCACGTTGGACATGAGGCACTTGCGATGAAAATGACATATCTGAAAGATGTCGTGACCCTGCGGCTGGACGCGGCGAAGTGCGTCGGCTGCGGGCGTTGCGTGGAGGTCTGCCCCCATCGCGTGTTCGTTGTCGAGGCGCACAAGAGCCGCATTGTCGAGCGCGACGCGTGCATGGAGTGCGGGGCGTGCGCCCGCAATTGTCCAGTCGACGCCTTGTGGGTTAAGAACGGCGTGGGGTGCGCGGTCGGGTTGCTGAATGCGGCCCTCGGGCGGAAAAGCGCCTGCTGCGGCGAGAAACAAGCATGCTGTTGCGGAGACGAGAAGTCAAAATGATAGGTTGTTGCGCCTGAACGGCGAAAAGGGAAGACTCGAGGCCAGAGATGAATGACAAACTGAAGGTTTTGTTTCTTTGCACCGGAAACTCATGCCGCAGCCAGATGGCGGAAGGCTGGGCGCGACACTTGAAGGGCAATGTGATCGAAACATACTCGGCCGGCATCGAAACGCATGGCCTCAACCCATCGGCTGTCAAAGTGATGGCCGAGGCAGGCGTGGACATTTCCGGGCACCGGTCGAAACTTCTCGATTCGCTCGCTGACGTGGATTTCGACTTTGTTGTCACGGTTTGCGATAATGCCAACGAGAGCTGCCCGATCTTCCCCCGCAGGACCAAGGTCGTGCATGTGGGCTTCGATGATCCGCCGCGTCTTGCCAGGGAACTGAAAACGGACGATGAGAAATTGAACGGCTACCGCCGTGTCCGCGACGAAATCAAGGCGTTTATCGAGACGCTGCCAGAGGGGTTGGCGTAAAATGAGCGACAAACAAAAACTGCAAATCAGCTTCTTTGACAAATACCTGACCGTCTGGGTCGTGCTGTGCATGATTGCCGGCGTGCTGATCGGTCGGTTTCTGCCGAGCGTGCCTGCCTTCCTCGGAAAATTCGAGTATGCCAGGGTCTCCATCCCAATTGCCGTGCTCATCTGGGTGATGATCTGGCCGATGATGATGAAGGTCGATTTCGCCAGCATCAAGCATGTCGGCCGGAATCCGAAGGGGCTGTATGTCACCTGGGTGGTCAACTGGCTGATCAAACCGTTCACCATGTTCGGCATCGCCTCGTTTTTCTTCTATGTCGTTTTCAAGAACCTCATCCCTTCTGAGCTGGCCAAGGACTATCTGGCCGGCGCGGTGCTCCTTGGCGCCGCGCCTTGCACCGCCATGGTTTTCGTCTGGAGTCAACTCACGCGGGGCAATCCCGCCTACACCGTGGTGCAGGTCGCCACGAACGACCTGATCATCCTGCCCGCCTTTGTGCCGATTGTCGCGCTGCTGCTGGGCATCGGCGGCATCCGGGTCCCGTGGGATACCTTGTTCCTTTCCGTCGGCTTGTTTGTGGTCATTCCGCTGGTGGGCGGGGTTCTCACCCGTGTGCACATGATCCGGACAAAAGGGTTGGATTACTTCAACACCGTGTTCATTCCGAAGTTCAGCAACGTGACCATTGGCGGGCTCCTGCTGACGCTCGTGCTGATCTTCTCCTTTCAAGGCGACGTGATTCTGAACAATCCGCTGCACATCGTGCTGATCGCCGTGCCGCTGATCATCCAGACCTACCTCATTTTCTTCATCGCCTACTGGGCGGGGAAAAAGCTCTGCCTGCCGCACGATGTCGCGGCGCCGGGCGGCATGATCGGGGCATCCAACTTTTTTGAACTCTCGGTGGCGGTGGCGATTTCGCTCTTCGGCGCCTCGTCTCCAGTCGTGCTCGCCACGATCGTCGGCGTCCTCGTCGAGGTCCCCGTCATGCTCCACCTCGTAAAGATTGCGAATCGGACCACCCGATGGTTTCCAAGCAGGCGTGAATGAAATGGAGTTCCGCTTGGACGAGATCGAGCATCTGCCGGTGGCGGACGCCCGTGTGGATGTGGTGATCGCGACCTGCGTCATCAACCTCTCCCCCGCCAAGCCGCAGGTGTGGCGCGGAATTTGCCCGGATGCTGAAGCCCGACGGGCGAGTGGCGGTCTCCGATCTGGCCTTGCTCAAACCGCTGCCCGAGGCTATCATGGACTCCATTAAGGCGCTGCTCGGATACATCGCAGGGGCGGAAACCTAAGAAAAGGATAGACGATGAAGGCTGTTGTTGTAGTCGATGCAGGCATCTGCGGATTCAAGACGCGGATACACGCGGACAGCGAGGATTCGCAGAACGTGACGTTCAAGATTGCCAGCGGGTGCGAAAAGGCGCGGCAGTTCTGCGAGGCGCTGATGGCCAAGGGGCCGGTGGATGGCTACACTGAAATCGGCACCGGTTCGGACGGCTTGATTTTGACGACAGCACGCGAGCATCTCAAGGGCTGCTGCGCGGCTTGCGCGGTTCCCGTCGGCGCGTTCAAGGCGATGCAGGTGGCGGCCGGCGTGGCGCTTCCGAAGGACGTGACGCTGGGAATGTCGCTGGAGCCGAACGGATGACCGAGGCCAACCACTTTGACGCCGCCACCGCGGCCACTTGGGAGGAGAAACCCGAGCGCCAGGCACTGACCGAGGCCATCCTGAGCACCAGAGTCGTTTGTTGAGGAGCTTGGGACAATGATCTCAATGTCAATATCCGACGCGAATCTGCTCAGGTTATTCGATGCGAATACCCAGGAAGCCTGTTACGGTTGTGATCAGAAATGGTACGGCACCGAATGGCAGCGACTGGCGGGCTGCGGTCCCACGACCGTCTGCAACATCATCTTGTATCTGAATCACACGCGGCCGGCATTCGGGTTGAAGCCGGTTCTGGGCAGCAAGGAAAACGCCTTGGCGTTCATGGAGGACGTTTGGAACTTTGTCACCCCTGGCCGCCACGGCATTCCAACCACGAAGATGTTGTATGAGGCGGTGCTCACCTATGCAAAGGCAAAGGGGTCGAATGTCGAATACCGTGTGTGCGACGTGCCGGAAGAGAAGTCCACCCGTCCGGAGTTTGCCGATGTGGTTGTTTTTTTGAAGGGGGCGCTGTCGCAGGATGCGCCCATCGCCTTTCTGAATTTGTGCAATGGCGACGAAAGGAACCTGGATTCCTGGCATTGGGTGACCCTTGTTTCTATGGACTATGAAGCGGATGGCCGGCGCGCCTTCGTCCATGTGTTGGATGGCGGATTGATCAAGAAGATCGATCTCGCCTTGTGGTATCATTCGACAAGCCTGGGCGGTGGCTTCGTCTATTTCACCGTGTTCGGGTGTTGGAAGAAAATGGATTGTGCAGCATGCGACTGAGTTCCGAACATTACCGCTTGATCCTCGACTCGCTTTCCGAAGGCGTCTGCACCGTTGATCGCGACTGGACCATCACCAGCTTCAACGCCCAGGCGCAAGCCCTGACCGGGGTGACGGCGGAGGAGGCGATGAAACTCTCCTTCGGCGAGCTCTTTCACTGCGAAGTCTGCGAATGCGCCACGCTGCTCTCCGGCGTGATGGCGTCGGGCCATTCCATCCGCGACGTCGCCACGCGCCTCATCGACAGCCGGGGACGGCAGATCCCCGTCAGCCTCAACGCCACCCCGCTGCGGGACCCCCGGGGCGCGCTGACGGGGCTGGTGGCCTCCTTCCGCGACAACCGTCCGCTCGAAAGCCTGCGCAAGGAGCTGCGCCAGAAGTTCACCGCCGACGACATCGTGAGCAAGAATCCACGGATGCAGCGGATCTTCGACATTCTCCCCGCCGTGGCGGAGAGCGGCAGCACGGTGCTGATCCTCGGCCCCAGCGGTACCGGCAAGGAGCTGCTCGCCCGCGCCATCCACCGGGCCAGCCCGCGCCGCGACAAACCGTTCGTGGCCGTCAATTGCGGAGCGCTGCCCGACAACCTGCTGGAGTCGGAGCTCTTCGGCTACAAGAAGGGGGCCTTCACCGACGCCCGGACCGACAGGCCCGGGCGCTTCGCGCGGGCGGAGGGCGGTACACTCTTCCTGGACGAGATCGGCGACACCTCCCCCGCCATGCAGCTCAAGCTCCTCCGCGTCCTGCAAGAACACGTCTTCGAGCCGCTCGGCGCGACGCACTCCGTTCCCTGCGACGTGCGGATCATCGCCGCCACGAACCGCGACATTGCGGCCCGCCTGGCAGATGAAAGCTTCCGCTCCGACCTCTACTACCGCATCAACGTCATCTCCTTCGATCTGCCTCCGCTGACCGCCCGCCGGGAGGACATCCCGCTCCTGGTCCATCACTTCATCGAGCAGCTCAACGCCGAGAAGGGGCGCGCGGTGCAGGGCGTGTCGCGGGCAGCCATGGAGCGGCTGGCGCGCTACGACTATCCCGGCAACATCCGCGAGCTCCGCAACATCATTGAACATGCCTACGTCCTCTGCCGCTGTGACGAGATCCAGGAGACATGCCTGCCGCCGAGCGTCCTCGCCGCAACCGACGCCGCCGCCATCCCGCCGCCTGCGGCCGCCGGTGAGACGGCGCCGCAGCAACCCGCGCCGCAGCTGGTCAACCTGCGCCGGCTGGCGCCGGACCGGGAACAAGCACTCATCACCGAGACGCTCTCCGTTTGTGGAGGACGCAAGGGCGAGGCTGCCAACCGCCTCGGGATTAACCCCGCCACCCTCTGGCGCAAAATGAAGAAATACGGCATGGCCTAGCAGGCAGTCTTACCACAGGCTTCAGGGTTGATGTGCATGCGCCTCATGCACGGATATCAACAGATTATTGCAACGCGCAATGCCTGATCTTGCATAAGCAAGGCGTTCGCGTTCAAGCACAAATGATCGTACGTTGTTGCATAACAACGACTTAAAATATATATTATCGCTTGGCACGTTTCCTGATAATAGACCAATCAAATCACGAACCGTGATTCAAACAACTGGAGAATTGATTATGAGCGAGAATGTTAAAGAGATTACCGATGCGCAGTTTGCCGACACCGTGAAGAGCGGCGTCGTGCTGGTTGATTTCTGGGCTCCGTGGTGCGGCCCCTGCCGCATGCAGGGACCGATCCTGGAGCAAGTTGCGGCGGAGGTCGCCGGGAAGGCCACGATCGCGAAAACCAACATCGACGAGAATCCCGCTTCGGCCACCCAGTTCGGTGTCCGCAGCATTCCGACGCTGCTGCTCTTCAAGGACGGCAAGATGGTTCAGCAGTTCGTCGGCCTGCAGCGCAAGGAGCAGTTGACAGACGCGATCGCCAAGCTGGCGAAGGGTTGATGGAATGTCGAGCGGAAAGGGTTTAACATGAGACGGATAATGGATTGGTGCATCGAGCACCACCGGATGACGACGTGGGTGATGGTTGCAGCGACGCTGGCGATGGCGCTGCTTGTGGCCTTGCCCTCTCTGTGGCCCGGGGCCTTTCCAAGGCTTCACGGCGTGCAGGTGGACACGGATCCGGAAAACATGCTTCCGTCCGATGAACCGGTGCGCGTATTCCACAGGGACATGAAGTCCGAGTTCACCCTGTACGACATGCTGGTTGTCGGTGTCGTGAACGGAAAAGCCCCCGACTACGTCTTCAACCCCGAGACGTTGAAAGACATCCACGCGCTGACCGCATACGCCAAAACGCTGCACGGCGCGGCGATCGGCAAGCCGGATGACCCGAAGGCAGGGGTCATCGGCATCGACATCATCGCCCCCTCGACCGTCGACAACGTCGAACAGGGCGGCTTGGGGACGGTGAGCTTCGAGTGGCTGATGGCCGAACCCCCGAAGACCATCGAGGCCGCCCGTGCGGTGCGAGCAAAGGCGATGAATCTCCCCTTCATGAAGGGAACACTCATCTCCGAGGACGGCCAGGCGATCGCCCTCTACCTGCCGCTCTCGGACAAGCATCTGTCGTACAAGGTGGCCAGCCTGCTCAAAGCGAAAATCGCGACCTTCAAGGCGGGCGACGACTATCACATCACCGGCCTGCCCATCGCCGAGGACACGTTCGGCGTCGAAATGTTCGTCCAGATGGCAGTCTCGGCACCGATGGCGATGTTGATCATTTTCATCCTGCTGCTGATCTTCTTCCGGAAGATCGTCCTGATCCTGTCGCCGATGATCGTCGCCATTGTGAGCTGCATCGTCACCGTGGCCCTGCTGGTCGCCACGGGTAACACGATCCACATCATGAGCAGCATGATTCCCATTTTCATCATGCCGATCGCCGTGCTCGATTCGATCCACATCCTTTCCTCCTTTTTCGACAAGTATCAGGAGAGCAAGAACCGCGCGACCGCCATCCGCAGTGTGATGAACACGCTGTACACGCCCATGCTCTACACCAGTCTCACCACCGCGGTCGGATTCCTGTCGCTGGCGCTCACGCCGATTCCGCCGGTGCAGACCTTCGGCATGTTCATCGCCTTCGGCGTCATGCTGGCCTGGGTGCTGACCGTGACCTTCATTCCGGCTTCGGTGATTTTCATCAGCGAAAAGTCGCTGGCAAACTTCGGCCTGACGGAGCACAATGCGGCGGCGGAGTCGCACTCCTTCATGACGCGCGTGCTGCGCCAGTTGGGCGTCGGCACGTTCAAATACGCCAGGCCCATTCTCACGGTCACGATGGTTCTGACGGCCCTGGCCATGTGGGGCATCAGCCGGATCGTGATCAACGACAACCCCGTGAAGTGGTTCGAGCCCAAGCACGACATCCGCATCGCCGACAAGGTCATGAACGCGCACTTCGGCGGCACCTACATGGGTTATCTGGACTTGGCGCCGGAGGGCGAAGAAGCGGGTCCGCCCCACCTCGCGACCGCGATGAACGAAGCCCTGAGCGCGCGGCAGAAGCGCCTGACCGGGGAGGGTGTCGCCGGCACGGCCGAGATCTTTGCCGCCCTGAAGGCGCATGCGGAAGAACTCGACCGGACCACGCCAGACCGCGCAACGTTCTTCGCGAAGCTCCAGGAATTTACGGCGGCACGACTGGAAGCGGCGCCCGATGAACAAGTCGATGCCTGGGACGCGGCCGGAATCTTCGCCAGCGAGCAGGCGCAGAGCGGACAGGTCTTCAAGGATCCCGCCGTGCTGAACTGGATGGTGAAGCTGCAGGAGCACCTGCTCACCATCGCCAGCCCGGACGGACGCCTGCTGGTGGGGAAGAGCAATTCACTGGCCGACCTCGTCCGCACCGTATACCGCGAGCTCATGGAGGGAAAACCCGAATTTTACCGGATTCCCGAGAACCGCGATGGCGTTGCGCAGACGGTCATGCAGTACGAAAGCTCGCACCGGCCGCAGGATCTGGCCCACTTCGTCCGGACCGACACCTGGCGCAACACCAGCCTCTGGATCCAGCAGAAGAGCGGCGACAACCGCGATATGAAGGTCATCATCGCCGCCGTCGATGCCTACATCGCCGCCAACCCTCCGCCCGCCGGCATCAAGGCCAAGTGGTTCGGGCTCACCTTCATCAATGTCGTCTGGCAGGAGAAGATGGTCAGCGGGATGATGGTCTCCTTCCTCGGCAGCTTCGCTGCCGTCTGGCTCATGATGATCATCCTCTACCGCTCCGCCTTGTGGGGTTTCCTCGCCATGATTCCGCTGACCGTGACCATCGGCGCCATCTACGGTGTGATCGGTTTCGTCGGCAAGGATTACGACATGCCCGTTGCGGTCCTCTCGGCGCTCAGCCTCGGCATGGCGGTGGACTATGCGATCCACTTTATCTCGCGGGCCCGTGAAATCTATCCGCAATACGGCTCGTGGAAGGCCGCTTCAGGGCCGATGTTCGGTGAACCGGCCCGCGCGATCACGCGCAACGTGATCGTGATCGGCGTCGGCTTCCTGCCGCTGCTGGCGGCTCCGCTGGTGCCCTACCAGACGGTGGGTTTTTTCATCGCCGCAATCCTGCTGGCCGCCGGCGTCGCGACGCTCTTCCTGCTGCCCGCATTGATCACGCTCTTTGAGCGGCGGCTTTTCGAGGATCCCGACCATCCGATGATGTGCAAATGCGGCACCTGCTTTTTCGCCGCCGTGGCGGGTGTGCTCACCGTGGCGCTGAACATCCAGATGTTCGCCAACATCTCGTGGACGAAGATCTCCTACGTCAGCCTGGCCTGCATCGCGGCTGCGGCGCTGACGTGCTTCCTGAGCGGACGGCGCAAGGCCTGCAAACGACCCTGATGGCGCCCGGCGCAGGGGCTGGCCGACAGCCCCTGCAGATTGAACAACATGAAAGGATACAACATGAAAGCTCTCGTTTTCGGAATCGCGCTGGCGGCGCTTGCCGCCCGGGCCCAGGAGGCTGCGCCGACGGTGGACAAAATTGTCGCCAAGGCGAACCGGGTCGCGTATTACCAGGGTAAAAATGGACGCGCCAAAGTCGCCATGACGATCAAGGATGCGCAAGGTCGCGAACGGTCGCGGGAATTCACGATTCTCCGCCTCGATCTCGAACCGGCCGGCGACGCCACGGACACCTTCACCGGCGACCAGAAGATGTACGTCTACTTCGAGCGACCGGCCGACGTCAACAAGATGGCCTACCTGGTCCACAAGCACGTCGGCGGCGACGACGACCGCTGGCTCTTCATGCCGGGGTTGAACCTCGTCAAGCGCATCGCCGCATCCGACACGCGCACCAGTTTCGTCGGATCCGACTTCTTCTACGAAGACGTCTCCGGCCGCGGCACGGAGGCCGACACGCACGAACTGGTCGAGACCACGGACACCTACTATGTGCTGAAGAACACCCCCAAGGACCCCAAGTCGGTGGAGTTCGCCTCCTACAAGGTCTGGATACACAAGACGAGCTTCATCCCGGTCAAGGGCGAGTACTACGATGCCAGCGGAGCGAAGATCCGCGAAATGGAGGCGCTCGAGGTGCAGCAGGTGCAAAACTTCCCGACCGTGATGAAGTCCAGGCTCAGCGACCTGCGGACGGGCAGCACCACGACTATCACCTACAACAAGGTGGAATACAACATCGACCTCGCCGAGGATATCTTCACCGAACGCTACCTGCGCAACCCGCCGCGGGCGCAGCTGCGCTGAACGCAGCGGCGACCCATGAGTGTTGCGGGAGATGTCGTTATGAAACAATTGGTGGTTCTGCCTGGAAAGGCCGCCTGCATGGCGGCAGCAGTCTTTATGGGCGCGCTTGCGGCGGCCGAGCCTGCGTTGCCCGCGGGTCTCGCAACGCCGACGCCGGCGGCCGAACCCTCGCTCCCCGCGGGCTTGGGGGCGCTTGCGGCGCCCAAGCCCGCGGCCGAACCGGCGTTGCCGATGGGGCTGGATGCCTCGTCTGACAAACCGTCGGGGCCGGCGGAGCCTTCGGCGCGGTTGTTACCGGAGTCTCTGGGCGGGTTCTGGGAGGCGCGCGGCGGCGTCCGCACCCAGAGCGATCCCTATCAGAAAGACGCATCCATCGGTGAAACGCGGTTCCAGCTTCGCTACGACATGACCGGCGACCGTGCCGCCGTGAAGGTCGTCTCGGACTTCCTCTACGACCCCGTCTTGAACGATCATTCTGTCGACCTCGATGCCGGCTCCGGCTGCGTCGACCTGCGCCAGGCAAACCTGCTGCTGCGTCCGGCCTCGTTCCTCGACCTCAAACTCGGCCGGCAGATCAACACCTGGGGCAACGGCGACATGCTCTTCATCAACGACCTTTTTCCCAAGGACTGGAACGCCTACTTCATCGGGCGCGACGACGAATACCTCAAGGCGCCTTCCGACTCGGCCAAGGCCGCCTTCTTTGGCGAATGGGCCAACCTCGACGTGATCTACTCGCCCCGCTTCGACAGCGACCGCTACATCGACGGCGAGCGCATCTCCTTCTGGAACCCCGGCCTCGGCCGCCGCTCCGGCCGCGACGCGCCGGTCGACGCCAGCCAGCCCGACGACACCTTCCGCGACGACGAATGGGCGGTGCGCCTCTATCGCAGCGCCGGCGCCTACGAAGTTGCAACCTACGGCTACGACGGTTTCTGGAAGAGCCCGGCCGGAAGCGACCCTCTGACCGGGCGGG
Source organism: uncultured Lentisphaerales bacterium (assembly GCA_964592855.1). Lineage (GTDB taxonomy): Bacteria > Verrucomicrobiota > Kiritimatiellia > RFP12 > JAAYLN01 > JAAYLN01. The sequence continues at coordinate 27,616 of CAZQKI010000019.1, forward strand.
CGCTCTTCCCGCGGCTGCAGGCCTACGGCGCGAGCGCGCGCGGTCCGTTGGGCCACGGCATCCTGAGCCTGGAAACGGGGTGGTACCGTTCGCTCGACGACCGTGACGGCAGCGATCCCTTCGTGAGCAACGGCGAAGTGCGGTATCTGGCCGGCTACGAGCAGGAGGTCCTGCGGAACCTCACCGGCGGCGTCCAGTACTACGTCGAGCAGATGCAGGACTACGATCCCTACCTCCACTCGCTACCGGAGGGGATGGCCGCACGGGATGAATTCCGTCACGTGGTCACGGTACGCCTGACCCGGCTGCTGATGAACCAGAACCTCCGGATCGGCCTCTTTCTCTACTATTCACCCACCGATCACGATGCCTACCTGCGCCCCATTGTGAACTACAAGCTCGACGACCACTGGATTGTCGAGATGGGCGGCAACCTCTTCTTCGGCGAGGACGAGCAGACCTTCTTCGGGCAGTTTGAACGGAACAACAACCTCTACGCCAGTCTGCGCTACGGGTTCTGATCAACCTTTCAACGCCTGAAGCAGCTTCTTCCGCGCGGCACGCAGCACAGACGCATCTTTCGTGTAGTCGTCGAAACCGCGGATCACCGGCTGTATAACCGCTCGGGCCTTCCCGGGGTTGGCCGACTGCAGTTGCCGCAGCAGTTCCAGGTCCTCGAATCCCTCGCGGTGCGACTCGAAGCGGACACTCGACCAGGGCGCCCCCCCGCCCGGGTAGACCACATGCGTGTCACCCGGCGGCAGACTGTTGCTGCCACCGCCCCAGTTGGGAATGACGTTCATTTCAAAGGGATTCTGCTGCTGCTGATACTGGTTCAACCCCCAGTGCAGGAAACCGTCGAGGTTGAACAATGCCGATCCCCATCCGATCAGCGCCGGACGCAGCAGTTCCATGTCCAGCAACCGGTTCAGCCACGGTCCGCCGGGGCTGCAGCAGGTGTAGCTCCACACCTCGTCGCCCAGCGCCTGCATTGCCTCGAAACGTTCCCGGTTACGCTGATAGCTGGACACCTGCGGGCACCACATGTCGACGGAGCCCACGAGCGTCTCCTGCATCGTTGCATCGAGAATCGGAATGCCGGGCATGTACTTCCGCACCATCCCCACGAACAGGCGGTAGTCCACGGCGTTCACGGCGATGGGTTCGTCCGCGACATGCTGGATCCAGCGATCCCACCAGTCGTTCCGGTCGATCTCCTCCATCAGCTGGCCGGCAATCGCGGCAATGTCGGCATTGCCCTCGGGGCCGGTCGCCAGGGATTTTGTGAGGCCGATGCTGAAGGTTGGCGCTTCCCACGCATGGTCCGTGCGGCCGCCGAAGTGGCCGCCCTCGATGTAATGCAACCCGGCGTCCGTAAAGGTCTTCACCCAGCGGCGCAAGCGCGGGCGGTTGAGTTCGAGCGCGCCCGCCGCCGTCCTGCTGAAAATGTGCGTCAGCGGGATGATAAAGGCATTCTGACGCCCGTGCGCCATCAAGTCGGCATAGCGCCGGATCATCCGCCAATGGGCTTCGCTCCAGAGCTCCAGTCCATGGCGCGTGGCCATGTTCTCGACATGATACCAGTTGGTGTAGGGAAAACTGATCCTGCCGACGGGCGGAATGACGGCGCCATGAACCGTCACGCGCAGCTTCAGGATCGACGGGACATCACCCTGCGTCACGGTACAGACATAGTCCTTGACCCCGGGCTTCGCGGTTCGGGCGATGGGGATGTGGATGCGAAGCGCCTGCGTGGCCGCCGTGGCCTTGACGCCGGCGGGATCCACCGGCTCCATGGCGTCGAAGACGCGGAACGGCGCCCGCCGGACCGCATGGGGGTTGACGACGCCCGCCTTCTCGCAGAAGGAATTGAGCCCCGTGTTCTGCTCGACGGGAACGTCGACCAGCCGGAACACCGACCACGTCTTCGGTGCCGGCGCGAGCGCAAGACGTACCGGGACGCCGACCCGGGCGTCGTTGATCAGAATCGTTGTGGCGGCGATCCCGCCGCGCGCGACATCCAGGGAAAATGAACGGACGGGACGGCTTCCGACTTCCGAATCGGGATAGAGCCAGACCAGGGAATCCTGCAGCAAACAGCGCATCGCAACACCACTTTCGTCTAGACCAGTTCTCGAATGTACTTGGAGCGGAGGAGCCGCCCCAGCATAACGACAAAGGCGCTCAGCGGAATACCCAGGAGCAGCCCCAGGAACCCGCCCAGCACGACACTCCAGAAGAGCAGCGAGAAGATGATCGTCACGGGGTGCAGCCCGGTGCGGCGCCCCATGATCTTGGGCGTGATGAAGTAGCTGTCGAGGGTCTGCACCGTCATGAAGACCAACAGGACCAAGCCCAGTTGCCAGAGCCCTCCGCTGAGAAAAGCCATGGGGACAACCACGAGGAGGCCCACCGCATTGCCCAGATAGGGGACGATGTTCAGGAGCCCGAGGACGAAGCCGATGATGAAGCCGAAATCCAGTCCCACCATCCAGAAGCCGGTGCCGAAGAGCAGCGCTTGGATGAACGCCACCAGCACCTGCCCGCGGAAGAAGGCGAGCACGATGTTTTCAAACTGCACCGCGAGCTCGACGATGTCATCGCGCGTCGATTCCTTGAGAAACGGGAGGTAGCGGCCGATGCTGGCAGCCGAAGGGGGTTCATCCACCAGAAAGAAGGCCAGATAAACGGGCAGGATCATCCAGCCCAGAAGGGCGACGACCACTTCCCACGCGCCGACGCCTGCGCGCACCAGGTGGCTGCCGAACCGGCTGAACATCGCCTGCGCGCTCCACTGCGCAGACAGTGCAAACTGCTTCGTGTCGGGATTCCAGAGCTGCAAACGTTCAAACAGCTTCTGCAGATCGGCACGCTGCTGTTCGGGCAGATGTTCCATGCGTTGCAGCAGATCGGGAATCCGCTCGATCAAGCCGATGAACTGGTCCACGAGCATTTCGCCGAAGAACCAGACGACAAGCCCCAGCGGCACCAGGACCGAGAGGTAAAAGAGCGCCAGCGACAGCACGTGGGATCCGCCAGTCAGCTTGTTGATCACCGTGTAGTAGGGTTTGAAGAGCATGGCCATCATCGCGGCCACGAGAAAGGGTGCAAGAACCTGTTGAAGCGCAGCGACAATGTCCAGCAGAACCCAGACGAGTGCGCCCACGAACCCAACGACGGCACTGGCCGCCAGCACCGTCAGGCCGTCTGCGACAATCCCGCGCTGGCGCGGGGTGAAGAACGAGCCAAATACCGGTTGCTCGGCGGCGGGGCGATCACCAGACGGAGGATGGTCAGCAGGCATGGCATCAGTTTCCCATGCACACCCCCGGCTGTCAATGCCGAACAAGGTCAGGCATAGCGTTCGGCGGCCTTCTTGGCCAGGCGGGTCCATTCATGCAGCCGTTCGGGGTGTCCGGCCAGCGTCTGAAGCTCCCGCAGCACGATCTGGTAGGAAAAGCCCTGGAGCTGCCGGGCCCCGTCCATCAGATCCCCCTCGAGTTGCGCGGCATCCTTGGCGAAGACCACGGCGCTGGCCTTCTGGCGCCACATGATGCAGGCGTTGCGCCCGACCTTCTCCTGCACGACGGCCAGCGAGGTCCACGCGCTGCACGTGAAGATCCGAAGATTCGGGATGGAGAGGACGCCGTCGATCTTGTGCGTCAGATTCTCGCAGCACCCGTAGCCGACACGGCCGAAGCGGGCCAGGATCGGCTTCTGATAGGCCAGGCAGAACTCCTCCCACATCGCGGGCGAAACCTGATCGAACTCCTGTGAATTGGTCATGCACCAGAGGTTCTTGCAACTTGCCCCGCCGTTCGCGCCGCGCTCGCCGATCGGATCGCTGCACGTCATCGGGCCGTGATTGTTGGGCGTGATGAGGCCGGTGGCCTCGAGCTGGTCCAGGGCGGAAAGGTTGGCATCGCGCAGGTAGGCCATCAGACGGTGCATGAGCTCCGGCGCCTCGATCATGTCCATCATCATCTGCTCCAGCCCCCGCAGGTCGGCAGCCGCCGTGCCCAGCGTTGCGCTCAGCAGCGTGCCGGCAACGATCCTGACGGGCAGGATATCCCCCAGCAACGCCTCGGCCTGTGCTTTCAGGCGCAGGGTCTCGGCCTCCTTGTAGGTGAATACGGGACGCCGCAGCTGACCGAAATCGGCAGCCGCTTTGAGCGGCGGATCGTAGCCCCATGCGCCGCCCGCCTCGCCCGGCCGGTGACGGCCGATGTCGACGCCCCACGTGTTGTCCGGCTCGCAGGCGAAGCGGGCGTTGAGGTCGAAGGTTTCCGCCACGGGTTCGTCGTCGTCGATCGCCCGCTTGTGAAGGATCTGCAGAAACCCGTTCTCGATCTGCCGCAGCCAGGGATCGGCGCACGTCATCATCTCCGGCGTGATGATCTCGGTCCAGCAGCCGACGGGCCGGCACCACACGGGGGCCCGGTCGGGCTTGCGCAAGGCGTTGACATCGGCCCAGCGCTTCTTGATGGCCGCCATCCGCGGTTCCCGTGCGATGCCAGCGACCTGCTCCGCAAGCGAACGGATACGGTCGATTTCTCTGCGAGTAGCTGTGCTCTGCATTCCCGTGGGCCTTTCTCTATTCCCGGAACGGCGCCATCACCGGCCACACCGTCAACCACCTGCAACAAATCATGCTCCCTGCATGGGTGCTGATTATACAGGTGCAGACGGCACGGCACGAGTGGAAATCGAAGGGCAACTTGACCCAACTTGACTTTTCCGAAGCGCTTCTGGCACACTAATTTCCATGAATGATTACCATCATGGCGGACCTGCATGGCGGACGCTCAAGGCTCTCCAAATGCCGCGGTGCCGTCGACACCCGTCGGCCATCGTCCGCTCCCCGTTCACGATCCAAATCCTGGTCGCCGGCGTTCTGCTCCTTGCTGGCGCGTGTTCCGCCTCGGGGGAGATCGTCTTCGAGGACAGGACCGCACAATCCAACTTCGCCGTGCTCATCGGATCCAACGAGTGGCACGCGTCGGCCTGGGGCGACGTCAACGGCAACGGCTATCCCGACCTCTTCACAGGCTTCTTCAAAACCACCTACACCGGCGTCGGCAACGCGAATAAACTCCTACTGAATCAAGGCGACGGAACGTTTGTCGAATCCCGGCAACCGGCGATCAATTTACAGGGCATGCGTGTTTCGGGCGCCGCCTTTGCCGACTTCGACGACTCCGGCTCGCTTGACCTGGTCATCACCCAGCACGGCACCACGAACACCTCGCGCATCTTCGCAAACGATGGCTCGGGACAGTTCACCGACCGCACGGCGGGATCGAATCTCGGCTTCGTGTCCTTCGCCGCGCGCACGCCTTTCATCGCCGACTTCACCGGCGACGGCAAGCTCGACATTCTGCTCCAGCACGACATCTACAACGGCAAGGTCTACCAGTCGCGCATGATGCGGAACGAGGGAGGCTTCCAGTTCACCGACATCACCGCGCAGGCCGGCCTGCCGGTCGCCGGCAGCGGCGACGAACTGCTCGGGCTCGGCGGGGCCGTAGCCGACTTCAACGGCGACGGCGCGCCCGACTTCATCTTTGCCGGGCCGAAACGCAGCGCCCCGCGGAATACCATGAACCGGATGTTCCTCGGCCATGCCGGCGGCACCTTCGCGGAATACATGCACAACGCCGTCTTCAACAACCCTGCCCACTGGCCCACCCTGAGCAACGACGACTGGCCTGTCGGCGCCGCCGCCGGCGACTTGAACAACGACGGACGGATGGACCTGATCATCGGCCAGCATTTCGCGTCGACATTGGATCCTCCCGCCTTGCCGCTCGCGGTGCAGGTTTACATTAACCTGGGCACCGATGCGAACGGGCAACCCCTGTTCACGAACATGACCGCCGCACTCGGCGTTCCGGCCTTCAATTCACGGATCCCCCATGTCGACATCCGCGACATGGACAACGACGGTTTCGCCGACATCATCCTCTCCATGGCCCTGGCCCATGCCGGCCATGGCGGGGCGCAGCACCCGGTCGTGCTGCGGAACCGGCTGGGCGAAACGGGGCAACTGGGATTCGTCATGCCGGCCGGACAGAACCCCGGCGACTTCTCCGGCCCCTACATTTCGCCCATTCGCTGGTTCACCGATCCTTCAATCAACCCGAAGTACTGGCCCGGCGCGCCCGTGGCCGACTACGACCGCGATGGACGGCTCGACCTGATGGGTCAGGAGGCGATCCACCCGAACCAACGCGACTCGCCGCTGTTCCGCAACGTCACCGACAACGACAACCGGTTCGTTCAGATCCGGGTCGATGTTTCCGGCGTGGCGGGGGTCAACATCAACGGCATCGGCTCCTCCGTGAAGATCTACGAGACCGGACGCGCCGGCGACCGGTCAGCCCTGCTCGTAACCGCCGAAATCCAGATCACCAACGGCTACTCGTCCGGCGTGGAGGCCGTGGCCCACTTCGGCGTCGGCCGCCGCAAACGGGTTGACGTCGTCGTGGTGCTGCCCTGGGGCGCGAGGGTTTGGACCGTCAAGCGGCTGCCAACCAATTCTTTCTACACCGTCTCCGGCGACGCGGTCATGCAGGAACCCGGCACCGTGTTATGGCTGGCCAGCGCCGGCAAGGGCTTCACGGGCAACCTGTAGGGTTTCCCCTCCGCTCGCGTGTCGCATCTTGCGAGAGCGGCGGTACAACGCCTGTTCGCGGAAGCTCAGCGCATCGGGGTCGAGTCCGCGCATCAAGGCATGGGTGAGGTCCCAGCGGTCGAGCGACATCGCCGCCGCGATTCGGAAATAGTTGGTCGAGGATTCCATCCAGCGGCTGCGGTGCCTGCATAGCAGGCGGCTGAAGTCGCTCCGTTCAAGGACGCCCCGCAAGCCCTCCGCCGTCCGCGGGCGAAGGCCGGGATGGGCCTCGCCGATGGCCAGCAGCGCGGTGAAGGCATAGGAGAAGACATCGAAGGCGGTTTCGGGATCGGCCAGCAGCGCGGCGGTATCGTCCAGCACCTCGGCGTCGCCCATCCGTCCCGCCAGATAGAGCGCCGCGCACAGGCGCGGGGCATTCAGCTTGCGTCCCGAGCCGGGAACAAACGGGTCACGGCTCCCGATGATCCGCCGCAGCACCGGAAGGGCGGCGGCATCGTCCAGCAAGCCAAGCGCCAGCGCGGCGTTGCGGGCCAGATTGGAGTCGGGGGACACGTCCGCCAGCCAGGCGCGAAGCTGCGGCTGCAACGCCGGCCCCTGTCGGCGGGCCGCCCAGATGGCCAGCCCGGGGTGTTCGGAGGCGAGGGCTTCGCGGATGGCGTCCGGCCCGACGGGCAGGAGTTGCTCGACCGTGGGCGGCCGTTCGGCCGGCAGGCATCCGCTCCGCCGCAGCTCGGCCGCCAGCTCGGCATAATTCACTTCACGCACCGACACGCCGTGCTGCAGCGCCAGCGATGCCGCGGTGGCGACCGCTTCGCCGCACTGCTGCATGGCGCGCTGCATGCGGATGGCCTGGGCCAGATCGTGATCGACCGAGAGACAGCGGCCGGCGGTCATCAGCCCCTCGATCCCTTTGGGAATCATCGCCGCGAGCGGCACCGGAATGGTGAAATCCTGTCCCCAGAGACTGGCAACGGTCAGCCATTCCTGACACGTGCGGCTTTCGAACGCCCAGTCCTGCGTGTGCGTGTCGAGGTTGGAGAATTCGTAGAACACCGGAACATCGGAGAGGCGGCCGTTAAGATAGTCCGAAAAGCACAACCGGGTCTCCCCCTCGATCAGGCGACCTTCGCGGAGCCCCAGCAGCCTGCCCGTAAAGAGGAACTTCTCGGTTTCGGCGTAGGGTTCGCGCAGGTGGAAGGTGGCGCCATGCGCATTGGCCCGGGAGAGTTCGTCGCCGTCCACGGCGGAAGCGGTGCTGGCGGAGTCGAAATTCTGGGCACTGACCAGGTTGTCGACAAGCCGGCAGGGCACGTGGGAATAGGGTTGCGGAATGCCGTCGAAGTCGCGGCCGTGGGTGAAGGCGCATCCGGCCATGGCGGCGACTTCACCATCGCCGGTGGCGTCGATCAGCATGCGGCAGGCCAGGTCGCGCGAGCCCCCGGCGGAAGCCAGAAGGCGAATGCCGACCACGCGGTTCTGTTCGAGGTAGACGGCGGTCACCCGTGTGCGGTAGGCCAGTTCCGCGCCGCCCTCCAGCGCCGCCGCCTCCAGCGCCAGGTGCCGGGCCTCGGGGTGAATTTTCGAGGTGGGAACAAAATACTGCTGCTCGATCGGCTTTGCGCGGAGATCGATCGGCTCGAAGACGCCGCCGGGAATACCGCGATAGTAGGAGGTGATGCCCCCCGCCGTTCCGGAGCCCCCCATCAGCGGCAGCTTGTCGACACCCAGAACATTGAGTCCACGCTGAGCAGCCGTGATGCAGGCGAGGGAGCCGGCCGAGCCCAGCCCGGCGACAATCAAATCGTAACGGGCGTCGAACTGCGGTTGGGCGTCGCTGACGACGACCCCCTGATGCTCGATCCAGATGCTTTGCTTCATGACCGTACCTCCGCAGCCAGCCGTACGCCGGCGTCAAAGGCCGCCAGCGGCGTCGGAAAGGCGGCCGACGGCACGTGAGTGATGCCCGGCGCCGGGGACACCTGCGGGGTCGCGAACGTGTATTGAAATTCCGTGGCGAGGGCGGCGATGCGGGTGTCGGCCAGAAACGCCGGACGGTTCTGCCAGGCCTTCAGCAGCGCACCGCGGGCCTCCGGCCAGTCGCTTCGGGGATCGAGGCGGACACCGAAATACTGCTCGCTGGCGAAGCGTCCGGGCTGCCAGAGGACATCGCCGACGGCGGGTCCTAAAGTTCTGCCGTGCAGGTTGGCCCAGAGCCTTTTCTCCGTCCACCGCCGCGGCGCGATGCACGGGTGCGATTCAGCGGTCGTGTCGATGATCCGTGCGGCCCGGATGGTGCGGCGCCCGGAGGCATTGATGATGACGACCTCCTTCGTTCCGTCCGCACCCGGCTCGAAGCCGATGAGGTCGGTCCAGAAGCTGACGTTCAGATGGTGGTTCAGGATGCGCCGCATCAGAACGGGAACCAGCGCGGCAACATGGTAGCGGCCGCTGTCCAGGATGTTCAACCCCGTGAGTTCGGCTTCCAACTCCCTGGCCTGTGTTGAAACGGGCGCAGCGGCCGACCCGTCGCCAGGATAGAAGGCCCCGGCAAATTCCGACGCCGGACCGGCCGTTGATTCGACGATGACGACGCCGGGCCGGGACGCCGCCAGCCCGAAGGCCGTCAGGGTCGCCCCGAGCACCACCCATTGATCCTGTTCGCTAAATGACATGGCGCGAGTTTACCCAATCTCAGCGATGGGTTCAACGCAGAAGGATAGATAAGAGAACATCCGGCCGATCCGTCATGATCCCGGGCAGGCCCCGTTCAATCAGCACCTTCATATCGCCCGGTTCGTTGGCGTAGAAGACGTTTGCCGGAAGGCCCGATTCCAGGAGACGACGAACGTAGGCATTCGTCAGGCAGTCTCGGGTCGGCTGGATGAAATCGACGCCAAACGACAGGTGTCGATCCAGATTGTCACGCGCCTCGCCAATGCAGACGGCCACGTCGGGCGCGGCGGCGCGGACGCGAAGGCCTTCTGCAAATGATCGAAGCATCAGGAATCCCGACGCCTGCAATTCATGCTCAAGATAGAGCCCGATGATCCGATCCAGCGCATCGGGTGAATCGGCATAAACCTGGATGTTAAGCCCCACCTTGCCCGCCAGAAGGCCCAAGGCCTCCGCCAGGGTGGGAATCGCTTCGTCGCCCAACGGTCCGTCGGTCCGCCTCCCCGTATCATGCGGACCCTGCCAGTACGTAGCGTTCAGGCGTTCAAGTTCGGCCAGCGTCCGGTTGCCTACGGGTCCCGATCCGTTCGTGGTCCGGTCCAGCAGCGCATCGTGGAGGATAACCAATTCGCCGTCGGACGTTTCACGCACGTCGAATTCGACAACATCCACCCCGATTTCCACGGCCTTGCGGAACGCCAGCAAAGTATTTTCAGGATAGCGACCCGAGAAGCCGCGGTGCGCCGTCACCACCGGGCAGGTTTTGCGTTGATAGAGGGATCGCAGATTCATAGGACAAGCACCAGTGGTTCACGATAACTGATTCAACTTCGTCAGACCCATTTGGCCCACGCTCCCGTGGCGTTGATGCTGGGCCGTTGCTGACCGTCGGGGACGAACCACATCTGGTAAGGTAGTCTTCCCTGGTGCTGCCGTCAAGCAGGACGACAGTCCCCAATGCCCGCTTGACACGCCTCCTTTAAAAAGGGAATAATCCGCGGCATGAAAACAGTCCGATTTGGCATCATTGGGTGCGGCTTGATGGGCCGTGAATTTGGCAGTGCGGCGTTGCGCTGGTGTCACCTGACCGATCTGGACGTCAAACCGGAGATCGTCGCCGTCTGCGACGCGAATCCGGCGATGACCGCCTGGTTCAAGAACAACTGCGCCACTGTCCGGCAGGAGACTGCCGACTACCGCGCGCTGCTGAAGAACCCCGAGGTCGAAGCGGTCTACATCGCCGTGCCCCACAACCTGCATGCCGAGATCTACTGCGCCGCCATCGAAGCCGGCAAGCACCTCATGGGCGAAAAGCCCTTCGGCATCGACAAGCCCGCCAACGACGCCATCCTGGCCGCGATCCAACGGCACCCCGAAGTCGTCGTCCGCTGCAGCTCGGAGTCCATCTTCTTCCCCGCCGTGCAGCGCATCGGCCAGATGATCGAGTCGGGCGCCTTCGGACGGATCATCCAGGTCGAGAGCGGCTTCCTCCACTGCAGCGACATGGATCCCGGCAAGCCGATCAACTGGAAGCGGATGCTGAAGCTCAACGGCGAATACGGCAGCATGGGCGACCTCGGCATGCACGCCTGCCACTTCCCCTTCCGCGCCGGCTGGAAGCCCAAGACCGTCCGCGCCGTCCTCTCCAAGATCGTCACCGACCGTCCCGACGGCAAGGGCGGCATGGCCCCCTGCGAGACCTGGGACAATGCCACGCTGCTCTGCACGGCCGACGACGCAGGCGGGCATGAGTTTCCGATGACCATCAAGACCTTCCGCATCGCCCCCGGCCACAAGAACAGCTGGTACCTGGAAGTCTATGGCACGCGCGGTTCGGCCAAATGGACGAGCAAGCAGATCAACACCGTCGAGATCATGAACTACCAGCCCGGCGCCGAGCAGGCCTGGCAGGTGCTGGACATGGGCCACGAAATGGCCTTCAAGTCGCTCACGGGTGTGAACTTCGAAGCCGGCTTTTCCGACTCGATCCTGCAGATGTGGGCCGCCTTCCTCTACGAACTGGCCCACGGCAAACCCAAGAGCCGTTTCGCCGGCTGCGTCACCCCCGGCGAAGCTGCGATGAGCCACGGGCTCTTCACCGCGGCCCTCGAATCGCAGAAGCATGCCAGCACCGTTGCTCTGTAGAGCCGGAGCGTCCGGATTCGTCCGGACGCGAGAGTGTGTGGGTGTGTGGGTGTGTGGGTGTGTGAGTTAGTGTAGCGCGGGCGCTATGAGCCCATGCAGATGGCGTCAATGAAGGCGGCGAGGGACGGATAGGCCGGGAGCGCGTGGAGGCGGAGGTAATCGGCCAGCGGCTCGTCGACCGGCTTGCCGTTCGTCACGAGAGCGGCATGGATTCCCGCGCGAACGCCCGACTGAACGTCGCTGAGCCGGTCGCCGACCATCCAGCAGGCGTCGGGGTCGAGCCCGAACTGGTCGATGCATTCGAGGATGAAACGGGGCGAGGGTTTCCGGTAGATGGCGGGAACGTCGGGATGCTCCGCCGCCATGCAGGCCGCGTCAAACAGGCGGTCGCCCTGGCCCAGCAGGCTGAGCAGACGTTCGTTGACGGCATCGACCTGCTCCCAGGTGAAATAGCCGCGGCTCACGCCGCTCTGGTTGGAGAAGAGAAACAGGCGGTGCGTGCGACGCGCCCGCCGGAGCGCCGCGCGGACTCCCGGCAGCAGGCTGACGCCGTCGGCGCGATCCAGATAGCGGGCATCGCGGATGAGCGTATCGTCGCGGTCGAGAAACAGTGCGCCGCGCCGTTCCGCAGCCGGCTCAGAGTCTTTGCGCATGGGCGAGGATCTCCGCAGGTGTAGCCGTGGCTGTGCCGAGCTTGGCGACCACCACGCCCGCCGCCGTGTTGGCCAGGTGCACGGCGCTCTCGGGATCGGCCTTCGCCGCCAGCGCGGCGGTCAGCACCGCCGTCACCGTGTCGCCGGCGCCCGAAACATCGAAGACGGCCCGCGCGGCGGTCGGCACCTGGCGCACCACCCGGCCCTCGCGCGAGATCAGCATGCCGTCCGCGCCCAGGGTGACGACCAGCAGTTGCGTGGCATACTGCTCATGCAGCCGCTGGCAGACCGCCTCTGGGGGGAAGCTGTCGGTCGCACCCGCTCCCTGCATCTGCGCCAGCAGGAGCGCCTCGTTGCGGTTGGGGGTGATGAGTCCGAGGCCGTGGAAACGGAGCGAGGGGCGAGGCTTGGGATCCAGCGCAACCAGCTTGTCCGGTCCGGCCAGTTCCTGCACCTGGCGAATCAGCTCGCTGGTCACGACGCCCTTGGCGTAGTCCGAAAGGATGACGGCGTCCGCGGCCGCGATCTTCCGGGCGAGTCCGTTGCGGATCCACGCCTCCGGCAGCGCGTAGTCGGCCGGGGCGGCCTCGCGGTCCAGGCGGCAGAGCTGCTGGCTCCGGCACATCACACGCGTCTTCACGATGGTGGGGCGCGAGGTCGATTTCAGCGCGGCGTCCACGGCCAGCCCGGCGCGATCCAGCACCTGGCCGAGGCGCTCGCCATCGCCATCCGCGCCGGTGGTGCCGACGAGGTCGACCTGCACGCCGAGCGCCCGCAGGTTGAGTGCGACGTTGGCCGCGCCGCCGGCGGTGAAGCTGTCGCGGTCAACCTTGACGACCGGCACGGGGGCTTCGGGCGAGATGCGCGTCGCATCGCCCCAAACATAGTGGTCGAGCATCAAGTCACCGATGACCAGAATCCGCAACCGGCTGATTTTTTCAAGAAGCGTTTGCATGGCGGCATTGTCCCCTTCCGGACCGTCCGCCGTCAAGCCACTTGTATGCGTCCACGCCTAGGCCGCCAGTTGGATCAAGGCAGGAGAACAAACTTTGTCGCGAGCTATGTCGACGAAGTCATGTATATTCATTTGCGCTCGATCGACTTTGAGCGGTCCGATACGTCCCGCTCTACGGCTCGCGCCCGGCTCGATGCGCCCGCAGGGAACGAGGAATCGGGGGATCGCTCGACG
>CAZQKI010000020.1:0-36899 GCA_964592855.1 uncultured Lentisphaerales bacterium
TAAGTGTATCCGCTTAAGCGTGGCGACGAAGGGTACGGTTAAGTGTCCTGAGCAGGGTAGCACACCGCCACCCTCGGATAGGCTTAACCGGTCCCACTTACTTGATTCTGTTTTTCAAGCCCATTCACTTTTACGTCGTCGTAGGACGGTCCTCCGGGCCGTCCAGGGATAGGCGGCGCGGGAGCACCGCCCTACGACGACCAGCCACCCTCGCCTCTGAGATGATCAAATGCGAGTCAGGGGCTTCAGCCCCGGCTTCAACACGTCGTGGGACATAATGACCCGCATCGGCGTGATTGAATGGTGAAGTGAGACATTATACCCCGTGCAATCAGGATCTCGACAGTGGGGTGAAGCGAAGTATTATATTATTTAGAATGCTTATAATAAGCGTTCTGTGAATAGCGTCGCTCGCGTCTTAAAACCCCCTTGGCACGGGCGGTGCTTTATACACCCCGTTCTAAGCCGTCACGGCTCTCCGTTCTGCATGCCGTAAATCGGTGAGCGGGGAGCAAAGTCCAGGATCGCCTGATGAACGGGCGGCCTGGCAGGAGTTAAACATCATGGCTAAAGTTTTAGGTATTGATTTGGGCACGACCAATTCGTGCATGTCGATCATGGAAGGTGGCCAGCCGGTTGTGGTCCCGAATGCCGAAGGTGCCCGCACGACCCCTTCGATCGTGGCGTTCACCAAGACGGGCGAGCGCCTGGTCGGTCAGGGGGCGAAGCGCCAGGCGGTGACCAACCCCAAGAACACCGTTTATTCGATCAAGCGTTTCATGGGGCGCAAGTATGACGAAGTCGCCCATGAAATCGACCTGGTTCCCTATCAGGTGGTCAAGGCCGCCAACGGCGATGCCCATGTCAAGATCGGTGACAAGGTCTATTCGCCTCCGGAAATCTCCGCCATGGTCCTTCAGAAGCTGAAGGTGGATGCGGAGGCCTATCTGGGCGAGACCATCTCGCAGGCGGTGATCACGGTGCCGGCCTACTTCAACGACAGCCAGCGCCAGGCCACCAAGGATGCGGGGCGCATCGCGGGTCTGGAAGTGTTGCGCATCATCAACGAGCCCACGGCGGCGTCGCTGGCCTATGGCCTGGACAAGAAGAAGGACGAGAAGATCGCCGTCTACGACTTCGGCGGCGGCACGTTCGACATTTCGATCCTGGACATCGGCGACGGCGTCTTCGAGGTCAAGGCCACGAATGGCGACACCCATCTGGGCGGCGACGATCTGGACATTGCGATCATGCATTGGCTGATCGACGATTTCAAGCGCGAGCAGGGGATCGACCTCTCCAAGGACGAAATGGCCTTGCAGCGTCTCCGCGAGGCGGCCGAGAAGGCGAAGTGCGAGCTTTCGAGCGCGCAGACCTCCGAGATCAACCTCCCCTTCATCACCGCCGACGCCACCGGACCGAAGCATCTGGCGGTCTCGCTTTCGCGCGCCAAGCTGGAGCAGCTGGCCGATCCGCTGATTCAGCGGACCATCGGGCCTTGCCGCAACTGCCTGAAGGACGCCGGGATTGCGCAGGTTGACGAGGTCGTGCTCGTCGGCGGGCAGACCCGCATGCCCAAGCTTCAGGCGCAGGCGCAGGAGTTGTTCGGCAAGGAGCCCCACAAGGGTGTGAATCCCGACGAAGTGGTGGCGGTCGGCGCGGCCATTCAGGGCGGCATCATGAAGGGCGAAGTGAAGGATGTGCTGCTGCTGGATGTCACGCCGCTGACGCTGGGCATCGAGACGATGGGCGGCGTCGCGACGCCGTTGATCGAGCGCAACACAACGATCCCGACCAAGAAGAGCGAGATTTTCAGCACGGCCGCCGACAATCAGCCCGGCGTCGAGATTGTCGTCCTGCAGGGCGAGCGGAAGATGTCGCACGATAACAAGCAGATCGGCCGCTTCAAGCTGGACGGAATTCCGCCGGCGGCACGCGGCGTGCCGCAGATCGAAGTGACCTTCGACATCGATGCCAACGGCATCCTGCATGTCAACGCCAAGGATCTGGGGACGGGCAAGGAGCAGAAGATCACGATCACCGCGTCGAGCGGCCTCACCAAGGAGGAGATCGAGCGGATGCGCAAGGATGCCGAGCTGCATGCCGACGAGGACCTCAAGCGCCGCGAGGCGGTGGAAGTCCGCAATCAGGCCGACAGCCTCGTCTATCAGACGGAGAAGCTGCTCAAGGAGAACGGGGACAAGGTTCCCGCCGAACGCAAGGCGCCGGTCGAGAAGGCCGTCCAGGACGTCAAGGACGCCTTGAAGACGGAGGATGTGGACCGCATCAAGCGGGCGCAGGAGGCGCTGACGCAGGCCATGCAGGCGGTTGCGCAGGATCTCTACGCCAAGCCCGGCGACGGGGCCAAGCCCGGCGCGGCGCCTGCCGACGGGGCGCAGGCCCAGGCGCAGGACAACGGCGGCAACGCCGATGCGGGCCCGGCGGCGGACGATGTCATCGACGCCGACTTCACGATGAACGACGACAAGAAGTAGAACACTCTAGATGCGCGCTTCGGTGGCGCGCATCGAACACTGTCGGAACGGATGACCCGTTCCGCCAGGTTTAACCTGAAACAGACAAACCACAACGGAGACTAGTATCATGGCAAAAATTAGACCTTTGGGCGACCGCGTCCTGATCGAGCCGGTTGAGACCAAGGAACAGAACAAGGGCGGAATCATCATTCCCGACACCGCGAAGGAGAAGCCCATGGAGGGCCTCGTGATCGCCATCGGCAAGAAGAAGGACAAGGATGGCAAGGAAATCGCCTTTGACGTCAAGGTCGGCGACCGCGTGCTGCTGCCGAAGTACGGCGGCACCGAAGTCAAGTTCAACGACAAGGAGTTCCAGTTGGTGCGTGAAGACGACCTGCTGGGCGTGATTGGTTGATTCATCATCATTGGACAGGGAGAAGACAAATGGCTGCTAAGCAACTGAAATACGATACCGATGCGCGCCAGGCCGTACTGGCCGGCGTGCAGAAACTGAGCCGCGCCGTGGTGACCACCATGGGCCCTTGCGGACGCAATGTGATTCTGGACAAGAAGTTCGGCTCGCCGACGATCACCAAGGACGGCGTCACCGTCGCCAAGGAGATCGAGCTTTCCGATCCCTTCGAGAACATGGGCGCCCAGATGGTCCGTGAAGTCGCGAGCAAGACGAGCGACGTCGCCGGCGACGGCACGACGACCGCCACGCTGCTGGCCGAGTGCATCTACCGCGAAGGTCTGAAGAACGTGACCGCCGGTGCGAACCCGATGAGCCTCAAGCGCGGCATCGACAAGGCGACGGTTGCCGTCGTCGACGCGATCGCCAAGCAGGCCAAGCGCGTCAAGGAGCACACCGAGATCGCCCAGGTTGCGATCATCTCCGCCAACGGCGACTCCGAGATCGGCGACAAGATCGCCGATGCGATGGACAAGGTCGGCAAGGATGGGACGATCACCGTCGAAGAGGCGAAGACCATCGAAACGACTCTGGACGTCGTCGAAGGCATGCAGTTCGACAAGGGCTATCTCTCGCCCTACTTCGTCACGAACGCCGAAAGCATGGAATGCGTGCTGGATGACGCCCTGATCCTCATCTTCGAGAAGAAGATTTCGAGTCTGAACGACATGCTGCCCCTGCTGCAGAGCGTGGCCAAGACCGGCAAGCCCCTGCTGATCATCGCCGAGGAAGTCGAAGGCGAAGCCCTCGCGACCCTCGTCGTGAACAAGCTCCGCGGCACGCTGCAAGTCTGCGCGGTCAAGGCTCCCGGCTTCGGCGACCGCCGCAAGGCGATGCTCGAAGACATTGCGGTCCTCACCGGCGGCAAGGTCATCAGCGAAGACCTCGGCATCAAGCTCGAGAGCGTCAAGATCGAGGACCTGGGCAAGGCCAAGCACGTCACGATCGACAAGGACAACACCACGGTCGTCGAAGGCGCCGGCAAGACGAGCGACATTCAGGCGCGCGTCGGCCAGATCCGCCGTCAGATCGAGGACACCACCTCCGACTACGACCGCGAGAAGCTCCAGGAGCGTCTCGCCAAGCTGGCCGGCGGCGTGGCCGTCATTCATGTCGGCGCGGCGACCGAAGCCGAGATGAAGGAGAAGAAGGCCCGTGTCGAGGACGCGCTGCACGCGACCCGCGCGGCCGTTGAAGAGGGCGTCGTCGCCGGTGGCGGCGTGGCGCTCCTCCGCTGCCAGAAGGTGTTGGACGCCATCGTGGCGACCGACGAGGAGAAGATCGGCATCGAGATCATCCGCCGCGCGCTCGAAGCGCCTTTGCGCCAGCTTGTGCTGAACGCGGGCCTCGAAGCGGCGCTGATTGTCGAGAACGTCAAGCAGGGCAAGGGCGCCTACGGCTACAACGTGGCGACCCGCCAGTACGTCGACATGATCAAGGACGGCGTCCTGGATCCGGCCAAGGTGGCGCGTAGCGCGCTGCAGAACGCGGCCTCGATCTCGGGTCTGCTGCTCACCACCGAGTGCATGGTCACGGAGATTCCCGAGAAGAAGGAAGCTCCGGCCGGCGGCGGCATGGGCGGCGGCGGCATGGGCGGCATGGGCGGCATGGACATGTAATCCACCGACGGCGTTCAGATGAATTGAACACCCGCGCGGCGGGGGCAGCAATGCCCCTGTCGCTTTTTTTTTCACTTCCGGGTGGGCGCATGGCAGTTCTGATAATGCCTGAGCTTCATAATTGTAATCGTAATCTTAATCTTAATCTTAATCATAATCATAATCATAATCTTGATCTGGAAGCCCATGCGATCTTACACTGACAGCCATGAATACGGAGGTTGACCATGAAAAGTGGACTGTCAATCAGGGAAAGAGATTCTGGTTTGAAATGTCGCGCTGCTCATCGGCTTGATCCGCAGCGCTTTCTCTGATCGCGCTCACGAGTATCTGGCCGGCTAAGAAGCAGAGCTCAGAAGACTGACGAATCAGAAACAAGAGCAAGATTAGGATTAAGATTAAGATTAAGATTAGGATTAAGATTAGGATTAAGATTAGGATTAAGATTAGGATTAAGATTAAGATTAAGATTGCCCTTCACTCGAACTTGACCAGGCCCTGCTGGCGCATGCTGACGTAGCCGGGATGGTTCGGCTTGGGCTGCCCGACGATCACATGGTCGAGGAGGCGGATGCCCATGAGTCGGGCGGCCTCGACGAGCTGCTGGGTGATGCGGACATCGGCGGACGACGGGACGGGGTCGCCGGAGGGGTGGTTGTGGGCGATGATCAACGAAACCGCATTGTGGCGGATGACGGGCGAGAGGACTTCGCGGGGGTTGGCGGGGCTGCTGTCGGCCGTCCCCATGGAGACCTCGCAGGGCTGTTGCATGAGCCGGTTCTTGGCGTTGAGCAGCAGCACCCAGAAAACCTCGATGCGCAGCGAACGGGCTTTCGGCTCGAGCAGATTGTAGACCGCCTCCGCATCGTTGAGCAGCGGCGGTTCGGCCGTTGGAGCCTGCCCCGCCGCGCGACGGCCGAGTTCCAGGGCGGACGCGAGTTCCATGGACTTGACCTTGCCGATGCCCCGGATCTTCAGCGCCAGGATCTCCGCGTAGGTGAGCTTGGCCAGGCCCTGCAGTCCGCCGGCCTGCACCAGCGTGGCGCGCGCCAGGTCGATCACGTTCTGTCCGCGGCGCCCCGTCCGCAGCAGTATGGCGAGGAGGACCTCGTCCTGCACATTGCGCTCGCCGCGCCGGACGAGTTCCTCGCGCGGGCGCATCTCCGTGGGAAGATCACGGATGAGCGTCGCGGAATAGGGGGGCGGCGTCGGGTCGCCGGTCTTGGATGGGAGAGGGTCCATGCTGCCTCCAGGCTTCCAGGACAAGCCGGGCCACCTCCTCCACGGGAGTGTCGTCGGCAATGTCGATCCAGTGTACGGAAAGCTGGTGGCGAAACCAAGTCAATTGACGTTTCGCGAGCTGACGGGTCCGGGCGGCGATGCGGGCGAAGGCGGCTTCGAAGGAGATGGCGTTGTCGGCGAGCGCGAGGGCTTCGGCATAGCCGATGGCCTGGAGCGCGGTTGGCGAAAGGGCGTTGCGTGCGCGGAGGGCCACGGCTTCCGCGACGAGGCCGGCGTCGAACATGTTCCGGATGCGGCGGTCGATGCGGGCGTGAAGCTGTTCGCGGGGCATCTGGAGGGCGACGATGACCGGCGATTCGCCCTTCCTCCAGCCGCTGCGGGGGGGCGGGTTCGCTGCTGGAAGCGCCAGGCAGGAAGTGCCTGTTTCGGACTTCAGGCTCTCCGCCCGTTCGAGGGCGCGGATGCAGCGGCGCGGGTTGTCGCGGTCGCCGGGGGCAAGCTGGGATTCGGCCTGGAGGTCGGTCAGGGCCTGCCAGAGGGCGGGGAGTCCTTCGCGCGCGAGGAGCGCCTGCCAATGCTGCCGGCGTGCCGGGTCGGCGGCCACGCTGTCGAGCCCCGAGAGCAGGGCGCGGAAGTAGAGGCCGGTGCCGCCGGCGACGATCACGGGGCGCGGGGGGGCGAGGCAGGCGAGTCCTTGTTGCGCGCAGGCGAGCCAATCGCCGACACTGAACGACTCGCGGGGGTCGATGCAGTCGAGGCCCGCATAGGGGACGGCCTGTCGTTCCGCGGGGGAGGGCTTGGCCGTGCCGATGTCCATGCCGCGATAGACCAGCATGGCGTCGGCCGAAAGGATGGCTGCGCCGCAACGTTCGGCGAGCCACTGCGCCACGGCGCTTTTGCCCGTGGCGGTGGCGCCGGCCAGCATCCAGGCGGAGTGCGGCGGAGCCTTTTGCAGGAAGTCGAGCATGGCGTCGTCTCGGCGAATTCTTAATCAAGATTAGGATTAAGATTAAGATTAGGATTAGGATGCGGACGCGTCAGGGGGTGGGGATATCCGCCTTGTGCTCCGTCAGGAACTGTCCGAGCAGGTAGAGGCCGATGCCGATGCAGATGGCGCTGTCGGCGACATTAAAGGCGGGGAAGTGCCAGGTGCCGTGGTAGAAGTCCAGGAAGTCGACGACGTAGCCCAGGCGGATGCGGTCGATCAGGTTGCCGATGATGCCGCCGGCGAGCAGTCCGATGGCGATGCGTCCGCCGCGGAAGCCATAGAAGAGTTCGTGGCGTTTGCGGAGAATCAGCACGAGCATCGCGAGGGAGAAGAGGATGAGCAGGATGCGCCATCCCGCGAGCATCCCCCAGGCAGCCCCGGTGTTGCGGATGTGGTGCAGGTTGAAGAAGCCCGGGATGATCGTCGTCTGCTCGGCGTAGAGCAAGCGGAGCTGGATCCAGTATTTAGTCAACTGGTCGAGCAGGACGATACCGCCGATCCATGCAAGCAGACGCATCTTCGTAGTCCTGAGCGGCTAGGGGACGAAGCGTCGCGGTACGGCCGGCGCGTTCTGTCCGTTGCGCTTGCGCTCCTCCTCCGCCTGGCACTGAATGCAGTTCCTTGCAAAGGGGAGGGCCAGCAGGCGCGGCTTGCGGATCAAGGAGGTGCAACTTTGGCAGATGCCGTAGGTTCCGTCATCGATTTCGCGCAGGGCCTCATCGATCAGGTAGATCCGTTTCTGCATGCCGCCGGCGTGTTCGAGCGAGAAGAGACGGTCGAAGGCATCGGAGCCGTCTTCCGCATGGTTGACTTCATCGTCCCGCCGGAGCGAGGAATCGCGGAGGTAGGCGACCTTGCCGGACAGATCGTTGCGCACTTTCATCAACAGCTTGCGGAAGTCCTCGAGGTCATTGTCGCTGAAGCGGACGGTAGGCTTGGGCGGAGCGGGCGACGCCACGACTGCGGCGGGCGGGACCGCGTTTCTCCGGAGGGCGGGTGCAGGCTTGCCCGCGGGTTTCGCCTTCGGTTGCGCCGATGCGGGGGTCTTTTTGGCAGGCGGAGACTTCTTGGATGTCTTGAGCGGGCTCCGGGCTGTGCCTTTGCCGACGGGTTGCACCGTGTGCGACGCAACGGGCTTGGCCTTTGGCCCGGACGCTTTCTTCGCCCCCGGCCGGGAAATCTTTGCCGCCGCCTTTTTCGGGGCTTTGGCAACGGATGCGGCGGCTGCCTTGGCCAACGGTTTGGCGACGGTCCTGGCAGCAGGCCTGGCCGCTACTCTGGTTTTCTTCTGTGACATCCCAACTCCTATTAGTCCGAACCCGTAAAACCGTCTTGTCAGGCGATTCCCCCATCGGTTCCAGATCATGAGCCGCGAATGATACACAATTGTCAAAGCGATTGCAACCCTGCCGAATCCTACGAGAATCACGGGCGCCTTGACCCGCTCGCTCGCTCCTGTTAAAGTTGGTTACGTATCGGATATCCTTATGCGGGGCTTTTCCCGCAGGCCTCGTGTTTCTATACAAGTAGAGAGTGGACAATGACAGCGGCGATTATTGTGGCGGCCGGTCGTGGCGAGCGCATGGGTGCGAATTACGACAAGGCGTTTTTGAGCATCGGGCCCCGCCCCATGGTGGCCTACTCGATGATGGCATTTGAAGCCTGCCCGGATATCCAGCAGATCATCCTGGTGGTCCGGCGTGAGCGTCTGGATGCGGCGAAGAACATGGCGCAGATGTTCGGCATCTCCAAGTTGCGGCAGATCGTGGTGGGCGGATCGCATCGGCAGGATTCCGTCCGAAACGGCTTGGCGGCGCTTTCCTCCGAGACGCGCATTGTCTCCATCCATGATGCCGCGCGGCCGCTGGTGACGGCGGCGTTGATCAGCGAAACGGTCAAGAGCGCGCAGAAGTACGGCTCGGGGGTGGCTGGGCGTCATGTTGTCGATACGGTCAAGCTGGTGGAGAAGGGGACGACGGTCAGCAAGACGGTCGACCGCTCCAAGCTGTGGACGGTGCAGACCCCGCAGACCTTCCGGATCGATCTTCTGACCCGGGCTTATGCCAAGCTGGCGGAGACGGAACAGGTCGTGACGGATGATGCGGCGGCGCTGGAGCTGATTGGCGAACCCGTCCGCCTGGTGGAATGGGCGCCGCTGAATCTGAAGGTGACCGTGGCCGAAGATCTGACGATTGCCTCCACGCTTTTACGTATATAAACCACTATCCGGAGTCTCCCCGCGCATGGATCAACGGTTTGCAATCATTGGCGACATTCACTCCAATCTCGAGGCGCTCAATGCGGTGTTGGATGACGCACGTTCCCAGGGAGTGACGGATTTCGTCTGCCTGGGCGATGTCGTGGGGTACAATGCGAACCCGCGTGAATGCATCGATATCGTTCGCGGCCTTGAGGCCGTCACGGTGCGCGGCAACCATGACCATTACTGCTCCCATGACGAATACCTCGATGACTTCCAGCCGCTGGCCGCCAACGCGATTTCCTGGACGCGGCGCCAGCTCAGCGAGGAGAACATCGTCTGGCTGAGAGGCCTGCCGCTCTCCCGCATCATGCACGCCTGTGGTCTGACGGCGGTGCACAGCACCCTGGACATGCCGGACCGCTGGGGGTATGTCTTCGATCTGCTGGATGCCGAGGCGCATTTCAACTATCAGACGACGCCCATCTGCTTCCATGGCCACACGCATGTGCCGCTGGTCTTCGAGAAACGGTCGGAGATCATCCGCTCGGACGCCAATACCATCGTGAAAATCCAGTTCGGCACCCGGTACTTCATCAACGTGGGCAGCGTGGGGCAGCCTCGCGATGGCGATCCCCGAAGCTCCTACGTCATCTACCTCCCCAAAATGAAGGAGCTGGAGTTCCGACGTGTGGCCTATGACGTGGAGACGGCGGCCGCCAAGGTGCAGCAGGCGGGGTTGCCGGCGCGGCTGACCGAGCGGTTGCTGCACGGGCGTTGATCAACAGTACCGGGGTTGGCGGAAATCACCTGACATGCTAGAGGTACGGCAAGTAGGCAAGCGGTTCGGCAAGGTCACGGCGTTGCAGGATGTCTCGCTGGAGGTGTCGTCGGGTGAGATCGGCGCGGTCGTCGGGCCGAACGGCGCCGGCAAGAGCACCTTGCTGGGGATCGTGGCCGGGGTGCTGCCCCCCGACGCGGGCCAGGTGCGGGTCGACGGAATGGACACCTTCGCGCGGGCCCCGCAGGTGCGTCGCCATCTGACCTTCCTCCCCGAGAGCTGTCCGCTCTACCGCGACCTGCGGGTCGTGGAGCATCTGACCTATCGGGGCAAGCTCAAGGGATTATCGCGGAAGCGCTTGCGCGCCCGGGTGCGCAGCGTGATTGAAAGCTGCGGCCTGGAGGATCTCCAGCATCAGCTGATCGGCCGCCTGTCGCTGGGTCAAAGACAGCGCGTCGGCCTGGCGGATGTGATGCTGACCGAGCCGCGTCTGATGGTGTTGGACGAGCCCTTTGCCGGGCTGGATGCCGAACAGGCCGGGAGGTTCTGCGACCTGCTGGCCGGCTGTGCGCGCCACAGTGCGATCCTGCTGGCGACGCACCGGCTGGATCTGGTCGCGCGTCTCTGCCGTCGCTGCACGGCGCTGCAGCGAGGCCGGGTGGTGGGATCTTTGGCGGTCGGTCCGGATGACGCGCCGCTGGCGGAGCGCCTGCAGGCGCTCTGGCGTGCAGGTCCGGTCGAAGTGGAACCCGGAGGAATCGCATGAGCAGCATCACCCGCACCGTCTGGGCACGTGAAGCATCGGCGTTCCTGTGTTCGCCTGCGGCCTACACCGCCCTGGTCGCCTTCTTCGCCTTGTCCGCCGGGCTCTTTTTCGCTGCGCTGCAGATCGGCGAGGGGACCTTCTGGAGTCTGCCCGCGCTCTGGACCTTGTCGGTCGCCCTGCCGCTCCCCCTGCTCGCCATTCTGATGACGATGCCGCTTTTTGCAGGCGAGCGTGCGTCGGGCACCCTGCCGATGCTGCTGATTCTGCCGATCTCCATGCGCAAGGTGATCCTGGGCAAGTTTCTGGCCGCCTACGGCATGGTTTGCCTCGGCATCCTGGGGGCGCTGGTCCCCTGGTTGTTTCTGACGCACAACTTGTCGGGCAAGCTGCCGCCGATCGAGGCGCTGCTGCCCGCCGCGGGGGTGCTCGGCCTGCATGCCCTGAGCTGGACGGCGCTGGGCCTGTTCTGCTCGGTGCTCGCGCGCCGTCCCTGGGCCGCGTCGGTGGGGACGATTCTGCTGGGTGGAGGGGCGATGCTGGCGTGGGCCTCGTTGTCGCGGCTGTTGCTGGGAGGGCATTGGCAGGCCACCTCGTTCCCGCTCATGCTGGAGCTGCTGGATGCCGCCGCCGGGCGGGTTGCCTTGCAGACCCTGGTGCTGCACCTGTCCCTTGTGCTGTGGTGCCTTTACGTGAGCCTGCAGGTTCTGGAGGCCCGCCGATGAAGGTGCGACCGTCGGCGGAAACGCAGGCTTCGCGCGTCGGCCGGACGCGGCCGCGCCAGGCCCGGGGCGTCCGCATGCGCCGGTGGGGAATTGGCGCGCACCGCCTGCTGTCGGTGAGTTTGGCAACGGTGCTGTTGATTCTGGTCAATCTGCTGGCGTTTCGTCTGGAGATCAACTGGTGGGCGCCCGAGCGCGGCGCGAAGCTCTCGCAGCGGGCGCAGACGATGATGGCCTCGACGCAGGGCGAGGTCGCCGTAACGGTGCTGATGCCGCGGAGTCATGTGGCCTACGAGCCCTTGCGTCAGCTGCTCGACAACATGCGCCACGCGGCGCAGCAGGCGGGAGGCGCCCGGATGATGATCGAGTCTGTCGATCCGCATCGCGATCTGGCGCGCGCGGCGCAATTGGCGCGCCGGTACGGCGTCACGGGATGGGCGGTGGTCTTTGAATGCCGGGGGCGCGTCGAAAAGGTTGGCCTCGAAGAGATGATCGAGACCGTCGAGCCCATGGCGGGCGATGTCGTCGCCACGGCGCCGAGGCGCACGCGCTTCCGGGGCGAGCAGCTCTGCGTGACGGCGCTGGCGCGTCTGGCGCGGCCCAAAACGCCGGTCATCTACGCCTTGAGCGGTCAAGGTGAGCGCGATTTCGAGAACTACGATGTCCTGAGCGGCTATACGGATCTGGCGCGCGAGATCCGGCGCGAAGGCTATGTGCTGCGCCCGCTGGTGCTTTCGGAAACGGGCGTCATCCCCGGCGACTGCGATGTGCTGCTCATCGCCGGCCCCAGGCGTCCGCCGATCACCGAGGTCCGCGCGGCCATCGAGGCCTATCTGGCCCGCGGCGGGCGTCTGCTGTTCCTGGCCGACCGAGCCACGGAACTCCCCCATGGATGGGAAGGGGTGATGGATCGCCTGGGGTTGAAATTCGCCAACCTGACGGCGGTTGGCGCGCGCAGCCTGGGTGGGTTCAACTTGACCGTTGATCGTTTCGGCCCCCATCCCATCGCGCGAGAGCTTGAGAAAAATGCCGTCTATTTCGTCAATCCGCAGGTGATCGACGTGCTGGCGCAAGGCAAGGCCGCAGCGGCGGATCGTCCGCGTGCGGAGGTCGTGGTGGCGGCTCCCGATGGCGCCTGGGGCGAGACGGATCCCGACCGTGTCCCGCGGCGTTTCGATCCCCAGACGGACCGCCAGGGGCTGCTGCCGCTGGTGGTGGCGATCGAACTGGGCGCGGGACTGGGGGCGGACATCGGCCTGCGCTCGATGCGGGCGGTGGTCTTCGGCGATTCCAACTTCGCGATCAACGCGGTGCTGGCCGGCGGGCGGACGGGGAACCGGGATCTTCTGCTGAATGCGATCAACTGGCTGACGGAGAGCGGGCTGCCCTCCGCGCCTTCGCTGGTGGCGGAGGGCAATGTGCTGCAATTGGGCATGTCGCGCCGCCGCCAGATTCGCTTTTTTGTGCATAGTGTGGTTTATTGGCCGCTGCTGTCCGCCGTTTTCGGCTGGATCTGCGTGTCGATCCGACGACGCTAGGAGTCTATTCCGTTGCCCAAAATTCGTACATCGCTGGGATTATTGATCGCGTGCCTCGTCTGCGGCATGCTGCTATGGGTTTTGAACCGTCCCTTGATGCACGTCGACCGGCAGACGGGCGGCATGACGGGCAACCTCTTTGCCTTGCCCTTGCGCGATATCGACTATCTGATGATTGAGCGGAATGGCTATCGTGCCGAACTCAAGCGCGAAGCCGAGGGCTGGATGTTGACGCATCCCGTCTCGGCCTTTGCCGATCAAACCGCCGTGCAGCGGCTGTTGGACAGTTGCGAGCGTGCGCCGCTGCGGGACCGGATCGAGTCCCACGAACTGAACCTCCGTGCGCTGACGCTCGCCGACTTCGGGCTGCTGGAGCCCCAGGCCCGCCTGGTCGTCGCGGGGCCGCGTGCCCGTGCCGAGCTGATGCTGGGCAATCCGACCAGCACGAGCAACGAGCTTTTCGCCTGTTTCATGCGCTCGGAGGATGTGCTGCTGACCGATCTGTCGTTGCTGGCGGCCTTGCCGGAGTCGTTGTATGCGCTGAGCGACAGCAGTTTCTTCCGCGGCGACTTGCGGCGCGTCGGCGCCGTAGGCCTGCGGCGTCCCGGCCTGCCCTTTCTGAAGTTTGTGCGCTCGGCCGGAGGGTGGAACATCACGCAGCCGTTTTCGGCCCGCGCCGATGACGGGGCCGTGGCCGCGATTCTCGGCGAACTGGCCAAGGCGAAGATCGCGCGCTTCGTGTGGCCCACGGCGGGAAATCTGTCGGATGCCGGGGCGAATTTCAGAAACCGCTTACTGAGCTTTGGGTTGGATGATGCCGATGCGGGCGTGCAGATCCAGCTTTGGATGGCCGGCGATCCCGTCGGACAGTGCTTCCGGCTGGGGACGGCGGTCGACGGCATGCCCGGCCATGTGCATGCCTTGGCGGCCGACGGCGTGGCCGTTGTCGCCGTGACGAACGCCGTGCTCGCGGCAGCCCTGCAGCCGATCGACGCATTGCGCGACAAACGGCTGTTCACGGCGGCGGCCAACAGCATCTGGTCGGTGTCCGTCACGGGCGTGGAAACACCCTTCTCCTTGCGCCGCGACGCCTCGGGCACCTGGGCGTTGACAAGTCCCGTCTCCGAACTCGCCGAACCTGCGACGGTGTCGCGCCTGCTCGACGCCCTGTTGGATTTGAAGGCGGCGGGATTCGAAACCCAGGATTCGACGGCCGCGAGCACGGGACACGTGGTGTGCGTGGACCTGTCCACGCGGCAAACAGCCTTCCGGCTGATGGCGAGCGGGGATGCAGGCAGCCAGGCACCGTTCGTGCGGCTTGCCTTCACCAACGACGCCACGGTCTATCGGGTGCCGACATCGCGATGGTCCGAGGTCGCCGCGCAGCTGAGCCATCCCGTTGCATTCCGCAACCGGACGCTTTTCAAATTGCCGGCCGAGGGCATCCGGCGCATCACGGTGCAACGCGCCGACGGCATGCAGGAGTCGGTGGAGCACGACCGCGGCGCCACTGGCTGGCGGTCGGCGAGTCCCGAGCGAAGCATCAATCGCGTGTCGTTGGACGCCTGGTTGAATCTGCTGGCCGACGTGAAGGCGGAGCGCGTTGAAACGCTGCACACGGCCGAAGATCCGGAACAATATGGGTTGTCCAAACCGTATTTGGAGGTCACGATTGATTTGACGGCGGAAGATGCCTTGCGGCGGGTCCTGATCCTGGGCGGGAAAGCCCCGGGCGATGGACGCTTTGCTTTCATCAAGGGTCATGATACTGTTTTCGTGCTGGGGCCAGCTGCCTGGCGGCAGTTGGATCAGGTCTTCCTGAGGACTGTTGAGCAACCCGTGCCGACCGTCGACACCACGTTACCCCCGTCTTTGGAGTCCTTGTGAATAAACGCGGATTTGACAATGAGCGCTACCTGCAAGAGCAAACGCAGGAGATCCTGAAGCGGATGAAGCAGTTCGGCAACAAGCTCTACCTGGAGTTTGGCGGGAAGCTGCTGTTCGACCACCACGCGGCGCGTGTCTTGCCGGGCTACGATCCCAATGTGAAACTTCGCCTGCTGCAGAACCTCCGGGAGCATGTCGACATCATCCTGTGCATTTACGCCGGCGACATCGAGCGCAAGAAGATGCGGGCCGATTTCGGCATCGCCTACGATGCCGACGCGATGAAGATGATCGACGATCTGCGGGCGTGGAATCTGGCGGTCTGCGCGGTGGTGATCACCCGCTACGATGGACAGCCGACGGCCCGCCAGTTCAAGGACAAGCTGGAGCGCCGGGGAATCAAGGTCTATTGCCATCACAGCACGCGCGGCTACCCGACGGACGTCGCGATGATCGTCAGCGAAGACGGCTACGGCGCAAACGCGTACATCGAAACGAAGCGTCCCATCGTCGTGGTGACCGGCCCCGGCCCAGGCAGCGGCAAGCTGGCGACCTGCCTGAGCATGCTTTATCACGATTGCCGTGCGGGGCGTCCGGCGGGATATGCCAAGTTCGAGACGTTCCCCATCTGGAACTTGCCGCTCAAGCACCCCGTCAACATCGCGTATGAAGCGGCAACCGCCGACCTGTGCGATGTCAACATGATCGACCCCTTCCACCTGGAAGCCTGCGGCCAGACGGCGACCAACTACAACCGCGATATTGCGGCGTTTCCGCTGTTGCGGGCCATTTGGGAGACGATCACGCACGAAGCCTGTCCCTATCGGTCCCCCACGGACATGGGGGTGAACCGGGCGGGATTCGGCATCGTGGACGATGCGGCGGTGCGTCTGGCCTCGGCACAGGAGATCATCCGACGCTATTTCCGGAGCGCCTGCGAGTATGCGCTGGGAGGCGCCGACCGTGCGACCGTGTCGCGCATCGAGCTGCTGTTGCAGGAGCTGAAGCTCACGCCGGAAGACCGCCCCACGGTGTTGCCGGCGCGGCAGGCCGCTCAGGAAGGCATGGAAAAAGGCAAGGGAAGCCACGGCATCTTCTGCGGCGCCGCCCTGGAACTTGCCGACGGCCGCATTGTCACGGGCAAGAACTCCGAATTGATGCATGCGGCCTCCAGCACGGTCTTGAACGCGATCAAGCTGCTGGCCAATATTCCCGACAACATCCACCTGCTCCCCCCTGAGGTGATCGGATCGATCGTCCGGCTGAAACGTGATATACTCGCCGGCGCGCAGCTGAGCCTCAATCTCGATGAAGTGCTGATCGCGTTGGCGATCTCTTCGGCAGGCAACCCGGCGGCACAGGCGGCGATGGATCATGTGGGCGAGTTGCGGGGGTGCGAAATGCATCTCTCGCATATTGCGACGCCGGGCGATGAAGCGGGCTTGAGGCGCATTGGTCTGCGGCATGCTTCCGATCCGAAGTATGCTTCGCCGGAATTGTTTGCGGATTGAAAGAGAAGGACGATGCCATGACTTTCGTCAAGCTTTTCAACAGTAGGCAGCGGGCAAGAATCCTCACGGGATTGATGGTCTGCGGGGTGTTCCTCGTCTACCGCGCCACCTTGCATCCCGGGTTCTTTCCGGGCGAGTCCGCACGTCAGGTCGCGGTGGCGCTGCGCAAGGATTCAAGCGTCCTGCATGTCCGGAAAGGGCAGGGCGAAATCACAGATTCGTCGTCCCTCGACAAGGTGACGCGTCAGGATCGGGAGTTCACCTTCCTGACGCGCTACCGGGTCTGGATCCTCGTGAGCTCCCTGGCGGCCAGGATGCCGCTGGGGACGCTTCCCCTCCGGATGAACGTGTTGTCGGCTGTGTTTGGCGCCCTGAGCGTCGGGCTGCTGTTTGCGTCGGTCCGGACGTTGCTCCTCCTCTTCACCTTTCATGTTTCGCCGGTTGCATCGCGTCGCCGGAAGATCGCCGGCAGCGTGGCCGGGCTCGCTGCGGCGACGGCGCTCGGCGCCTCGGCGCCCTTCTGGCTGGCCGCGACGCGCTGCCTGCCGAACACCTTCGAAATATTCCTCCTGGTCTTGATGGGCGGCTTGCTGATCAAGGCTGTCGTGCATCACCGGGAATGGCCGATATCGGTTTTCGGAATCCTGCTGGGGCTGAGCATCTTTGAATCGGATGCGGGTGTCTGGATGGCGCCCTTGATGCTTTTCTTCGCGGTGCGCGCGATCCGCATGGGGGATCTGGGTGCGGTCAATGGGATCGTCGCCTTGGTCAGCGGCGTGACGCTGGGCGGAGCCCTCTATCTCACGATAAACTGGCTGGGACTGCACGGCGGGGCGTCATCCTCCTTTCTGCTCCCCTTCCGCGAGTTCAGCCAAAGCATCCGCATCCTCTGGAGCATCGTCTTCGGCGGTTGGCTGGTGGATTCCCTTCTGTTGATTATCCTCTGCTTTGTCATTCTGCCGGCGTTGGCGACGACCGCGCTGGTGATCTGGGGCGACCGCGATGCGACCGGGCCGTCAGGCGGCCTGCTCTTGCTGACCTTGCTCGGGACGGTCACCATCGCATTGACGAGCAGCTCGATCTCGCCTTGGGGCGCGTACCGCCTCATGGACGGGCAGATCCTCCCCTGCACCCTCTATCTGCTGAACGCGTTGATCGTCGGCTATTTGGTGGGGCAGGGCTGTCTGATGGCCGGCGGGCGTTTCTTTCCCGATGTCACGCACGGCAAGCGGTGGGGGTCGCGCGTGAATGCCGAGGAACTCGGCGACAAGAATTCCCCGCTGGGACGGCTGCTGATGGGCTATGTCTGCGTCTTGCTGATTGCCTCCGGGCTCTTCAATCTGCGCGAGGTGCTGGATTGGCAGGAACCGCTGTCCGGCCGGGTCGCAGCGGAAGTTGTCCGGCGTCTGGAAGGCCGGCGGTGGGTGGTCTCGGATGGGGCGCTCGATGTCCTGATCCGGCTGCAGGCGCAGATGGCGGGGACGTTCGTCGGCCTGCTGAACAACGAGACGCAGGGCCGGGTGATGGGTGAGCCGGCCCGCCGCATGATTCTGAAGGATCCTGCATTCGCGGGCGTCGATGGCGCGCGCCTGACGGAGGCACTTCGTGAAACCAATTCGGCGACATTTGCCCAGGCGTTGCTGATTTGCGATCCGCAGGTTGAAAAAAACGTTATGGTGTGGACCCCCGCCGCGCTCTGGGAACCGGCCAGGCGTGCCGTGGTTCCGGATGTCGTGGGCTATCTGGGCGTGGTCGACGGGACGACGGTCGACTGGGACGCTCAGATCCGCGCTCACGTTGAATTCTGGGACGAGGTGGATCGGTTCCCCGCCTTGGGCTCATTGGCCCCCGCCTGGCTGCGTGGACATCGCGCCAAGATCCGCCAACAGCTCTACGACGTTGGCGTCAGGCTGGCCGATGAATGTGCACTGGCTGGACGCCGGGAAGAGGCAAAGTCCGTCCTGGAGCGTGCAACCCGGATCAAGGAGGAGCCGCCCCCGTCCAATCTGGAGGCTTTCTACTGAGTTGCGCCCCGGGTTGTCGTGTCATGAACGCACCACGCAAACCCCTTGAAATCGTTTGCCGGGCCTGCGGCGAGATCGCCTTGGCGAGGGCGGAGCCCATCTACGACGGGTTCCGGAAAATCGGCGAGGCGTTTGTCTGCACGGCGTGCGGTGAACGCTATGCTTCGCGCGGAGAAACGCCGTTCGCGAGCGTAGGCCCGGCGCCCGGCGTCTTCACGGCCAAGGACCGCCCGGAGGCCCCGCGGGTATTTCAGGATTCGGAGCGGCGCCGCTGTTGCGGCTGGTGCGCGCATCGCGTCGTCAACCCCTTTGGGCAGCGCTGCGGCAAGCTGAACCGCGAGGTCGAATCGACGGACCTTTGCGGGCAGTTCGAATTGCGCGCCGAGTCGGAGGAAAGCCTGTCGCAGCCGCCTCGGAAACCGGATCCCCTGGCGAAGCTCTTCGGCGGGTGAGCGCTGCCGGGCGTCACCGGCAGAGTGTGGCGAGGATGGCGTCCAGCAGCCGGATCATGCGCGGCGCCGCCGCGTGCGAGGCGGCCAGGACCTCGTCGTGCGCGAGGGGTTGGCCGCCGATGCCGGCGGCCATGTTGGTGATGCAGCTCAGCGCGGCGACCTCCAGTCCCATGGCATTGCCCAGCATGGCCTCGGGCACAGTCGACATGCCCACGGCGTCGACACCCCACGCGCCATACGCGCGGATCTCCGCGGGGGTTTCGTAGCAGGGCCCCGCCGTAAAGGCGTAGACGCCTTCGCGCAACGGAATCTCCAGCGTGGCCGCGCATTGGCGCAGCTGCGCGGCGAAGGCTGGCGCATAGACGCGGGACTGGTCGGGAAAGCGCGTGCCCCATCCCGCGATGACGGGCCCCTGAAGCGGATTCAAGCCGAGCGTATTGACATGGTCCCGAATCATCAGGAGATCGCCCGGACGGAGTGCAGGGTTCACGCCCCCGGCGGCATTGGTGATCAGCAGACGCGTGACGCCCATGCGCCGCATGAGCTCGACGGGAAGGGCAACGGGTCCCCAGCCGACGCCTTCATACCAGTGGCGCCGTCCGCAAAAGGCGACGGCGCGCCTTCCGCCGCAGTCGAGCAGCAGCAGCTCGCCGGCATGCCCGACGACCGTGCTGGCTCCCAGGGCGGGGATGTCGCGGTACGGAATGCGCGCCAGCGCGGCGCGACCGGCAAGCGTCTGACTCCATCCCGAGCCAAGTATCAAGCCGCAGATGGGCCGCTGCTCAAGGAAGATTGGCGGCAGCGTGCGGAAGGCTTCGTCGAAAATCCGGGTATCGATAGGCGGGGTCATCCACTCTCTCCTTGTTGGAATGCAGGCAGGCATGTCGGCAAGATGCGCGGTGATCATGTTGCCTTAAAACGGGGGGCTTCGCAAGTCGCTTCCGGGCGAACTTCGGTTTTACTGCCAACCCGCCAGCCCGCGCAATGAAAAACCGAGGAGGTGTTGATGAAACCGGGGAAATACGCTACTGTTACACTAATGAAGCTATGAAAGCCAGATGCATGCACCCCTAAGAAAACGGTACACCGCAACGGGTGTCCAGGAGATGTGGCAGGTCGCACAAGCCCTTGCCCGCCACTACCGGACGCAGGGCGGCGTCATTGCCTTGAGCGGCGAGCTGGGCGCAGGGAAGACCACCCTGATGCAAGGCGTTGCGGCGGCGCTTGGCGTCACACAACCCGTGACCAGCCCCACGTTTGCCTTGGTGCTGGAGTATCCGCTGCCCGGCGGGCGTCGTTTCGTGCATATGGATCTCTATCGGCTGCAGGGCCCTGAAGACCTGGAGGCGATCGGGTTCGAGGAATATCTGGCGTCGGACGCAATCATCGCCATCGAGTGGGCCGAACGTGCCGGCGGGCTCCTTCCCGATGCGACGCTGTTTGTCAACATTCGTATTGCCGACGACACTCGGGAAACACGGCAGATCACGCTGGAAAACATTTCCTCGTGACGGCTGGCGGAGAACAAAGATCGGCGCATTATTTTTTTGCGTCGTAGATTCCCGTCAATCAACGAACAAGAAATTCAGCAGTGGTTGCAGGCACTAAATGTTGTGGACAAGGCGTTGCCATCCACTATATATTGCGGTTGTTGGGCGCATTGGCATGAGCCTGTGTGTGTTTGAGCAACAGCAACATTTTTCATTCTATCTGGCAACTCGCCTCTTCTTTCGTCCATTTCTCCAGAGGTTTTTTCTATGAGCACGGAGTCTTTGCAGGATTATGTTTTCACCTCGAAATACAGTCGTTACATTCCCGAGAAAATGCGGCGGGAAACCTTTGAGGAGGCGGTGGACCGGGTCATCGACATGCACCGTCGCCACTTTGCCGCGAAGGGGCTGGAGATTGAAGATCTGCTGAAGGTCTGCGAGTCGGGCATGAAGAACCGTCTGGTCCTCGGCAGCCAGCGCGCCATGCAATTCGGCGGCGATCCCATTCTGCGCAAGCATGCGCGAATCTACAATTGCACCACCTCGTATTGCGATCGCCCGCGTTTCTTCCAGGAGGCGCTCTGGCTGCTGCTTTGCGGCTGCGGCGTGGGCTTCTCGGTGCAGAAGCATCACGTGGCGAAACTCCCCGACATGGTCCGGCCCGCGGGCGAACGGATGACCTTCGTCGTGCCCGATACGATCGAAGGCTGGTCCGACGCCCTGGGCGCCTTGCTTTCGAGTTACTTCACGGCCAGCCAACCCCTGCCGGAGTTCGCCGGCAAAGTCGTGGAATTCGACTATTCCCTGGTTCGTCCCAAGGGTCGTCCGATCTCCTCCGGCATGGGACGCGCGCCCGGGCCCGAGCCGCTGGCCCGCAGCCTCCGGATCATCCACGCGCTGCTGAACCGCTGCATCGACGCCGGGCAGACCCGACTGCGGTCGATTGACGCCTACGACATCCTGATGCATGCGTCGGATGCGGTGCTTTCAGGCGGGGTGCGCCGCAGCGCGACCATCTGCATGTTTTCGCCCGACGACACCGAAATGGAGACCGCCAAGACGGGCAACTGGTTCCAGGAGAATCCCCAGCGCGCGCGCTCCAACAACTCGGCTATTCTGCTCCGCAACCAGACCACGCGCGAACAGTTCGGCAAGCTGATGAAATCGGTGCGTGAATTCGGCGAACCGGGCTTCATCTGGACCGACCACCTCGACGCGACCTTCAACCCCTGCGGCGAGATCGGGCTCCTGCCGCAACTCGACGGCAAGTCGGGGTTCGCCTTCTGCAACCTGTGCGAGATCAACATGGGGCGCGTGCATGACGAAGCCTCCTTTGCCGAAGCCTGCACGGCGGCGGCGATGCTGGGCACCCTCCAGGCGGATTACACCGACTTCGGCTACCTGGGCGAAACCAGCACCGCGATCGCCAGGCGCGAGGCCCTGCTGGGCATCTCGATGACCGGCATGATGGAGCACCCCGAGGTCTCCTTCGACGCCGAGTTGCAACGCAAGATGGCGGCGCTCATCCTGGAGGTCAATGCCCGGGTTGCCCCGCGGGTCGGCGTCAACATCGCCGCGCGTGCAACCTGCGTCAAGCCCGCCGGCACGACCAGTTGCATCCTGGGCACGAGCTCGGGCATCCACCCTCACCATTCGCGCCGCTACTTCCGGCGCACGCAGGCCAACGAGGACGAATTGCTGGTTGATTTCTTCAAGGCGCAGAATCCCCTGGCCGTTGAACGCTCCGTCTGGAATCCCAATGGCACCGATGTTGTGCTGACCTTCTGCATTGAGGCGGGACCCGACGCGCGCACGAAGCAGGACATGAGTGCGATCGACTTGCTGAAGGCCGTCAAGCTGACCAAGGAGAACTGGATCGACGCCGGCAAGCGGACGGAGCTCTGCGCGGCACCGTGGCTGAGCCACAATGTTTCCAACACCATCTCGGTCAAGGATGACGAGTGGGACGCCGTTGCCGATTTCATCTATGACCAGCGGGCCGTGTTCGCGGGCATCTCGCTCCTCCCCGACGGCGGCGATCTCGACTATCCGCAAGCGCCCTTCTCGGAAGTGCTGGATCCTGAAACCATCGTGAACGCCTACGGCGTGGGGGCGCTCATGTCTTCCGGATTGATCGTCGATGGCCTGGTGGCGTTCGACGACAACCTCTGGGCCGCCTGCGACTGCGTGCTGGGCCGCGGCGAGGATTTGGCGGCCTCCATCCCCAACACCTATCCCAAGCGCGTCTTCGAGGCCGTGCAGGCCCTGCTTGACGCCAAGCGCGACTGGGTGCGGCGGGCGCATAAGTTCGCCCAGAACTACTTTGACGGCGACGACCTGAAAATGACGCGCTGTCTCAAGCGCGTGCACAACTGCAAGCTGTGGGAGGACCTGACGCGCACCCATGCGCCGGTCGACTACACGCAGATGAAGGAGCGCCAGGACAACACCGTGGTCACCCAGACCGTCGCCTGCAGCGGCGGCAAGTGCGATCTGATCTAGGCGCAGGGGAGTTTCCCGGCATGAAATTGACGCTGGTCGTCGAGCGCTCCGCGCCTGTGGGTTCATGGGCGCTGTACCGTGACGAAACGCAGGTCGCCTCGCGGTGCTTCGGCGCGGCGCGTCTGCGGGCGCCGGAATGGGCGGCGGAACTCCTGGCGGGCCTGGCGGAACAGGGTGTCGCGCCGGCGGCGTTGCAGCAGTTGGTTGTAGGCACCGGCCCCGGCTCCTTCTCGGGGATCCGGGCGGCGATCGCCCTGCTGCAGGGCGTGGCCTTGCCCCGCAACCTGCCGGTCTACGGGCTTGCGAGCGCGGCAGTCCTGGCCAGAGCGATGGCGCTTGAGTCCCGGAGGGAGATGGTGGCGGTGGTCGGCGATGCGCGGCGACAGCACCTCTGGTGCGCCGTGTACCGCTGCGGCTCCGATGGCCGGCTGGTGCTGGCGTCGACCGGCGGCCCTCCCCGTCATACGAGCGAAGACTTTGCGTTGACGACGTGGGAGAAGCTCGGAGATGTTGTTCCGGCGGATGCCCTCGTCATTTCGCCTGAGTGGGAACGCCTCGCCGATGGGTTTCGCGGGAAGCGCATCGGCAGCGCCTGCCATGCCGCCCCGCTGATACCGTCGGCCGGAGATCTGGGCGCGCTCTTCTTCTCCGACTGCGCCTGCGCACGGCGCGATCCCGTCCCCGTCTACCTGCACCCGGCCGTCGTGTGAGCGGGAACCGCGCAAAAAAAAGACCTGGGCGTGCATAAGCACGTCCAGGTCTTCACGCTTGCTGCTTAAAGCAGAGGCAGACTACCAGCGTTCGCTGCGGCCACCGCCGCGGTCGCCGCCACGGTCACCGCCGCCGCCGCCGCCACGTCCACCGCGGAAGCCACCGCCAGCGCCACCGGCGCCGCCGCCGCCGCCACCGCCACGACGCTCTTCGCGGGGCTTGGGCTGCGATTCATTCACGCGGAGGGCACGACCCTGAAGGTCCTGGCCGTTGATGGCTTCGATTGCCTTCTGCGCGTTGTCGCGGTCGGGCATTTCGACAAAGCCGAAGCCCTTGGACTGACCGGAGATGCGGTCCGTCACGACGCGTGCGGAGGTGACTTCGCCGTGTGCCGAGAAGAGTGTACGAAGATCATCATCCGTGGTCTTGTACGCGAGATTGCCAACATAGATATCCATGTTATCCGTTCCTGTGTTCTTTTTGCCGTGTAGTGTGCTCAGTTATTCATTGGTTTGACTCAGATCCGTTCTCAGCACCAGAAGGAGGATCCTTAGGCATGTTCATCATGCCGTTGCGATGTGACCTGATCCAGATACACGACATCCGGGGAGGGATACATCGAAAGGTAGATTGTTGTTGAAAGGTCTTTAGGGACTGGCGTCTGGTGACGCCCCATTCCGTGTCCCGGGAGCCGGCGAATCGTCACCAGCTTCTGAAAATGGACCCCAGGCGCGCACCAGGCGCGCCGGGAATCCGAAAATGTTTGGCTGCAAGGATGCACAGTTTACCCGCGGTCTTCTCCGCCGCGTCCGCCGCCGCGGTCACCGCCGCGCCCGCCGCGGAATCCCCCGCCTTCGCCGCCACGACGTTCTTCGCGGGGCTTGGGCTGCGATTCGTTCACGCGCAACTTGCGTCCTTGGCAATCTTCGCCGTTGATGGCGTCGATGGCCTTCTGGGCCGCATCACGGTCCGGCATCTCAACGAAGCCGAACCCTTTGGATTGCCCCGAAATCTTGTCCATCACGACACGAGCCGAAGTGACTTCGCCGTGTGCGGAGAAAAGGGTACGAAGATCATCATCCGTGGTCTTGTACGCTAGATTGCCGACATAGATGTCCATGCCTTGCTGTCCCCTGTTCTTGCCCGTGTGGCTGTGCCATGGCTGTTCATGTTGTCTGTTCCAACGTCGGATTCATGCACTGGCACACACATGATTCCTTAGGCATGCCCTTCATGCCGTTGCGCCGCCATCGGATCCAGGCACACGACTTCTGGATGGATGAACGACGAAAGCGAAAAAAAGAAAACACATGAGACGGATTCACTGTGAAGTGGAAAGCGGGGAAGCCGACGATGGGCGGCTGAGAATGGCAGACTGCGGGACATAGCGAATCAACACACGGGCGATACCGATTCAGAAACCCTATTAAAATTATTCAACCAATACCGCATAACTGCCTGGGACCTGCAGGAGACCCAATTAAAACCTGGAACGTCCACGTGAGAAAGACTTTACAGGATCGGGCCTTGCCTTGTAAACAATTATTATTCAGTTTCGCAAAAAAGTTTTCCATGGGGTTCCGGGGACGGCGGTCAGCGGCGCCGGCCGGGCCAGCTTTCTTCCCGCGTCCAGAACGCATCGGACCGGCCTCCGTAGTAGGCTTCAAGCACCACGTCCATCACGCGGGAAGTCCGCAACGCCGTTTCGCCTGTGCTGGGACAGGCGCCCTTGCCGAGCAACTGGCCGACGATCGTCTCGATCAGCGGTTGCTGAACGTGGACGGGGTTGGGCAGATCAAACACCTCCGTCGTCTGGCCGCGTTCCAGTTTCACAGGCTCTTGCCCGAAGGTCGAGATCGTGATCCGTCCCTCCGTCCCCGTGAACACGATCACCTCCTCCGATTGATCCGATGCAAAGTTCCAGCTTGCCGTTCCCTGTCCCCCCGATTCCAGCCGGAAGGTCATCGCCACGCTGTCTTCGACCGCATAGGGCGAAGCGACATTGGCGGCCCGCCCCTGCACCTCGTGCAGCGGTCCGGCAATGAAATCGAGGACGTCCAGTGTGTGGCACCCGATGTCCATGAACAGGCCCCCGCCGGCCTCATCCGCCTTCAACCGCCAGGGCAACTCGCCCGTCCGCCTGTGCGCGGGCGACGCGCAGCGGTAGGACACGCCGGTCAACCGGCCGATGGCGCCGTCAGCCACCAGCTCCCGCACCTTGAGGAAGCGCGGGAGCCCCCGCCGGTAAAAGGCCACAAACAGCGGCACGCCCGCCTTCCGGAACGCCGTCGCCAGGATTTCGGCCTCCGCCGCGCTGCGCGCCATCGGCTTCTCGACGTAGCAGGGTTTTCCGGCGGCGCAGACCTTGAGCGCATACTCCAGATGCGTGCCCACCGGCGTGGCCACATAGACGGCATCGACGCCGGGGTCGGCGATCAACGCCGCGGCATCGGTGGTCCAGCGGGGCACGCCGTGCCGCTTCGCATAGTCCTCCGCCAGGCGCCCATCCCGGCGCATGACCAGGACCAACTCGCTGCCCGGCGCCTTTGAAAATCCCGGTCCGCTCTTGACCTCCGTCACATTGCCGCAACCGATGATGCCCCAGCGGATGATGCTCATGCTGTTTCCTTTCCCATGGATAATGCGTTCCCGATTACTTGATTGCCGATGGACGGATGAAATAGCTGTCTCCCACGGCCGCGTGATCAAACGGCGGCTCCATCTTGACGCCGGCGCGCTCCGCCGTCCGCAGGGTCAGGCCGAAGACCCGCGCCACGTTGAGATCCTTGTCTTCATCAACGCGAACCGCCAGCAGCACCGGCAACCCGTGCATGGTCGGTTCGCCGAGAATGTTCCGCTGCTGGACCGACCACGGACCCGTGACCACCACCGCCAGGGGAATGCTTGGACGCTTCGGGTGCGCGCCCCACTCCGGGCTGCTCCTGAACCAGTCCAGCGCCGCCCGCGCCAGTTGCTTGCCGTTGGACGGGGCCGTGTCGGCGTGCCCCGGCCAGGTGCGCTTGTCGATCCGGGCATTGAACGCCTTCATGGCCTGCGCAATCTGCTGGTCCAGGCCGGCCTGCGCCTGCCTGACCTTCGGATGGTCGGCCTGAAAACGGCTGGCCATCGCAACCCAGGCTCGGTACTCCGTCAGTTTTCCGGCCACCGTGAAATCGTGCGCCCCCTCGATGCCGGCCAGTTGATCGGCTGCCCGGGTTATCAGATCTTCCGCCAGGACCGGACGCGTCTTCCGGACGGCTTCCAGACCCTCGGACAGATCGGTGAAAGGCCGGCTTGCCCGCTGTTGGCCAGTGTAGCCGTTAGCCTCGGCTTTCTTGTCGATTTCCTCCCGAGTGGCCCCGTACTTCTCCGCAAAGGCCTTCAGCCCCCGCGTGATTCCCGGGGCTCCGTCCTTCTCAAAAGCTTCGATCCGGGCGATCAGATCCGCGACGGGCTTCAGATCGTTGTAGTGCGGAACGGCGCCGCTTGCCGCGTCGAAGACCGGCCGCACGCGCTCGTACTCCGCCTGCAGGTTCGCCACATCGGCATCCACCGCTTTGGACTTTGCTGCCATCTCCGCCTTGTTCTGCGCATGCCCGCCTTTCGCCACGGCGACTGTCTTCTCCGCGGCCGCCAGCCCGCGCGTCACCTGGTCGATGTCGGGATGGGACGCGACGCCTTTATCGGCGGCAGCCTGTTGCGCCTCTGCGAGCAGGCTCCTGACTTCGGCCAGCTTCTCATCGGCCCGCCGGACCAGCTGGTCCTTGTCGCCGGGATAGGCCGGGTCGGCCAGGTCGGCCAGGTTCCGCTCCAGTCCCTCGAGCCGATGCAGGGCGTCGGCCAGCGGCTTGCGGGCGGCATGGGGAACCTGGGTCGCAGCCGCAGCCGGCGGCTTGCTGTCGCCCGCGGGCGCCGGGGCGGTGGCGGCCGCCGGCAGGTCGGCTGCCACGGGCTTGTCGGGAAGGGGGCGCTGAACACCCGCCCCGGCCGCCGTCAAGGTCCCGCCGCCGAGGTTCTTGCCGGTGCGACGCTCCAGGTCCTGCACCAGCGAGGCATACTTCTTCTCCGCGGATTTCAGGCCGACGCTGCCGGGATCGGCCGCCGCAGCCGCGGCGAGCAACTGCTTGAGCGGATCCAGCGCTTGGACGGCTTGTTCCGTCTGTCCGGCGAACATCGCCTTCTCCGCCTGCCGGAGCTGGGCGTTGACCTGGGTCAGCAGGGCCTTGCCGTCATTCGCCTGGGCCAACGCCTGGGCGCCCATGAGCAAAGGGACAAGAACACACGCGACCCACCTGAGTTTGGCAACTTGGATTCCGTTGTTTTTCATGATTACTCCTTGATTTGTTCCTGCAACAACGGGGCATTGCGCCAGATCACTCCCCAAGCCTCACCTTCACGCGGAAGAAGCGGGTGGGGGCTGCGTTGGTGTCGCGCAGCCAGAGCATCGCTCCGGTCCCGGGGACATCGGTCATTTCGCCAAGGGGCAGCCAGGAGGCCGACTCCAGCGACGAACGTCCTTCCAGCGTGTAGAGGCGTCCGGGCGCGGACGGGAAGCCGACCCGTGCGGCATCAGCTGGATCGGCATCGATCGCCAGAATCTTGAAAAACGAGTCGGGATCATCCGGATCGGTCTCGGCAATGTGCTCCGCCTGCGCCGTAAACCCGTCTAAGTCGTTGTCGCTGGCATCGTCATCGGCGGTCAGCCCGTACCGGGCCAGCCAGGACCACGGCGTTCCTCCCGGCGTCCTCGGGGGCTGTGTCGTGACGGTCAGGTCGTCCAGGTTGCAGGGTCCGCTGTGGAAGGAGATCTCGCCGACAGGGGCCGGCGACGGACGGGGTATCGCAAACCAGAATCCGCCCGGAAGCCCACTGCCGTCGTTGTCGGTATAGGCGGCCCCGCTGCTGATGGCCCTGCCGTCCAGGAACAGGCGCAGATAACGGATGCCCGGATGCACGGGGTCCTCGGTTGCGTAGTCTAAAGCCGCCGTCAACCGCACCCAGGTCCCCGTCGCAACTGCGGGATGTTCCAGTTCGGTCCAGCGGTTGGTACCCCCCGCCAGATCCCGGTGAAACAGCATCAAGTGCCCGCTATCGTTGAAAAAGATGCCCGTTTCCGCTTCGCCGACCCCGGCATCCGGCTCGCCCAGACGGGGCGCGATCATCATGTCAATCCAAGTCGGCTGTGAACCGGCATGTGCGATCCGGTTGGTCACGGTTTCACTGATCAATGCGTACTGCGTGTGGGTGGTGGCCAGGGGCAACGCCCGGGAATAGGCGTAGGTGTCGCGGACGACGACGCCGGCCTGGGTCGTCCCGGCGTACCAGCCGCGTCCCGGAAGCAGCGGAGCCCCCTCGGCCAGCGTCTCAAAGGACTCGGCATAGGGAATGGTGTTGGTGATGGCTATCGGGGGCGTGTCATCGTCCGTGACCTCGATGACGACGGCGTCGCCGACGAAACCGGCTGCCGTCGCCGACACCGTCACCAGCGCGTCGGGCTCGACAACCGCATCGTCCAGGGCGCCGACAGCCAGTGTGACGCTCCCTTCGCCAAGAGGGATCGTCGCCGGACTGTCGAGGTGCAACGTCTCGGGAAGACTGCTGGTCATCACGACGGCAAGGGCGTTGGTGGCGGGGGTGTTGCGATAAAGGATTACGGTCGTGGCGGCAGTGCCCGCAGCCTCTGAGACTGACGTTGCGGCAGCGGTCAAGGTCAGCGTGGGAAGGTCGTTGTCGCTGATGGCCACGGCAAGTGGATCGACGGCGAGGGCATCGTAGGCGGCATCGGTGCTGGCCAGGGTGTGGGCGATGGCCCGCAGGCGGGGCGGATCGGCAAGCGTGTCGGTGTCGGGATGGGTGAGGGCGACGGTCTGCGGAATGTTCCAGTCGGCAACGGAGAAGGTGAGCGTGGCGGGCGAGACGAGCAGCGGCGCCTGCGGGACAAGCGTGACCGTCACCGGCGCTGTGGGGATCGTGCCCAGCGCCACGGTATAGTTCGTCGCGGCCCCTTCCGCAAGCTGAAATGGCGATCCGGCCGTTGCAAGGAACAGGGAAGCCAGTTCGTCATCATGGACCACCAGCGCTGCCGACCCCGCCGTGAAACCGTCGGCGGATGCGGTGACAGACTCCGACTGGTGCCCCGCTTGATCGGCGTTGTCGATCATGTCCAGCGTGAAGGTCACGGAGGTCTGGCCGGCGGGGATCACTACGGTGGCCGGCACGGAGAACAGGGCGGAATCGCTGCTCGCGAGGTGTACCGTGAGCGCCTCGGCGGTGTTCATGTAGCGGGTGACCGTCACGGTTATCGCCCCCGCCCCCGCATTCTCCGGGATGACGTCCGCCGTCAGCGTGACCGAGAGTTCGGTCGGCAGGGCGGGCCGCACCGAGAGGATCACGTTCGCCTTGTTGGCGAGCGCCGTGGCGTGCAGCGCCAGGTTGTTGTAGACGTTGTAGTGGAAGTCGACGAATAGGCGGCTGGCCGCAGCCGGCGCACTGGACTTCAGGACCAGGCCGCCGTTGCCGTTGAAGGTATTGCCCGTGAAACACACCCACATGTTGGAGAGCGACCCCGCCCCCGAGTTCATCGGATTGCTCAACGTCACGAAATTGAAGCCGGCCGCCGTCGCGTTGACGACATTGTTGGTGAAGAGCATCTGCTTGAAGGTGTTGCCCACCGTGAGGAACGTGGCCTTCGGAATGTCGATGCGGTTGCCCGTCAGGCAGAAGACATGGTTCGTGTTCCAGTCGCCCGTCACGGCGCAATCGGTGTTGATCAGCTGGTTGCTGGTCGCGATGATCATCCCGCCCTGGACGTGCAGCCGCGAATTCACGACCTGCGAGCCCTCCACCCGTGCGACGGTCAACTGGCTTTGCTTGAGGGTGCTGTTGCTGACCACGCTGTCGACGATGCCAAAGGCTCCTCCCGTGTTTGTCACATTCAAGAGGCTGCACTGAACCGCATGGGCGTTCATGGCGCCCCCGGTGATGGCACACCGCCGGAATCCGAGCCAACCCCCGGTCGGCCCGGTTACGCCGTTTGTGTAGCTCTCGTCGCGGACGTAGTGGCGCTTGTCCGGCAGCGTGGTGTCCAGAATCAGGGTGGTTTTCCCCTGGTTGTCATTGCCGGCGATGCGCGCGTAGCCGCTCCTCAAGAGCGAGCCAAAACGATAGACGGCACTTTTCAGGGTATTCGCCCGAAAAACGAAGTTCTTCGAGCGATCCCACATGTAAGCCTTCATGACATTGTTCTCCATCACGAAGTTGTGGCCCGCGCAGGTCAGGTACTCGTTGGCGGGGTTGGCGCCGAAGACGTTGTTGCGGAAGGTGAGGTCCTGCATCAGGTCCCAGCCGTCCTCGGCATCGAAAGCGCACCTGGCGGAGGCCCAGCCGCAGTTGTCGAAGCGGCACCCCTCGACCAGGAAGTTGTTCAGACCGCACAAGGCCATGCCCACGCAGCGGATGTTGACGTGCCGGATGTTGCGGTAGGCGCAGTTGTAGGGCGAACGGAAGTTGTAGACGTTCAGGGTTTCGGGCTGGCTGGTGCCGTACAGCGTGAAGCGGGCGTAGCGGGCGTTGGCCGGCGGGTAGAGCCGGCGGTACATGTAGCCCTCGATGGACTCCAGATAGTTCCGGCCGGCATCGTAGAAATGCGCCCGGTAGACCCAGTGGCCGGATGGGTTGCCCTGGTAGCCGAGGTAGACGCCCAACTGGATGAAGCCGTACGAGCTGAGGAACTTGGCAACGTCGATCAGGTTGGTGTTGGTGGTCCGGATCGTCGAGGCCACGAGCGCGCCCTGCGCGTCCACGTCGCCGGGCGCGAAACGCTTGCCGATCTCCACCGGGGAGTCGTAGGAATGGCGATGATTGCTGCAGGTGCCGTAGCCCGTGACATTGGTGATGGTCACATTCTCGACCGAGCAGTATTCGCTGCCCTGAGCAATCGACAAGGCATGGACCCATTCCGAGTTGTTGGGAGCGTTGACGAAATCGTGCTCCAGCAAATCGCCCTCGAAGACGCCGTTGATCACATGCGCGTCCACGCAGTCGACGAACTCCAGCATCAGGG
This sequence comes from uncultured Lentisphaerales bacterium, assembly GCA_964592855.1. Lineage (GTDB taxonomy): Bacteria > Verrucomicrobiota > Kiritimatiellia > RFP12 > JAAYLN01 > JAAYLN01. The sequence continues at coordinate 31,442 of CAZQKI010000020.1, forward strand.
CCTTGGCCAGCGCGTTGGGGTTGAGCTTGAACGTCGAGCCGTTCATATCGAGTGTCACCCCGGTGGCCATCTGCACGGTGTTCGATTCGTGAATGCGGTAACGGCCTTGCGGCAGCACGACCTTGCGGTACCCGTTCGTGCTCGCCCATTTGATCAGCGCGGTCAGGCCCGCCGTCGTGGCGACCGGCGCGGTGTCGTTGCTCGAGATGTTGAAGGCCGCCAGGTCGGGATGGAGCACCTCGCCGGGCTGGATGGCCTCCGCCGCCGGATCGACCACGCGGAACTCCTGGTAGAGGCGGTGCGACTTGATCCCGAGACGGTCCGTCGCCTGAAACGCGAACAACACGTTGCCCTTGGGGAGCACGCCGAGGTTCAGGGAGCGGTCGCCGGCAGGGACATTGGTCAGGACGCCCTTGACGCCGTTGACCCAGTAGTCGATGACGAAGCGCTCCGAGGCGTCGTCGTCCAGATACTCCTTGTGATCGAAGTCCGTCACATAATAGTCGATGATCGCCGGATCGCCCAGGTTCACCTTGGGCTGGATGTAGTAGGTGGAAATGTAGGGCGTCCGGTTGACGGGGGCAACCTCGGCAGACAGTGCCCCCGCAACCCCTCCGGCTGCCAGAATCCAACACAGGCGCATCCCTGTCACCACGTGCGTCGTCTTCATCAATTCTCTTTCCCGAAAACTGGAGCGGCCGGAGGCTAGCGGAGGATGATCAATGTGCCGGGCGGCGGTCCCATCACGTAGACCGCCGTGCCGGGATAGCCGTCGTACAACACATCGTCGCCGGGCAAGTTGTGCTGGCCGGGGCCGCCGTTCACATTGACCTTGGCGGCGAAGTCGGGGAGATCCGCCAGCGCCAGCGCCTGCAAGCCGCGCATGGTTCCCGTCGCATAGAGACTTGCCAGCTGCGCCGCGCTCAACTTGACCCCGATGGCAATGCGCCCGCCGCCGCCGCCGCCGAACATGTGGTAGTCGCTGGCGTTGCCACCCGCGGCATTCATTTGCGCGCCAGTCCCGATTTCGAAACGGTTGCAGGTCACCCAGATTCCCCCGCCGGAACCTCCGCCATACATGTAGGCCCCATACCCCGAGGCCTTCAGAACGCCCAGCAACTGCACGTTGCGGGCCTTGATCCGGATCGCCCCGCCGCCGCCCCACCGGACGGCGTTCTCCAGCGCGCTCCTGCCCGCGGAGCCGGGCAGATAGGGTGCGTATGCATACCCGCAGCCGATGACGTTGTTGGCGCCGCCGCCGCGCCCGCCGTAGCTGCCGCCCCAGCCCGATCCGATGCCGCTGGTGCCGGCGCCGGGCCCGTGATAGCGCCAGGACAGCGCCGGCGAGTAGCGGGCCTCCCGGCCGAAGCCCTTCCAATCGGCATTGAAGCCGCAACCGGCGGCGATGTGGACATCCTGAAGGTCGAAGATCACCGGCGCCCCGGAATGCATGTGGCAGAAGGGGAGAATCCACGTGGTGTTGGTGAGCATCGTCAGGCCCTGGACGGTCATCCGTCCGCCGCCGTCCTGATAGGTTGCGAGTGCGTTGGTGGGCCCGGCATACGCGGCATAGAGGGCCAGCTGGGCCGTATTCCGCATCGCCAGATTGCCGCCGACGGCCAACTCGACGCGCGAGGTGGCATTCAAGCCGCCCATGGCCAGTTGCGCACTGTCGGCCAGGACCATGTTTCCGGAAATGGTCAACTTGTAGGGGCGTGCCTCTGTCAGGTTGACAGGAACGCAGTCCGAAGCCGAGCTCCCGCTGCCGCCGAAGAACAGCTTGCCTGTGCCGGACAGGGTGAGCGAGGCGAGGGTGACTTCATAAGGGTAGTTGACCCGACTGTTTCCATTGGTGATGCTCACGGTGTCGTAAACGCCGGGGATGGCCGTGCCATCCCAGTTGGCGGGATTGTACCAGTCGTCGTCGATGCTCCCGCCCCAGGCCAGGTCGCGTGCGGCGCCGGAGCCGGTGGTGAAGCAGGCGATCACGGCGCGCGGACGATCCATCGTCAGCGTGACTTCAGCATCGAAGCGATCGGCATACGGTACGTCGCCGACCCAGTAGAGGAAGGAGCAGCCGGGTTCGGGCACGGCCGTCAGCGTGCAGGTCGCTCCGGCGGCGTACCATTGGCTGTAATTCTCCGTGACCGCTCCGTTGCCGCCCGAACGGACATCCAGACGGTGCTCCGTCCCGCCCCACAGCCACGTCAGCCACGTGTCGTCCGTGATGTTGATCGCGACGCTGCTGCCCGAACCCGAGACGCTCTCGGTGGCGTTCGACCAGACATAGCTCTGGCAGAAAACGCGTGACCGATCAGTCGTATTCGGCAAGAACGCAGGGGAAGTCACGCTTAAGGTGTTCTGGCCCATCGGCAACGTGCCGATTCCGTAGCCGGGCGTGGCTACCCCGAGTTGCAGGGGCGTCCCCGTCACCACGATCTGACGATTGACACCCCGGTTCAGCAGCCAGACGGCCGTACCCGGCTTGCCGTGAGAGTAATACGTCGGGTCGGACTGCTTCTCAATGTTGACTCCCCCTTGCACATTGGCCAACGTGGGATACGGCGAGGTCAAGGCATCGGACATGTTGGTGGACGTGACGATCAGGTTGTCGCAGGTGCCGGTGAGGTAGAGGCTGTCGAGCTGTTCGTCCGTCGGACCGCCGGTCATGATCGCGACCCGCCCGCCCCCGCCTGCGCCAGAGGAGGTGTATGCTGTGCAGTTTCCGCCTTTGGCGCTGATGGACGCGCCGCCGCTGGCCGTCAAGTTGGAGCAGGTCATCCAGACCGAGCCGCCGGATCCCACACTGTTGTCCGCTCCCGAATGGGGCTGTCCCTCCGCAAGCAGCTTGCCGGCGATGAAGATATTCCACGCCGCGATGCGGATCGATCCGCCGCCCATGCCGTATGTCGTGGTGCTCGCACGTCCCGCCGATCCGGCATAATAGGGCGCATACCGGAAACCATATGCCGCCGGCGCCGCCGTGCCGCCACCCTTGCCTCCGTAACTGGCGCCGATGCTTATCGACGGCGAGTTGCCGAGTCCGGTGTATCGGTAGTCAAAGCCCAACGCGGCGTGTCCGCGTCCCGTGGCATTGAACCCCGCATTGGCCGCGATGTTCAGATCGCTCAGTTCAAATAGGACCGGGGCACCGCCGTAGCGGTTGCAGAAGGGATGAATCCACGTGCCGGACCCCAGCGTCGTGTCCCCGCCCACGGTCACGGATGCACCGCCGGTCCGGTAGGTGGCGACTGCGGAGATCGTCCCGGCATAGCCCGCATAGGCAGCCACCGCAGCCGTGTTGGTTATCCACAGGTCCCCGTTAACCGTCAGGAATGATCGGTAGGCGCTGTCCCGGCCGCCCAGCGCGAGCTTGGCGGTGTCCTGAATCATAAGATTCCCCGTAACTGTCAGCGCAACGGGCTTGTCGGCGGCCGTCGTGACGGGTGACTGCGCCAGCACATCCGTGCCGGTTCCACCGACATGCAGGAAGGCGGAGGAGGCCAGCGTCAGAGCTCCGACCGTGATTTCGGCGGGATAGCCGATCTTGAGGTCGACCGCCGAGACGGCGAGGCTGTCGGCGGGACCGGGAATGGCGACGCCGTCCCACGTGTTGGAGTGAAACCAATCGCCCCCGGCTGCGGCGTTGGCGCTGAGCGAACGGGGCGAAGGTCCGGCGAAGCAGGCGATGGCCGTCCGCGGGCCGGCCATCGTCAGGGTGATGGTGGCGTTCATCCGGTCTGCGTAGGCGACGTCGCCGACCCAGTACAGGAAGGTGCACCCCGCATTCGCCGTGGCGGTCAGCGAGCAGACGGCATTGTTGGTCTGCCACGCGTCAGGGGCGGCGACCGTGCCGTAACCGCCGGTGCGCACCGTCAGCCGGTGCTGCAGGTTGGTCCAGTTCCAGATCAGCCAGGTGTCCGCCGTGACGTTGATCGTCACGTTGGTCGCCGAGCCCGAAACACTGCTGGTGGCGTTGGACCAGAGATAGCCGCCGCACATCATGCGGCTGTTGCCGCCGCTTCCCGCGACATACCCGGGTGAGACCACGTTGGCGGCGAGACTGCCGCCGGCGATCTTGTGCTTGCCGTAGGCCGGCAAGGCCGTCTCTGTTTTGACGGGATCGCCGGACACCTCCACCTGCCAATCGCCGCCCTTGTTGATCATCCAGTAGGCCGTGCCCGGTTGGCCGTTGTAGAGCGTGTCGATCGCATTTGCCGTCCGATAGTAGTTGATCCCGGCCGCAACATTGACGAGGTTCGGATACGGCGAATCGGCCATCGGCATCACGATCAGGCCGGTCGCCGTGCCGGTGTTGTAGAGGCTGTTGATCTGCGCCGCCGTGGGGCTGTTGACCAGGATCGCCACGCGGCCGCCACCCCCCCCGGCCTCGGTCACCGATCCAGCCCTGACCGGGCTGCCGCCCTGGGCGCGGATCACCGCGGTGGCGCCGGCCGTGAAATTCGTGCAGGAGACCCAGATGCCGCCCCCCGAACTCATGCCAAACGTGGCCTCCGTTCCAGCATACCAGCCCCAGCCGTCCGCCAGCAGGCTGCCGTCGAAGACCACGCTCCTGGCCAGGATGCGAATGGCGCCGCCGCCCAGTCCGCGTGCGATTTGGGCAATCCTTCCCGGCGAACCGGGGAAGTAAGGGGCCAGCGGCCAACCATACGTGAGGCCATACGTGGTGGCCGGCCCGCCGCCCTTGCCGCCGTAGCCGCCGCCACCACTGTTGCCGCGCCCCTGTCCATTTCCGTAAAACGTGGTTCCGACGTAGCCGAAGCCGTGCTCGTTGGCGTTGAACGTGCCGCGCGCGAAGACCGCGAGATCCTGCAGATCGAAGACAACCGGAGCCCCGCTCGTCTGGTGACAGTAGGGATAGACGGTGCAGACGTTGGAGGCATGTGTGCCGCCGAGAATGGTCTTGCCTGCAACCGTGACGCGCGCGCCGCCGGTCTTGTAGGTGGCCACGTCATTCGTCGGCCCCGTGATTCCCGCGTAGATGGCAAGAACCGCGCTGGCGAGGTTGTTGCTGAGCATCAGACCGCCGCCGACTGTCAGATAGCTCGGGCAGAGCTGGTTGAGACCGCCGATCGCCAGGCTGCCGAAAATCGTCACATTATCCGTGACCGTGATGCCTACTGGAGCGGTTCGCGCCGCATCCTTGGGTGCCCGTCCGAGAACCGTAGTCGCAGCGCCGGCCACGGAGAGGATCGCGCTGTTCATGATTTTAAGCGACTTGACCTCGGCCGTGTAGTCCAGCGAGACCACCTTGCTGGCGTTGATGGTGACGTCGTCCGCAGACGTCGGCACCTGCGCCGGCGACCAGTTTGCCGCCGTCGACCAGGTGCCATTGGCGCCTATGTAGTTGATGGCGGTCGCGCGTGCGGTACAAACCAAACCAAGCAAAATAACCGCGAGCAGCGTGCATTTCATGATTCCAACTCCCTGTCAAACT
>CAZQKI010000020.1:36999-40589 GCA_964592855.1 uncultured Lentisphaerales bacterium
TGATCGCCGCGAGCGAGACCAGCGCACCGGAATCGGCCGACTGTTCGGCCGCGCAAACGAGCCGCATGGTCTCGTAGGCGTCGCGGGCGGGGGTCATCGGCGGACGCCCCTCGGCCACCCGCTTGACGATGTCCAGCGTCTGGCTCCGGGTGTTGTGATAGTACGACTGGTCGTCGGCCGGCTTCCACGTCAAATCCTCCACCCAGGCGCTGGTCATGCATTTCGGCGAATCGCCGAAGGCCCAGCGTTTGATCCGCCGGTGGAAGATGTCGACGGAGGCCGCGCCTTGGGTGCCGACGACGAGGTAGCGCAATGCATGTCCATCGCCAGGATCTCCGTGACCTCGGGGCACTCCTTCAGATGACTGATCACCCCGCCGCCCATGCCGCCCGCGCCCAGAACTGCAACTTTCATGAACTTCTCTCTCGCTCTTTCAAATCCCGGCCGCAAGTTCCAAGCGCAACGCTTGCAGCGTGATCTGCCGCACGAGCCGCACGCATGCGGGCGTGGGTGGCGTTCAAATCGAACATGCACGTCATCCCGCGCAGGATGTCAACCTTCCGCGCATCGTACAACATGTCTTTGATTTCCTCTTGAGTTGTTCCTGCGCGGCAGGCGCGGCTCGCCACCACCGGGAGGGAGTGCAAGGTTGTCCTCCGAAGCGACCCATACAAAACGCGACTGCGATCTGCACCCCGGGTAGGCGGGCACCCGGAAACGTCGCACCTGGAAATTGCAGCTCATTAAAAGCTGTTCGAAACGCTTGCTTGGCTCGGACGACCACATGGCCAGGCACCCCTGTTTGCGGAGCGCGCGGCGGCAGGCCTGCATGCCTTCACGACCATACAGGCGTTCGTTCCCGGAGTCGGTCATTGCGCGGGGACCATTGTCGATATCGAGCAGGATCGCGTCGAACCGGCTCGTGGAATGAGAGATCAGCTCGATGACATCCCCCGTCTTGACGTCCACGCGTTCGTCCTCCAGGGGGTGGCCGTTGAGGTCCCGGAGGAACTCGCGATTCCATGCGACCACGGCATCCAACAGTTCACACACCACCACGTTGGCACGGGGGCCGAGCAGATCGAGCGCTTGGCGCAGGGTATAGCCCAGGCCCAGGCCGCCAATGAGTATGCTGGGTGTATGGCGACCGGCCAGCGACGCACAACCCAGGCGCGCCAGCTCCAGTTCCGACTCATGTTGACGACTGTTCATCAGTTCCTGGCCGTTGATCGTGATTGAGAAATCACGGTCATGCTGACGAAGCACCATCTCGCTTCCGTCCGGGGTCCGGGCCGTAGCCAGTGTGATTCTCGCTTTCATAGTGGGTGATGGTGCATGTAAACGACTTCTGGAAGGCATGTTACTCCTGCCCCGTTCCCACCGTCAATTGCTTTATTGGCCGCATGGTAACTGAGCCATTACGATTTCGACTTGCCCGCGCTTGCCCTGTTGCCGTATGATGCCGCACGTCTATTTGGAGGGATGGCTGAGTGGTTGAAAGCACCGGTCTTGAAAACCGGCGTGCCGCAAGGTACCGTGGGTTCGAATCCCACTCCCTCCGCCAGTATTTATGCACGAAGTGCCTACGTGCTTTCCTTCGAAATTCTGCGGTTTAGTATTCTGCGGTTCTGCGGTTTCGCCGGAAGATGACGAAGTAATTGGATGCACAACCAACTGATCCACCGTATCCTCAAATCGTACCGGCTGAAGCCCTCTCCATATGAGGAACGGTGATCAGAGTCGTTGACGTGAAAACATGAAGGCATTTGCACTCGGCACGATCATCCTTCTGATGGCAATCGGCTGTAGCCGAACCGTACTGACATCACACCGTGATCGTCCCATCGCGACAGCAGAGCACGTGGTAGGCGATCTCAGGTCCCTCGCCGCCGAACATCATGTTGGATTCACGAATGTCCTTACGAGGAGGAACCTGATTGAATGCGCGTTCACCGAGGCTGCCGGTCTCTACCCCGAAGAAGGAGTAAGCGTTAAGGACCATATTGGAGCTGCAGCTCTGCACGTGCTCAGGCAGGCTGGGTGGCAAGCGACTCTGGTGTCCATCGAAGGGGGTTTGGGACGCTCCGCCACCTGCAGGATTGTGGCCACTATGGAAAACGAGAGTCCAAGCGTGCCGCCGGGAGTGTGTGTTGCCCCCGAGCAGAAATGAAGCCGCAACACCTCGCTTTCCTCGACCCTTTCCGCGTCCCCGCGTCTCCGCGCGCGCCCCAGTTTCCAGTCGGGTGTGGAACGTGAACACCGGCTAACCGTACACTTCGTCGCCACGCTTAGGCGGATACCCTTACCCGACCCGCTTAAACGATCCCGCTTGGGGCGCCTCCGGAACGATATATCAATACGAATGACGCTTCCGGGTTTATGCGAGTATGATCGATTGCGAATCGAGAGATGAATGGAGCTACTTTGTGATTGAAGCCGCCAATGATCGGGACGATGATCGGGACAAGGATCGAGACAACGATGGGAAGGCGATTGCAGATTGCTGGCCTTTCCTATGAGAAACCCCCCCACAAACCCAGAAGCGCCAATAATCTGGAACTCAGCCTGCCGCGCGGCTTCGCCGCGAGAAAACACTCGGGTAACTGCCGTGGGAACCGGTTGACGCTTACGGCGACGCTTACGGATTACGAGGAAGAATCGTCTATCCGTCGACCGTTAGCGTCGCCGTAAGCGTCAACCGAATCGAAGCACCTCTGCGGATACGCTGCGACTGAAATAGCGCTTGCATGCTTGCATGCCATGTCAAGATGATGTAAGATTACTAAATAGTAATGATTATGATTGGAGTTTTTCGGGTGACGCCATTAGAACAGGTCGAGAAACGCGTTGCGGAGTTCCTGGAGACTTGCCGCAGGCAAGGCGTCAAGGCAACTCATCAACGAACCGAGATTCTTCGGGAGTTGGCCGGTAGCAAGGAACACCCGGACGCCGAGACGATTCTCGCGCGTGTGCGAAAGAGGATTCCTGCCATCTCGGTCGACACGATCTATCGGACATTGAGACTGCTCGAAGATCGCGGCGTAATTGCCCGCGTGGGCTCCATCCGAGACAGAGCTCGGTTTGATGCCAACACGGATCGGCACCACCACTTCGGCTGCACGGAGTGTGGAATGATTGGCGATTTCTACAGCGACGCAATGGATCGGGTTCCGGTGCCACGGGAGGTGTCCGAGATGGGCAGCGTCGATGGGGTTTATGTCGAGTTGCGGGGAATCTGTCGGAAGTGTAAACAGCGAGCAACCACAGCTGAAGGTCGAACAGGAGAGAAGCCATGAGCAGCAAAAGCAAGTGTCCGGGAACGGGATATTCCCATGCGCACCCGGTCGGCAAAGGACGCAATACGAAAGGAGGTGCGCATCGCGTAGAACGTGTCTAGGTGTTAGGCCAGTTTGTCCAATGTGAGCAAGTGCATCAGTCAGTAAAACCGAAAACAGAAGAGGATTTAGTCATGTCAAACGACAAGTACACATCAATCGTAAACCTTGATTTCCAGTACGCACACAGGTTTATGAAATGGCCGAGAGAAGCCAAGCACCTTCACGGGCACTCAGGTCTTCTCTGCATCGAAC
>CAZQKI010000021.1:0-40275 GCA_964592855.1 uncultured Lentisphaerales bacterium
CCGTGAGCGAGACGAACCCGCACTGGAACATCGTGCGCCAGGCGCAGGTGGACGTGGCCAATGCCTTGCCGCGCGGCGCCTGGGTGGACTCGGACGATCTGGAGATCGGTCCCGACGGCCAGCATTTTAACGAGAAGGGCTACACGGCATTCGGAGCTCGGTTTGCGGAGAAGGCCATTGAGTTGGTCCGGAAGGCCGCCGGAGCGGAGGCAAGCCCGGCGCCTGCGGAGCAGGGAACGGTGCAGCCATGATCATCGACTGCTGAATACGCGACGCAGCGCCTCATGTACATCGACACGACGCGCGGCACGCCGGACTGCTACCGCGCCGACGTGTTCCGGAAGATGATGCAACTGGATGCCTACGGGTTCGACAGCGGCCTGATCTTTGGCACCGACGAGCAAGGTGCGACCTATGGCCGCCATGCGCCCGGACACATCCGCAAGGACCGCGAGATCTTTACCGAGCTTGGCGTTGACCCTACTTTTCTGGACAACTATTTTCACGGCACTCTTGAGCGCTGGCTCGCGCCGCGTAAGCAGGCCTCGCCCCCGGAACATGCGCTGAGCTAATCTCGGCCCATTCCGCCATCGCGGCACGCCCCTCCACCATCAGCATTGCCGCTGCGCTTCCCTCGATTCCGAAAGGTAGGGCGAACCCTCCGGGTGAGCCGCCGAAGTTTGAGCGACAATCGTTTGGCGACAGGGGTGCGAGTGATGCGCATGCGGGGAGGGCAAATCGTGAAATGCGGTCTTGGCATTGAAGCCGGGGCTGAAGCCCCTGACTCGCTTCCGCCTGAAGGCGGCACTCCGGCAGAGGGTATTGGTGCGCCGGTGTCTGTTTTCCCGGCAGACGCCAAGGTCGGAGTCCCGGCTTCAGCCGGAAGCAAGCTACGGCCTTCAGGCCGGGGTAGGGCCAAGAAACGGTTGTCCTTGCGCCCTGGCATCCTTCCTCCATGTTCATGGACCCCACCTCCATGCGCTTTCTTCGCACACCCCCATCACACTCCAATTACGTCCAAGCTCTAACTCGCCATTGACAACCCACCCAGCAAGGCCTACATTTTTGCGGTGAAGGGACAGCCATCTGCCGCCGACGCAGACTCAATTACACTGTTGTGCAGGAGAAGACACTATGAAACACGCATCTTTGGTCGCCGTTGGCATTGTGTGTTGCGCTGCTGCATGCGAATGCCGTGGGAAAGAGAATGCCGTCGTGCCCGAAACGGCGGGATCCCTCTATTCGGGATCAAGCATTGACGAAGCAATCGCCTTCACGACGGCCCCTGACGAAAAGCGAGATCAGTTCAAGAACGTCGTCAAGGGCACATTGGCGGACCCCACCCATCTCGCCGTCGCACGAAGTCTCCTTGAGGCCAGAGATCCGGTTCGCCGACCTCGCCCAGCGTGTGATCGCTGGCAAAGACATGAGTTGCGTAAAGCGCACGGCCGGTGATGATTCTGACCCGGAGACGATTCTCCAGCGCTGGATGGAATCAGCCGGGTGCATGACCCCTGGGGAAACGGGCGGCCTCGTCCGTTGAGAAAACGATAATTGCGAGCGAGCGGCGGGGGCTGATAAGCGCGGGCGCTACGAGCTCGCGTCCGCCTGGTGGGCGGTCCGATACGTCCCGCCCTACCACTCACAACCCGACGAAAGCTGCAAAAGCACAAGTAGCGCGGGCGCTACGCGCCTACGCATGGGTTCCCTTTCTACTATTCGAACGCTCAAAAAAGATCGACGAAGCCTGCGAAAATCTTGTCAGTCGCCATCGAAGTTCGTACAATCGCAGCGAAATGATACGTGTTATATTCAGATCGCATTTCACCGCTTTACGGGGTGCCCTTTGGATGGTTGTATGGGCCATGGCCGCCGGCCTGCCATCATCCAGTTGGGCCGATGAAGCCGGAAGCGGCTCGATCACCGAAGCGCTGGTGCGCGCGGGCGATCTTCGCGTGCCCGAGAACCGTGCCGCCGCAGTGGAGGACGTGCGCCTGGTGCAGGATCGGCGCCAAGCGTCTGCCATGGCGCGCGCACGGATGCTGGGGTTGCCGGTTCGAACGGAGTTGCCGGACGGGCGGGGCGTTCAGGAGTTGATGGGCTGGGAGGGCGACAAGCCGCTGTACTACGCCACACGCAACGCAATTGCCGCCATCAGCACCGGCTCGAGTCAGATCCGCATGCCGCCCTATTCCGCCGAAGGCCTTGGCGGGACGGTCGGGGTGTGGGACGCCGGGTCGATCCGCGCGACGCATCAGGAGTTCGGCGGTCGCGTCACCATCAAGGACGGTGCGGCCAATCACTACCATTCCACGCATGTGGGCGGGACGATCGGCGCGACGGGCGTTGTCGCGAGCGCCCGCGGCATGGCGCCGAACATCCGGATCGACAGCTATGACTGGAACTCCGATCTGAGCGAGATGGTCTCCCGCGGTGCCGCCGCCTCCGGCGAGGCGGGCAAGATCTACGTGTCGAATCACAGCTACGGCATTTTGTCGGGCTGGGCCTATACGGGAACCCCCCTCTACACCTGGCAAGGCAGCGGCACCACGGCGGCCGGCTACGAGGACGACTTTGGTCGCTACAACACCTCGGCGTGCGACCTCGATGCCCTGGCCCACAGCGCGCCGTTTTATACGATCTTCTGGGCTGCGGGCAATGATCGCAGCGACAATCCGTCCGCAGGGAACTCGGTGGCTCTGTCGCCGGGAGGCGCGACGGTCAGTTACGATCCTGCGCTCCACCCTCCGGGTGACGGGACGTACCGCAGCGGCTACGAGAACATCAGCTTCAACGGGCTGGCAAAGAATGCGGTCGTCATCGGCGCGGTGAACGATGCGGTGACCAGCGGGAGCCGCGATGTTGCGAAGGCGACCATGACGACGTTCTCCTGCTGGGGCCCTGCCGACGACGGACGCATCAAGCCCGATCTGGTGGCGAACGGATACCAACTCTACTCAACCTATATCGGCAGCGATACGGCGTACGAAACCTTGAGCGGCACCAGTATGGCGACCCCGAATGCAGCCGGCACGGCGCAACAGCTTGTCGGCTACTACGCTTCTCGATTTTCAGGGCAATACATGCGGGCCAGTACGCTCAAAGGGTTGCTGATCCACACGGGGGACGACATCGGCATGCCGGGTCCCGACTACCGAAACGGATGGGGCTTGATCAATGCGAAAGCGGCCGCCGATCTGATCGCTTCGGTCGCGACGAACCCCGCCGTGCCGCGTTTGGTCGAGCAGCAACTGACCTCCAGCGTGACCACGAGGACGCACACGTTCATGTGGGACGGTGTCTCGCCGATACGCGTCACGCTCTGCTGGACAGATCCAGCCGGAGCCGCGACCACGACTCACGATCTCCGCACGCCGCGGCTGGTGAACAACCTGAACCTGCGGGTGGTCGGCCCGACCGGAATCCAGCATTTCCCGTATGTGATGCCGTTTGTCGGCACATGGACCGTCGCGTCGATGTCGTCCGCCGCGACGACCGGAACGAACAACACCGATAACGTCGAGCAGGTCCTGGTGGCTGCACCGCCCGCAATGGGTGAGTATCAGGCGATCATCACCTCCAGCGGAACCCTGGCGAACAATCAGCAGATCTACTCGTTGCTGATCTCTGGATCGGGGCCGTCCGCCCCCGGCCCGCAGTCCGTCACGCCCGATTCAGCCGAAACCGGCAGCGTGGCGCTCACGATCACGGGCGAGTCCTTCGCGGCGGGGGCCGTTGTTGCGTTCTTCCGCGCCGACCAGTCGGATGTCCCGGCTGCCGTCTCCAGCGTGACCCCCGCCAGTATCGCCTGCACGCTCGACGTCACGTCGATGGCCAAGGGCCTGTGGGGGGTGCGCGTGACCAATCCCGACGGTAAGTCCGGCATGTTGCAGGGAGCCTTTGCGGTGGTGGGTACGCTCTGGGGTCAACCGTTCGATGTGGGCGCGCCGGGTTGGAGCACGTCCGTCACCCTGGGGACCGGGGGCAGTGGGTGGATAATGACAGAGGTGCAGAGCCACACTCCGGCGAAGTCCTACACCATCGTCCCCCCAAGCGCAAGGAAGACGGACAACCTGATCTCCGAAGGGATCGCACTCTCCCCGTCGGCACAGCGTCTCCGGTTCCACTTCTGGCACAAGCACAACACGGAGTCCTACGACGGCTGCCTTCTGGAACTTTCGCCCAATGGCGGGACGACCTGGCATGCGATCGGAGCAGCAGGGTCGGGAGCCTCCTTCGTCGAAGGCGGGTATACGTCGAACGTCCAGGGACGAGGCGGCAATCCGAACAACCGGTCGGAGTTCGTCGGAAAACCTGCATGGACCGGCAACAGCGGCAGTGCCTTCACGCAAGTTGTCGTCGCCCTCGACTCGGCGATTTACGCAGGTGCGACCGTGAAGGCACGGTGGCGCCTTGGCACCGACAGCGTTAATGACACCGGCACTTGGTATTGGTACGTGGACAGCGTGCGCATCACCGGCTACGACACGTCCAACCTGCCACCGACCCTTGTCACCCCGGCTGCGGCGGATCCGGCGACTTTGATCGGTGCGTCGACAGTGGTGAGCGTGCTGGCCGCCGACGACGGCGGCGAGGCGGCGCTGACCTACACCTGGTCGGTCGACGACACGCCCGAACACCCGGTCGCCTTCTCCGCCAACGGCAGCAACGCGGCCCGGCAGACGACGGCAACCTTCTGCGCCGCGGGCGACTATGCCGTTGTCGTCACGGTGCGGGATCTCGAGGGCTTGACGGTGACCAGCGCCGTGACGGTGGTGGTGCAGACCACGCCGGCCGCTGTTGTGGTTTCTCCGACGTCCGCGGAGGTCGAAACAGGGCAGACGCAGGCGTTCGGGGCCGTTGCCGACGACCAGTTCGGCCTGCCGCTTGATCCGCAACCCGCGTTCGCATGGAGCGTGAGCGGCGGAGGGATGATCGACACCAACGGCCGCTTCACTGCGGGCGTGACGGCAGGCGGCCCCCATACGGTGGTGGCCGAGGCGCTTGGGCTCTCGGGCACGGCTCAGGTGACCGTTCTGCCGCCGCCCATCGTCTACTGGACCCTCGGAGTCGAGGCTGCGCCCGCGGAGGGTGGCAGCGTGACCGGTTCGGGCGTCTACGAGGCAGGCATACACGCCGCGATCTCGGCCACGCCTGCGAACAACCGGTTCTTCACCGGCTGGACCGGCAGCGGCATCGCCGACACGAATGCGCTGGAAACCACCGTGCTGGTGGACGCCGACAAGAGCGTATCGGGGTGCTTCGCGCTGCGCCCGCCTTCGCCAGCGACGCTCTTGATCATCCGCTAGTCAGATGGCGGAGATTCGCGATTGACAACCAACCCCGCAATGCCTAACGTCGGCAATGACGGGGCGGCAAGTGCCCCGCTGAAGCAGGCGCAAGACCACCGTCGGTCGAGGGGAATCGTGCATTTATGAAAGACTGCTGCAACGCGACAAAGCAACCCAACATCATCCTGATCAATTGCGATGACCTGGGCTATGGCGACCTGGCCTGCTATGGCTCCAGGCGCAATGACACGCCGCACCTCGACCGACTCGCTGCGGAGGGGGTGCGGTTTACCAATTTCTACATGGCGGCTCCCGTGTGCTCCGCGTCGCGTGCCGCGATGCTGACCGGGTGTTATTCCCAGCGAATCGGATTTGCCGAGTTTCAGGTGCTCCACCCCGGGCAGGCGCAGGGGCTCAATCCGAAGGAGTCAACCATTGCCCGGCAATTGAAGCAAGTCGGCTATGACACGAAGATCATTGGCAAATGGCACTGCGGCGATCAGCCGGAGTTTCTGCCGACGAATTATGGGTTCGATGAATACTTCGGGATTCCCTACAGCAACGACATGGGCCGGCAGGTGAACAGGCTGGGCACCCCTCCGCTGCCGCTGGTGCGAAACGATGCGGTCATCCAGCAGCAGCCGGATCAACGCGGCATTACCGAGCGGTATGTCGATGACACCCTGCAGTTCATGCGCCGCGACCGAAGCAACCCCTTCTTTCTTTATCTGGCGCACATGTACGTCCACGTGCCGCTCTTCATCCCCAAACAGTTTCTCGACCGCTCGCGTAATGGCGCCTACGGCGGCGCCGTCGCCTGCATTGACTGGGCCATGGGAATGATCGAGGCGGAGCTGATCCGATTGGGAATCCAGGACAAGACGCTGGTCATCTTCACTTCCGACAACGGATCACGCGCCCGGGACGAGGGTGGCAGCAACGCGCCTTTGCGCGGCACGAAAGCGCAAACCTGGGAGGGCGGCCAACGGGTTCCCTGCATCATGCGCTGGCCGGGGAAGATCGCCGCGGGAACGACCTGCGAGGGGATCGCCTCCTCCATCGACTTTTTCGCCACGCTGGCGGATCTCGCCGGTGCGCCACTGCCGGCGGATCGGAAGCTGGACAGCATCTCCCTCGCGGAGACCCTGCTTGAAGGAAAACCCACCCGACGGAATGTCTTCGCCTACTACCGGGGCCCAAACCTCGAGGCTCTTCGTAAGGGTGATTGGAAGCTGCACTTCTGGAAGACCGAATGGGCGGAGAAGGGCGCAGGCAAACCGGTGCCGCCGGAACTCTATAACCTGCGCGAGGATGTGGGCGAGACGGACAACGTCTACGCCAAGCATCCCGGAATCGTCGCCGAGATCGAGGCGGAGGCCGACGCGTTTCGGCAGGCCTTCGGCGACCGGCGGCTGGACCGGGTGGGAACGGAGATTCGCGAGGCGGGGTTGTGCGGGCATCCCAAACCGCTCACCGCATACGATGAGAACCACCCCTATATGATCGCCTACTACGACTTGGCCGACATGCCGACCATGTGCGGGTAGACTGCGAATAGGTAGCCGGAATGTCAATCATTCGCTTTCCTCTCCCCCTTGGGCATTGGAGATTCCTTGTTCCGATCATTGTCGACCGACAAAGATCGGGACGAGGATCGGGACAAAAATTCAGATCGACGAAGATCGCGACGAAGATCGCGACAAAGATCAAGCCGAACCGGCTTCCTTTCTCTGATCATGTTCTCCCGCCAAAAAGCGCCCTTCAGTGCTTCCAATCGGCGCGGTCCGATACGTCCCGCGCTACAGTAGGACGGGACCTATGGGACCGTCCACCGTCGGATGCGTCTGCGCGGTCCGATACGTCCCGCGCTACTTTTGCGGACGCATCGATCCGGGCGCGAGCCGTAGAGCGGGACGTATCGGACCGCTCAAAGTCAACGGCAGTTGGTTCTCTCAATTTCACATAAGTGACCGGTAATCAGTAATCTGTGATCGGTGGTGGTTCCGATTACGGATAACCGATTACACTTTCACGCGTCACGTTTCACGCCCACCAACCGAGCGGCCTTCCCTCCATCCCCTTTGCGTTCTTTGCGCCTTTGCGAGCACCTCCCCCCAGTTTCGAGTTTCGAGTTTCGAGTTTCCAGTTTCCAGTTTCCAATCTCGAGTTTCCAGTTCATGAACACACGTTCGTCCGCCCCAGCCTCCGGTCGGGTTAATCCCCATAGCCGGGGATTCGCCCATCGCATAATCTATCGCTGTCAACACGATCCGGTTCCACGACGCAGTTCTAGGAAGCGAGCCGCAATTGGGCCTTGGAAACATTACGATCATAGCTTGAAAACGGAAACGGAGATGGACGATGAGGGGATCGGCAAAAATTGCGAAGGGCAGCGTTGAAGAGGCGGAGGGAGTGCAAGTCTGCAATCTCAACCTGCGCGCCAGGGGTCCGACGGACCCGGCAACGGGGGGCAGTGCAGACAAGGCGAATGATGTCACCCAGCTGGCCATCAACCGGCCAAGGGGAGAGTGTAGTGTGTACCAGAGCAACATGTGACGCGAGTGCGCATGATGCCAAGGCGCAGCTGGCGGAAACGGCAAAGACGGGCGGTGGCCGAAGCCGATAAAACCCGCTGCCGTGATCACCGTTGGCTATCCCGCGAATCCTGTACCGGATGCCAATGCCTTCCCCAGCTGGAAGTCCGTCGAGGAGATCGTGAAGTGTATGTAAAATGCGGCGTCCAGATGCGCAAGGTCAAGACCGTTCGACGACAAACAGTTCCCCGAACGTGGGTGCGGTCGTCTCGGTGCGCGGCAGCGTCGTGGACGTGCGGTGCGAGCGCCATTTCCCCCAGAAACTGACCCATTACAGAAAACCGCGCCCGGCGCAAAAACTTCCTTCCGCGTTCACTCGCTCTAGACTGTCCCCCTCTGTCGCCAACCGATGACGCGCCGCACCGAAAAATAGTACGTGACTTGCTTACGTACTTATGCTAAATGTTTGCGTAATCAGTTCGGATGGTTATGTCCGTTCCGGCAGTTCCGGCGGCGACCGGACTGCGGAGCCAGGGAGAATCTGTCATGACACTTGCAATGCGTGTTGCGCGTGAGGTTACAGTCACCGTGCTGGCCGCTGCCGTGGGCATCTCCACAGGCGTTCACGCCGCCAACACCGGCTTCAACCAGACCGCCACCGGCACCTACGACTACAACGCCGGCGGCAACTGGGTGGGCGGCATCATCAACGGCATCTGGGACACATCCCTGACCCTGGGGGGAAACCAGACCATCACGTTCGCCGGGGATACGGCGCTGACCAACGGCCTGTCGCTGAAGAACCTGGGAAGCTACAGCCTTACGTTCCAGCCGCCCGCGGCCGGAACGGTCAAGATCACGCTCCAGGGCAGTCTCATTCTCGATCCGGCCTACACGCCGACGACCACCTTCGGCGACGCGGCGAACAGCAAGGTCCTGAATGTGGACCTGGGCGGCGTCACACGCGTCTTCCGCAGCAAGAGCGGCGCCAACTTGAAGTTTCAGAACACCCTGACGAACGGCGACATCGACTACACCAGCATCACGCGCGCCACCGTCGGCGGCGGCCGGCTTCAGTTGGTTGGCGCCTACGCGAACGCGCAGAACTCGAAACTGGCCATGCATGGTGGCACGATCGAGATCAACGAGGGGGCTACCGGAAACGCGCCCGACCGTGCGAAAAGTCTCCATCTCCAGACGGCGGTCCTGTACGTGTACCCGGGTTCTCTCGCCCGGAACACGACCACGACCCTCGGAGGGCCGCTGATCCTGGACGCGTCGCTGGGAGGGTTGCCCTATGCGGGCTTCAACGGCAAGACAGCCGCCAGTTACACAGCGACCTTCTCCGTCTCCAGCCTGGTGCGGACCAATGACGCGGTCGTTCTTCTCCGCGGGTCCAACCTCGGCACCGGCACCGGCAACGCCGACCAGAAGTTCCTCGCGACCACCTCGCCGGACCTCATCGGCGGCGGCGGCGGGGCCGGCAGTTTCAACATCAGTATCATTCCCTGGGCAGTCGGCACACCGACTGAGACGGGCAACGGCAGCGGGGACACGTTTGTCACCTACGGCGCCAACGGGATCCGCCTGCTCGACACGACGACCGAGTTCGAGAGTTACGCCAGCGGCTATTCGGGCGTGGTCAACGGCACGAACCGCAACGTTCGGATCCCGGCCGGCGCAACCGTGACCTTCACCGGAAACAACCAGGTCAACTCCCTGCTCTTCCCAAAGCCCACCAGCACCGTCGATGCCACACTGCAAGGCGACGGCGGCACGCTCACCGTGATCAGCGGCGCCATCTTCCTGGGTGCCTACAACACACCGAGCAGCACGGCCACGATCACGGGCCTGACACTCGACTTCGGCGCGGCGCAGGGCGTGGTGGGCGCCACGTCGGGCAAGAACTCCGCGATCGCCGCCCCCATCGCCGGCTCGGGCGGGCTGGTCGTCTACAACAATATGATGAGTCCGGGCGCGTCGGGCATCCAGTTCACCAGCGCCAGCAGCACCTATACCGGCGACACCGTGGTCATCGGGCGGGCGAACTTCGTGAGTGGCGCGCTCCCCTCGGGTTTGCGCACCGGCAACCTGATCGTGTACGGCGAAGCCGCCTTCATCAACGCCACCAGCGGGATCCTCATCAACGGGCTGTCGGGCAGCGGCGACGCCGCGAAAGTGTACGTGTACGGCAATCGCACCCTGACCATCGGCGACAACCACGCGAACGGCGTCTTCGGCGGAGTCATCGACGACGCCAACACGCTCGCCGTCGCCAAGACCGGCGGCGGCACGCAGCGCCTGGGAGGCGCGTGTATCTATCTCGGCACGACAACGGTCAACGGCGGCACGCTCGCGATCGACGGCAGCATCGCCAGCGCCGCGACCGTGAACACGGGGGCCACGCTCAGTGGCGGCGGAACCATCACCAAGGCCGGCACCGCCGTTACGGTGAACGACGGCGGCACGGTCGACCCGGGGCTGGCCACCGGGGTGGGCACGCTCACGGTTGCAGGCAACGTGGTCTTCGCGTCTTCCGGCGCCGTCTTCCACGCCGACGCGAGTGGCGCAACCAGCGACCTCCTTTCGGTCAGTGGCACCGTCAGCGGCGGGCCGGTCTTGGTGACGGCCACCGTATCGGGCCCAGGGCCCTGGAAGGTGATCTCGGCCAGCGGCGGCATCACGGCTGACTTCGACGGGAAGGCGTCCGGCGTGGACGTCTACAAAGACAACGGCGATACCGAACTCTGGGTGAAGCGTGTTGCCGGCGGCACCTTCTTGACCATACGCTAGGCTTGGTACCAGCGCCAAGGCGGCGGAGTGTCGATCACGCCCGCGCCATGCACCTGTGGCTGCTGCGTCTCGATGAACCAATTCAGAAGACGGCGTTCGAGCGCGCGCTGCACCCATGCGAAGGCCGGATCGTCGTACCGGTTGCGCATTTCGCCGGGGTCTTCGACCAGATCGTACAATTGGCCCCAGGAACGATTGCCCTTCCAGCAGTACGAGAGTTTGTGCGTCTTCGTTCGGACGGTCTTGACGTAGGGCGTCTCGAAGAACACAGCCTCCTTGCCATCCCAGGGTTTGCCGTCACGCCGTCCGCTGCCCTCCACGACGGCCGCCGCGCTCACACCCTGCACCGACCGTGGCGTCGCAAGGCCCGCCAAGTCCAGCAACGTGGGCATCAGGTCGATGGATTCCGTCAGCTCGTAGAGTCGCTCGGGCCCTGAAACGCCCTTCCATGAGACGATCATCGGAATGTGATAGAGCACGTCGAAGGTCGAGACATTCTTGCCGAACTGACCGAATTCGCCGCCAAACTCGCCGTGATCGGCGGTGAACACGATGATGGTGCGCTCGAGGTCCCCGGCCTCCTCGAGGGCGCGTACGATGCGCCCCACCTGATCATCGATCATGCTGATGAGGCTGTAGTAGTTGGCCAACGCCTGACGCAAGGCCGGCTCGCCCGTGTGGAAGACGTTCCACATGTTCTCGCAACCAGGCCGCTTGGTGTGGGGGCCCGTGTACCAGCGTTCATCGTGTGTCGGCAGCGGGATCGTGGCAGGATCATACGGGAACGGGTTGTCGGAGGGAACGACGGCGGGCGGATGCGGGCGCTCGAAGCTGGTCCACAGGAAGAACGGCTTCGCCCGGTCCCGCGCGGCGAGAAATGCAAGCGCTTCGTCGCCCGTCCACGCTTCGAGCGAATGCTGGTACGGAATCGACCCCGTGTAGGCATCGTAGGCTTTCACCGCGCGGTCGTCCGTCCAACGACCTTCGAACCCGTGGGACCGAAGATAGGCGGGGTAGGCCGTTTCCTCGCCGGTATGGGCTCCGCCGCACAGGCGAACTTGTTCGAAGCCGATCTTCCGGTTGTTGCCCGCATGGCCCTTGCCGACCATGCCCGTCTGGTAGCCTTGGTCGCGCAACAGGGCTGGCAGCAAGGTCAAGCGACTGGTGTCCGGATCGCGCGAATTCGATTGGATGCCGTGCGTGTGCAGGTATTGGCCCGTGAAGAAGCTGAGCCGCGAAGGCATGCAGAGTGCCGACTGGGCGTAGCAGCTCTGGAAATCGACACCCCGCGCGGCCAAACCGTCGATGTTGGGCGTCTTGACCACGGGATGACCGTGACAGCCCAGACAGTCGAACCGGTGCTGGTCGGTCATGATGAAGAGGATGTTGGGACGGGGGTCGGTTTCGGACATGGGGGTCTCCTCAGCGTGTCGGCGTGGTCGAGTTCGTGCGAGGCTGCGCAACAGCCTGTCGGCCAGTTCAAGCGGGTGCCGTCGTCTCCCCCGTGACCAGTTCGGTTTCCAGGACAAGGTTCCGGCTGCGCGCCGAGGGGTTCAGAAAGCGCTTTTCGAGGAGTCGCACGGCTTCGGCGCCGATGCGCTCCAACGGCATGGCGGCGGTCGTCACCCGTGCGCCGCGAAAGCCTCTCGGCAGCGCGCCATCGAAGCCCGCGACGCTCACGTCCTCCGGCACGCGCAGACCACGGGCGCGGAGGTGATACTTCGCCGCCACGGCCATATAGTCGTTATAGGCCACGAGGGCTGTGAAGGGTCGTTCACTCGTCGAGAACCGGTTCCGCTCCAGCAGTCCGTCCACCAGCAGGATGGTGGATGCCACATTGCCGGCGTGGGGCTGCATGCACACCCATTCGTCGGGGATCTGTGCGCCGACTTCGCCCAACGCCTGACGCAAGCCCGCCAGACGCTCGCGGGCGATCTGGGTGTCCGGCCCCACGAAGGCGACGCGGCGGTGTCCCAACGTGCAGAGATGCCGTCCGACCGCCGCGGCGCCGGCTGCATTGTCCACGGTCACGGAGTCCGTGCCTTTGACCGCGAACAGGATGCTGACCCACGGCACGGGAAGCTCGGAGTGGCCCGCATCGGCTTCGTGCTGCCGGAGCACCCGCACGACGCCGTCCACCTGCCGGCGTGCGACGACCAACGGCGTGCGTTGGCGGCAGCGCACCGGAAGCACCACCTCCCAGTTGATCTCCTGGGCCCGCTCGCAGACGCCCTTTAAGATGCGGCCCTGGAAGCTCTCGTCGTCGCCGTCTCCTTGGGGGATATCGATCATCGCGCACAGCACATGGGTTGTGCAGATCTCGCCGCGGGCGCGATGGCGCAGCACTTCCGCGGCATGGTTGGCTTCGACCGAGTAGCCGTGACGGGTCGCCGCCGCCAGGATCGTCTCGCGCAGCTTTGCAGCCACATTGGGGTGGTTCCGCAGGGCCCGCGAGACGGTCATCTGCGACACGCCTAATAGGCCAGCCAGCTCTTTCTGTGTTGTGACCATCGCGTGCAGCTCCGTCGGAGGGGGTTGACTTCTCGCAAAGCACCTGCTAAGGTGCGGTTGTTTACGCAATCAGAATAGTGTGTTCCGGTGCGGGAGTCAAGACGGAGTAAGATCCGGCCCCGGGGCGGGACGAAGCGGTGTTACGGCAATCTCAACGGGAGAGAGCTATGCGCGGAACAGCGAAGAGCACGGCGGGGCGGATTCGACGGTTGGCAAGTGGAAGGCAGGTTGTTGTTCTGGGGTGGGCGATGGCCTTGTGCTGGCTGGCAACCCCCGCGCAAGCCGCCGTCTACTATATTGACCAGAATGCGACGGGAACGCCCATCAACGGGCTAACGTGGGCGACCGCGTTCCGTACCATCCCCACGGCAGTTTCCGGCGCCAAAGGCGAATTCTGGGTGGCTGAGGGAACGTACACCCATACGGCAGCGATGGATCTGGGGACTAACGCGTTCTACGGTGGATTCACAAGCGCAATGACGTCTCGCGATCAGCGGGACTGGACGGCGCACCCCACGGCTCTTGACGGGCAGACGGTGCGTCAGGTAGCGAAGAAGACCGTGGCCGGGCCAGCCACGCTCGACGGGTTTGTCGTGCGGAACGGCGGGCCAACCGGGAATGGAGGTGGTGTATCTATTAGTTCCAGTGGGCAATCGACCTTTAACAACTGCATATTTTCCAATAATACTGTAAGCGGAAAGGGAGGCGCCATTTATCTTAACAGCACCGATTGCCTTGCCCTCTTCAGTAATTGCAATTTTGTTGCAAACACGGCGTCTGATGGAGGTGGAGCGGTTCGCGTTGAATCGAAAGCAAACAACAATGCTAGTTTCTGGGATTGTACGTTCTCCTCAAACAGGACGCTTAATGGTAAGGCTGGCGGAGCGATCGGCGCCGGAGGTGGGGCGCATTCTTTTTCCCGATGCAAGTTTGAGGCTAATCATTCGGTTGGTGTAGGTGGAGCGATCAGTGCCTCAGCCGTTTTGACATTTCTTGACTGCGAGTTTCTTAATAATTCCGCTATCGGGGCTGGGGGCGTCATTTCCCAGATTGGAGGAACGCTGGTGGCCACGGACTGCGATTTCGTGAACAACATCACCAGCAATACCGGCGGAGGAGGAGCCATAACCGCTACCATTCCTGCGACTTTCTCGGGATGCCAGTTTGCGTCTAATTATTCGGTTGGTGTAGGTGGAGCGATCAGTGCCTCAGCCGTTTTGACATTTGATGACTGCGATTTTCTCAATAATTGCGCATCCAACGGCGCTGGGGGTGCCATTTCCCAGAGTGGAGGAACGCTGGTGGCCACGAACTGCGATTTCGTGAATAACACCACCAGCAAATCCACCGGCGGAGCCATAAGCGCTTCCGTTCCTGCGACTTTTTCGGGATGCAACTTCCTGACTAACTCGAGCTCTTCCGCCGGTGGGGCGATATCCGAAACGGCTGCGATTGAGATTTTGAATTGTACGTTTAGAAAGAACACGACTTCTACGGGAACCGGCGGCGCCATAAACACGACAGCACAATTGACCAGTTCGAACTGCGTTTTCGCGAATAACACGGCGGGTACTCACGGGGGTGCCATACTTGCGGGAGCGGTCGGCGTGAATGTGTACGACTCGGATTTCTTCATGAACACCACGATGAATGGCGGCGGTGGCGCAGTCGCCCGGACCAGTGGCAGCAACACGACGAACATCTACAAGAATTGTGCATTTGTGGCCAACGCCGTCACGAATGGCGGTAATGGCGGCGGCGGGGCGATCTTCGAATACCTGGTGGCGAACGATACTTTCATCAACTGTACGTTCTTCACCAACACAACCGCGCACACGACACCCGACAACGCGCCGGGTGGAGCCATTCGGGCCAATGCCGCCAACACAGTCCTGTCGATTACCAACTGCATCTTCTGGGGAAATAGCTGTAGCGGCGCAGGGCAGACTATCTCGGAGAGCGCCTCCTCCGCGACTTTGAATCTTTCTTACAGCGACGTCAATACGAACGCGGCTAATTTTTCCTTGCATGCAGCTTGCACGAAAAATTTCGGTCCGGGGATCATCGACGTCGATCCGCTGTTTGCCGACGCAACGGCGCCGTACGACGTGCATCTCAAATCGACCGGCGGACGCTGGAACCCGGCCACCTCAGCATGGGTCCAAGACGCGGTTCAGAGTCCATGCATCGATGCGGGTGACCCTGCGAGCGCATACGCATTGGAACCCGCGAACAACGGCGGCCGAATCAACCTGGGGCGCTACGGCAATACGGTCGAGGCCTCGCTGACGTCGGCCCGCATCCCGGGCGGGACGGTCATCGTCATACGATAGCCCGCTGCGCGGGCAAGGCGGGACACGGGATCGTTCGCCATCCACCCCTCGGCGACGAGGCTACGTTTCCGACATTACTGGATCAGCGTTTGCCAGTTGGCACACTATCTGCTTGTTTTTCAAGAGTGATTACGCAAACATTCACAAAGTCTGGAGAAGTTCGATGAGAGTACTGGCCGTGTCGGTGATGAGCCTGCTGATGGTGACGAGCGGGATGGCGGAGATGCCTCGTTGGGACGGGAAAGAGTCTGTTGCAGCGTACGCGCAACGCGCCGGCATCGCCGAGACCGAACTCAGCTTGGATCTTGGCAATGGCGTGTCCCTGCCGTTCGTGCTGGTTCCGGCCGGCACGTTTGTCATGGGCGGAAAGAAGGATAGCGAAAAGCCAGCGCATGAGGTGACGATCACCAAACCGTTCTACATGACCCGTTGTACCGTGACGAAGGAGCAGGTGACGCAACTGGCCGGCAAGGACCTCAGCACCCTCAAGGACCCCAAGTACCCCGCGGCCGAGACCTGGTTCGCGGCTACCAACTGGTGCAAAAAGGTGGGTGAGAAGGCCGGTCGAATCGGCCGATTGCCAACGGAAGCTGAATGGGAGTACGCCTGCCGCGCCGGGTCGACGAACAGCTATTTCTACGGAGAGGATGACAAGGCGTTCACCCGCATGGCCGACTACGCCTGGTTCGGAACGAATGGCGTCCACGTGTATGCGGTTGGCCAGAAGAAGCCCAATGCCTGGGGTTTCCATGATATGTATGGGAATGTTTTCCAGTGGGTCTGGGACTACTACGGGCCGTACACGGCGGAGGCGTTGATCGATCCGCAGGGACCGGCCGAGGACAAATGCCGCGTGTTGCGCGGCAGCTCGTATGACCGCCCCCCAAGCAAGTCCGGCACTCGCACCCGGCATCCGCCGTCGGCAACGAAAAAGGACGGATTCCGCGTGGTTCTGGAACTGAAGTGACCCGGCGGCTACAGGAGAATGCACCCGATGCGACACATCACCTTTATCGAACTGGCAGGAGCGTCACTGCTGGGCCTGACGGTCTGCGGCGGCGCCAGGGCCGACGACTGGCCGCAATGGCGCGGCCCAGACCGCTCGGGTGTCGCGCCGGGCGACATCGCACTCGCGGAAGCGTGGGCCCCGACGGGGCCGGCGCTACTCTGGATGAGCGAGAGCGTGGCGAAGGACAGCTTCGGCAGTCCGGTGGTTGCCGGTGGCCGGGTTTACCTCTACGGCACATTCACCGCGCCCGCCAAGGAGGGGACGGCGGATGCGTTCTTCTGTTTTGACGCTGCCGACGGGAAGACGCAATGGAAACAGTCCTTCCCGATCGCGACGAACAGCGCGGCGGCCTCCGGCACGCCGTGCGTCGCCAACGGGCGGGTGTACGCGCTCGGCGCAAGCGGCCTGCTGTACTGCCTGAACGCGCAGGACGGCACCAAGATCTGGGCGGTCCAGACCCAGGGGGTGCCCAGCAAGAAGTGGGGCGAGACGATGTCCTCCTCGGTGCTGGTCCTGGACAACAGGGTCTTGGCCATGGCGGGCCCGCTGACCGCCTTCAAGGCTGACACCGGCGAGTTGCTCTGGACGCAGGCGCAGGTCGGACCCTCCGAGAGTTCCCCGGTGCTCTGGAAATCGGGCGAACGTGAACTGGTGCTCTGCAACACGGCGAAGGCTTGCTTCTGCGTGGACGCCAAGGATGGCAAGGTTCTGTGGAGCATTCCCGGCGGCCTATACTCGACGCCGGTTGTCGCGGGGGACCGCATGGTCCTCTTCGGCAATAGCGACGCCGTGGGCCTGTCGGCCTATCGGCTTGCACTCGACAAGCCCGAGAAGCTCTGGACCGTACCGGTCAAGGACCGCGGCGCCAGTCCGTTGATCTACGGCGGGTACGTCTATGCCGTGGGGGGCAACAAAGCGCTCGGCGTGGAACTCGCTACCGGCAAGGTGGCATGGGAATGGACGGAAGGGGTCAAAGTCGAAATCTCCTCGCCCATCGTCGCGGGTGACCGACTGATCGCCTTGTCGGGCGGAGGGCGGCTTTGCATGTTCCGCGCGTCGCCGGACAAGGCCGAGCGCTTGGCTGCCGCAAAGTTTGAGTCGTCGCCCCTCTTGTGCTCGTCGCCCGCGTATGCCGACGGCAAGTTGTATCTGCGCCTGAGCAAGAAGGGCGTGGCCTGCTACGACCTGCGAGGGCAACCCCAATGAACCCACGTGCCCGGTCTCACGCATTCCCTGGCTGCGATGTGCCGCTGAACGAAGACTTCGAGGTCATCGTCGTGGGTGGGGGGCCGGCCGGGTGCACAGCTGCGGCGGCCGCCGCCCGCGAGGGCGCGAAGACCCTCCTGGTGGAGGCGACCGGTGCGTTGGGCGGCATGGGAACCTCCGGCCTGGTGCCCGGGTGGTGCCCGTTTTCCGACAAGCAGCAGATGATCTACCGGGGTCTCGCGGAACAAGTCCTGAACGCGTGCAAGGCGGCCATGCCGCAGTTCCCGGCAGACAGAATCGATGCGGTCCCGATCGACTCCGAGCACCTCAAGCGGGTGTATGATGACCTGGTCGGCGGCGCCGGAGTGGAAACCCTTTTCCTTTCCATGTTGTGCGCGGTGGAGCGAACACCTGGAAGTTCGGTCGACACGCTGATCCTGGCGAACAAGGCCGGGCTCTCGGCCTGGCGGGCGCCGGTCTACGTGGACTGCACGGGCGACGCCGATCTGGCGGCCTGGGCCGGTGCGACGGTGTGCAGGGGCGATGCCGCGGGCGAGATGCAGCCGGCCACGCACTGCTTTGTTCTCAGCAACGTGGATGAACAACGCTACCGTGACGGCCCGAGCCTGCATGGCAGCAACCCCGCGAGCCCGATCTACGACATCGTGAAGTCCGGCGACTATCCGCTGATCAAGGACAACCATCTCTGCAGCAACCCCATCGGGGCGGGAACTGTGGGCTTCAATGCCGGGCATCTCTGGGACGTAGACGGCACGGATCCCCGTTCGCTCAGCCAAGCCCTCGTGCAGGGGCGGAAGATAGCCGCCCAGTTCCGCGATGCGCTGTCGACCCACTGCCCCGACGCCTTCGGCGATGCCTTTCTGGCCGGCACGGGATCGCTGATGGGCGTTCGCGAAACCCGGCGTATTGTGGGCGACTATGTCCTGGAGTTGGCGGACTACCTAGCCCGCCGGACGTTTGCGGACGAAATCTGCCGCTGCGCCTATTTTGTGGACGTTCATACCGCCAAGGCGGAGATCGGGGAGTCCCGCGGCGGCCAGCAGCACTTTGAGAAACGCACCCATCGGTATGGCCCGGGCGAGAGCTACGGCATTCCCTACCGCTGCCTCTGCCCGCAGGGGCTCCGCAATGTGCTGGTGGCGGGTCGTTCGATTTCCACGGACCGGGCGGTGCAAGGCAGTACACGGGTTATGCCGGTCTGCCTGGCGATGGGCGAGGCGGCCGGCATGGCCGCCGCGCACGCGGTCCGGTATCATGACGGGGACATTCACGCCGTAGACGTGCAGCGCCTGCGCACCCGGTTGATGGCGGAAGGCGCCTATTTGCCCGCCGGCAGAGAAACACAAACGGAGAATGCACCATGGTAAGCGGAAAGTTGTTTCAGGAACGTCGTTTTGGCCTGTTTGTCCATTGGGGAATCTATGCCATCCCGGCCTGGCATGAGCAGGTTCAGTGGCGTCTGCCCATCGACAAACAGGACTATGTCCGTCTGGCGAAACAGTTCCGGCCCGACAGGTTCTCGCCGGATGCCTGGCTCGATCTGGCCGAAGCGGCGGGGATGCAGTACCTGTGCTTCACCACGAAGCACCATGACGGCTTCTGCATGTGGGACACGGCGTTCACCGACTACAGCATCATGCACACCCCCTATGGCCGCGATGTGCTGAAAATGCTGGCGGAGGCCTGCGCGCGGCGTGATTTCGGCCTGTGTCTCTACTACTCCATTCCGGATTGGAACCATCCCAATGCCCCCAAGGGAGGCAGCCATGAGTTACCCAAGCCCAATCCAGGTGACGAACCGGATGAGGACCGTTACATCGAGTACGTGCGCAGCCAGGTCCGCGAACTATGTTCCAATTACGGTCAAATCCTTGGGTTTTTCTGGGATATCCCGCCGCGGCGGCCGGAGCCTTCGCTGAACCGGTTGATTCGTGAGCTGCAGCCGGGGATCATGATCAACGACCGGGGTTACGACAAGGGGGACTACGATACCCCTGAGCGCTCCGTGCCCGAGGGCAAACGGTTTCCGCGTGCGACGGAAGCGAACCAGTCCGTGGGCCGGCAGAGTTGGGGCTATCGTTCCGGGGAGGACTACTACTCGCACAAGCTGCTCATGCGCAGCATCGACAAGATCATGGCGATGGGCGGCAACTATCTCCTGAACGTGGGCCCGCAGGCCGACGGAACCATCCCACCTGAGTCCGAGCACTCGGTCCGGAGGGTGGGGGACTGGTTTCTGAAGGTGCGGGAAGCGTTGACGGCCGAGCCCGCCTCGGACCTCCTGAAGCGCGACGACATCATGCTGACACGGCGCGACAACACCCTCTATGTTCACTTTCACAACGATCCCGATAGCTGCGGCCTTCATCTCGATCCCCTGGCGGAACTGCCCCGGCGCGCGGTGGTGCTCAACACGGGCCGCGAACTCGGGTTCTCGATTGAGAAGGTGCCGACCCTGAGCGTTCCGCCGCACATTCACCGGCCCTGCCTGCATTTGCGGGGTATCCCCGCCAACGAGCTGACCGGAGACATCATTGTCCTTAAGTTGGAGTTCGAGGACCTCGACCGGGTATTGCAGGCTGCGGCCGCCGGAAAGACGATGGAGGAGTACAGATTTTGAAGGCCACAACGAAGATGCGGCTTGCGTTTGCGGGCATGTCCATGGCGGCGTCGCTACTCCTGGGAGAAACAGCGCCCCCTCCCCCCGCCGCGGCTGGCACCGCAGACGCGGCGTACCCGCTTTGGGACGGCCAGGAGACGGTCGCGGAGTACGCCAAGCGCGCAGGCATCCGGGACGTCGAAACCTCGCTGGACCTCGGTCAGGTCTTTCTTGACCTCGGCGCGGAAGACGTGACCTTGAAGTTGACGCTGATCCCCGCAGGAAAGTTCGCGATGGGATCGCCGAGCACGGAGGTGGACCGCTCGCCCGACGAAGGGCCGCAGCACGAAGTCACGATCTCGAAACCCTTCTACATGGGCGTATATGAGGTGACTCGCCGGCAGTACGAGCGGATCATGGGGCCTGACCCCAAAGCTCCGGTCACGGAGAAGGACAAGAACCAGCCGGTGCATTTCCTGAATCCGTCGGAGTCCGCGGCTTTCTGCGAAAAGGCATCGGTCGGGACGGGCTGGAAGCTGTCGTTGCCCACGGAGGCCCAATGGGAGTATGCCTGTCGCGCGGGCACGACGACGCGTGCCAGTTTCGGGGACGCGAGCGACCCGGCCATCGTGGAGCTGTATGCAGGCGCCCGACAGGGTGGCACGACTCCCTCCCCTGTCGGCCTGGCGAAACCCAATCCCTGGGGACTCCACGACCTGTACGGGAATGTCCAGGAGTGGTGCCGTGATTTCTATGATGCCAACATCTATGGCCGTGGCCCCGCGACGGATCCCATCGGCCCCACCACGGGTAAGATGCGCGTGCTTCGCGGCGGGATGGGCTCTGGCAAGTCCAAGGCGTTCCGCTCGGCCGCCAGGGGTTCCA
Organism: uncultured Lentisphaerales bacterium; assembly: GCA_964592855.1. Classification (GTDB taxonomy): domain Bacteria; phylum Verrucomicrobiota; class Kiritimatiellia; order RFP12; family JAAYLN01; genus JAAYLN01. The sequence continues at coordinate 21,183 of CAZQKI010000021.1, forward strand.
AGGATGCGATGCATCACTATCCCTTCTGCGGGTTCCGGGTGGTCGCCGAAGTGCCCGCGCCGGGCGTTCAGGCTGCGCCACAGGCACGCCGGGTTGCCCCGCGGTTGCTGGCGGCCAGCGAACACCTGACCGGCGTCGCCATCTGCCCCGGCGACCCGCTGAAGGGCACGGATGACGTCGTCCTTTCCACGCTGGAGCGTCAGACCAGTCTGCGGTTTCGCCGGGTATACTACGGCCGCCCCGAGCGCGGCATGGACCTGCAGTGGTGGGCCAAGACGTTCCGGGACGACGTCGAGACCGGGCGCAAGGCCGAGCTGCGCCGGATGCTGGCCAAGCAGCCGGCGTTTGTGCTGCTGATGGCCGCGACGGGCAAGCGCGCTCCCCCGGTGTGGATCAGCGAGGCCGTCGCAGCGTACGGGCGGGCGGGCGGCATTGTCATCGAAGAGGGTGCCCTCGCCAACCTGCCCGCCGAAGCGGCGGTTACGACGACACAGGATAACACCCATTTGTGGGCGCGGGCATGGGAAAACGCCCTGCGCAACGCCTGTCATCAGCCTGGGTTGGCGGCGCGAGTCGTAGTGCCAGCCGATGCGCAGACGGCGGGCGGGGCGCTCCAAGTGAAGGTCACGCTCTCCACGCCCAGTACCGCCAAACTGAAGCTCGTGCTGGAGGATCGATCCGGCAATCGCCTGGTGGAATCCGTGCTTCCGACATCGGCCGACGTGCAGCGCGAGGCATCGCTTGCGCTTCCGGCCGACCTGTTTGCCGACGCGTACCATGTGGTCGTGCGCGATGCGGATACGGCTCGGGAGACTGGTTGCGCGTTTGTCAGCGTGACTCAACCGGTCTCGCTCGCACTCGCGGACGACGGGCGGCGCTATGGGCAGGACGGGACGGTTGTGGTCACCGCGGTCGTCTCTTGCGCCGCGGCGGCCGTTCCCGAAGGTTGGGTGCTCAAGTGGGTCTTGCGCGACTATCGCCGCGGCGTCATTGCCTGCCGCGAGGAGCCTCTGACGCTCCGTCCGGGCACGGCCGCGGAGAAGACGTTTGCCGTGCGAATGCTCGACACCGATACCAAGGCCTGGGTCTACTGGGTACAGGCGTTGATCGAGAAGGACGGCAAGCCTCTCGTTACGGCCGAGCGTCGTGTGTATCGATGGCGGCCCTTCACGATGCGCGAGGATCTCGTTTTCGGCACGTGGCACGTGGAAAGCGACAAGCGCCCCGAAGCCGCCCGGCCGCTCATCGCCCAGTATCTACGGGCCATGGGCATCCGCTCCGGTCTCGAGGAGACCAGCGAGATTTCGCAACGTGCCGGTCTGCGCGCCACGAGCGAGCACCGCGGCATGACCGCGGTCACCTTTGCGAAGGTCAACCCGAACGACATGACCGGCGGTTGGTTGCTGGACGGACGCAAGAATTTCGGCCGGAAGTTCGACTCGCCTTCCATTGCCATGTGGTCGCTGGGCGAGGAGACCGGCTTCGGCGGCAACTGGAGCGAAGCCTACCCTTGGCGCAAACTGGAGCAGGCCCCCGAGGAAGCGGCTTTCTGGTTTCGCGAATATCTGAAGCAGCGCTACGCCACGCTGGACGCGTTGAACACCAGTTGGGGCGCGCGCTTCGCAGACTGGAAGGACGTGCAGTATCTGCGCAAGTACGCGTATCCGTACGGCTGGCTCTTTGTCGAGCCCGCAAAGGATGTGGAGCGGAATCTGGCCCCGTACGTGGACACGCATGCGTTTGCCGAGTGGTGGGTGCATGAACTGGTGACGAGCACCGTCAAAGGCTTGCGCGAGGTCAATCCCGTACCGGCCTGGACCAAGAGCTACGAGTTCACGTTTGTCGACTGGTGCGAGGCCCCCATGACGCATTTCCTGGCCGCCACCGATCCCCACGGCACAGCCCTGTGGAACGCCTATGCCCGCCGAAAGACGCCGGGCACGCCGCCTGCCTACCACCTCAACTGGGGGTTCTTCGACGACCCCCGTCAGATGAGCCAGTTCTGGCTTCTCGGCGTGCTCTCCGGCGCGACCTATATCGACAACTGGGGCCCCACCATGAGTTGGGACTTCACCTATACGCCCGCGGGCGTGCAGCTCCGCGATCTGGCCAAGCAACTCGAACCGGTCGCAAACCTGATCCTTCAGGCGCGTCAGGTCGAAGATTTGCGGGTCGGCATCTTCGTCGAGGAGACTCCCTGGCAACTCGTGCAGGGACGTCCCGGCTACTACCTGAAGGGACGCGCGCCGGGCGCGCAGACCTACGGCCCCACCACGCAGAGCCCGCCGGGCGCAAGTTGGCTGGCCAGTCCGGATGGCCCGCTCTACTCGGCCCTTTGTGATGCCGGCTATTCGCCGTGCTATTTGACGCGCGACGAGATTCCGCAGGCCAAAGTGATCTTTCTGCCTTACACCGAAGCCTTGGCGGCCGAAAGTGCAGCGCGCCTGAAGGCCTTCGTGGAAGCCGGCGGCACGCTGGTGGCGCTGCCGCGGCTCGCGGAGTACGACGAGGGCGGCCACCCGTACGACGCCCTTCCCGGCGCGGGCATGCGCGAGCTCTTCGGCCTGACGACCGAGGACAAGTGGATCGGCCGGCCCTCGATCATGCCGTTGCCGGGCCCGAACGACGCGGCCGCAGTGATGATCGAGAACTGGCAGATCGGGCAGCCGCTGCCGCCGGAACAGAAGGCCGAGGTGCTCTCGTTCAACATTCCGTCTTCCTATGCCGGACAGCCCTTGCGCCTGATCTCGGAGACGCATCAGGCTGTCGCCAGCGTGGCTGAAGGAACGAAGGTCCTCAGCCGCCACGAGGACGGTACCCCCGCGCTCACCTACCGCAAGACGGGCAAGGGCTCGGCAATCTTTCTGAATGTCTTTCGGAGTTATCCGCCCACCCTGAACGTACCGACGGACGAGCGCGACGCGGCGTTCGCCCGCGTGCTGGGAACCCTGGCCGAGTATGCCGGCGTGCTGCCGGACGCCTGGTTCGAGACGCTCGACAGCAACGGTACGGTAGCCCCCCAGTTGGCGCACTTCACCTACACCGGCCCCAACGGCATCCTGCGTATGAAGGCGGTCTACAACGACTGGCGTTCCCCGGACGTCGAGGCTCGGTTCGTCCTCAATACGAACGTGCCGGTTGCCGCCGTCTACGATGTGCTGTCCGGCCGGCGGCTCCCGCTGCGTACGCACTTGGGGCGTCCCAGCGCGTTCGTGGACGTGCCCCGTGGAACCGGGCGATTGCTGGCCATCCTGCCCTATGAGGTTACCGGCGTCACGGTCAAAGCCGCCCCGGCCACGGTGACGGCCGGCAACTCGGTGGCCATCACGGCTTCGCTGACTGCGGTGGGCGGTTCGGCCGATATTCACCCCGGCGAGCTGACGGTGTTCGGTCCCGATGGCGCACCCGTGCGCGATGCCGCGCGGCATGTGATGCTCGACGGGAAGCCAACCCGCGTGCCTACGTATCTGGACCTGCCCGTTGGCGACTATCGCATCGTGGTGCAGGACGGAGCTACGCGTACCTCGGGGTTCTGCACGGTTCGCGTGGTGGCCGACCCGACGACGGCCCGACTGCCACCCGAGGCGCCGTTCGGCTGGCCGAGCGGGTCGGCCGCCACGATTGATGTGACGTCGGCCGAGTTCGGCGGATTGCTGAAGGACCTCGCCGCCCTGTATGCGGAGGAGGATCCGGATGCCGCGATCGCCTACAGTTTCTATGTCCAGGAGCGCGACCGCAGCCGCCAGCGGATCGGTCAGCTACTGGCTCATGCGGACTGGACACGGCAACTCGATGTACTGCGCGAAACGCTCACCCGTGGCGAGCGCATTGTGTTGGTCGGCGAGGATCTCGGCATTGACCCCGCCAACGGACGCCCGAGCGTGCCGTTGACGACCCCGAACGCACTGGCGGCGCTGGCGGAATTGTCGAAGGGGGGTCGCCTCTACGGCGTCAATGGACTTCGCGAGGTGCTGTTGCTTCAGGTCGGCAGAGGTTGGCTCGTGTTGGATCGCTCCAGCCCCGACCGCCTGGCGGGTTCCGGACCTTCGCGGATGAACGACTGGATGGATGCTTGGCGCGGCCGCATGGCCGAGGCGGGTCTGCTGCCCGGCAGAGAACCGGACGCGGCACGGCTTATACCCATGGCCGCCGACGCTGATCTGCGCGCGTGGTTTTGCCAGTGAGGAGATGCGAGTGGATTTCACGTCTGCAATGCTGATACAAACGTACACCTAGGAGCCAATTATGAAGCCTATTATGCACCCACTAATCGCCAGTCTGTTGCTGGCCGCAGTCCTATTGCCCGCTGAGACCGTGACCGTCGAGCCCGGACAGAGCCTGCAGGAAGCCGTAGACAAGCTCCGGCCGGGCGACACGCTGCTGCTTGCCGAGGGGACCTTCCACCAGAGCATCAAGATGACGAGCAGCGGAACGGAGGGGAACCCGATCACCATCAAGGCCAAAGTCCCGGGCAAGTCGGTAATCAGCGGAGCGTTGCAGACGCCGCCGGTGTTCGAACGGGTCGAGGGCGCCATCTACAAGACGAAATGGCCTTCGACGACGTGGAAAGGCAACGGGACCGGGCAGGCCTGGGTGATGGCGGATGATCGGAGCCTGTACAACTTCAGCGACCTTGACGAGATGAGGACGTTCCTTAGATCGGGCGGCAAGGAAACGGAGAGGACCCCGCAGGAGGGGTTCTTCTATCAGGGCGAGGAGCTGTATGTCCGGCTGCTCGAAGACGCAAATCCCAACACGACGAAGATGGGCGTGAGCAGACCCGATCTCGGGCCGTTGCTGGAGGTCCAGGGCCAACAGCACATCGTGCTGGAAGGGCTGCGCTTCCAGGTGGCGCCTGCCGCTGCTGTTCTGCTTGGAGCACGGGGCAAGTCCGAGGTCAGCAAGCACATTGTGATCCGGGACTGCTACTTCTCCGGTTGCCACAATGGAATCGAGGGAAAGGGCATCCGGGAGAAGGATGTGAACTTGGGAATTTCCGACGTCACGGTTGAGTACTGTCAGTTCAGCAACTACCCGACGTTCCAGTGGATCCGCCACGGAAAACTCCAACTGGCCGACGTCTGGGGCGCGGTGTACTCCAGCGTTCTGGGCGGTGTGGGAATCGCGCCCGGCAGAAGGGCGAGCGCTTGGAAGATCAGGAACTGCTACCTCCACGACTGTTTCGACGGAATTGGGAGCGCTACGTCGGGGGTGCAGGATCCGACGATGGACAACGAATTCGCCTACAACCTGCTGCACAATTGCGGGGACGATTCGATCGAGTTCGATTCCATGGAATACATGGGCCTGCGGGTGCATAACAACTTCTTTCTCGACGGGTACTGCTTGCTGGCGCTTTCGCCGGTGCAGGGCGGCGGTCTGACGATCGACCATAACATCGCGTATGTTTCTCCCGAAGGCGGCATGCCCTGGGGCGTGATCTTCAAGTTCAGCACGCCAGACGGGAGCGGCTGGCGACTCGGGGGATTCCACCCGCTCACGGGCATCACCATCAGGAACAACACGCTGATCCATACGAAGTGTGCATTTCAGTGGGGCGCCAGCAAGGGCCACGACGGCTCGCAGAACCCCTACTTCACGAACAACGTCGTGGCCAACAACGTCCTTTACGCCCGCGACTGGCGCAGTTTCGGGGGTTTCCCGGCCAAGCTGGGGCTGACGGCCGAGATGGACAACCTGTTTGTCGGCCCGTTCCTTGTGGCCGCAAAGGGAGATCTGCCGGAGGGGCTCTTGTCCACTCGCGATACGGCGCGGCTCATCCGCCCCCCCACGACGCGTTGGGAAATCATGCCGCCGCTTCTGCCTACGCTCGTTCGCGAGGGAGAGACGGGCGAGGAGACGGTGATCGATCGGGTCAACTTCTCCGTGAGCGAGGACTTCGTGCGGAGCGTTGTCGCGACAAACGGCTTCGCCGCAGCCGCCTACCAGGACGTCGGCAAGAACCTCGGGGCCGTTCCGCCGGGCACGAAATGGGACTTCCCGCGTCCGGGCCCGCGCTGGGCCGACACCCGGACACCCCTGTTCCATCCCCCCTTCCCGCCGTCTCTGGACCCGTGGTGGGTCGGTTTCGCCGATCAGCCCAGCGAGGCGAAGACGGCGACCTTCAAACCCTGGCGGGGCAAGGGTTATGCGGCCAACGTATCGCCGGTACAGGGCGCAAAAGTGTCGGCAGCCGGCACCTTGAATGGTCCGCCGGCGGAGGCGCTGCTGAAGAAGAACATGCAGACCGAATTCGGGCCCACTTACGCCGTGGACGGGGAAGTCGATACGGCGTGGTGCTGGGATTCCTCCGAGGGAGGAGGCGCCGCTTGGCTCGAAGCGGACCTTGGCCGGGCGACACCGTTCAACTTCATCGAGTTGCTCAAGGTGCACCGGTGCAACACGGTGGCCGTGGAAGTCAAGCGCGCCGACAAGTGGGTACCCCTCCACACGTTTGACATCCGACAGCGCGAACGGTACAACTACGCTACCAATGTGCCGTTGACCGAGGCGCGGTACGTTAGGATCACCGTCACGACGACCAACACGCCAGGCTATCTGTCCGACTTCCGGCTGTTCCAGCGTCGGTAACACAAACTTCATCCGCGCCGTTGAACCGCGTCTTCTGATCGAAGGGCCAAGATGACCCAAGAGAGACCCATGCCTATACGCAGGGCAGCGTGCGGTGAGTTGCAGAGATTTCTGAATCAGGCGGCGTCCTGGCGGGTCGCGCCTGCGACCGCGCGCGTGCCGCACTTCCATCTCCGTCCGGTCGAGGAAATCGCGCCCCATCAGCGCCCCGACACGGGCGACGTGCCCAGCTATGCCGACCAGTACTCGTGGATTTGCGACGGGCCACAGAAGATCGGATTGATTAATCGCTGGACCTTCGAAATCGAAATGTTCCGCTTCCGCCCGCCTGCCGGCAACCGGATCGTCGAATACACCATGCCGGCCATGCACCACTGGGCCACCCTCCAGGGGCCGCGCATTGTGCTCCGCGCGCCAACCTGGCGGCGAACTTCCCGGATTGACCTGTCCATCGTGTGCGATCACGACCCGCTGTTGCTGATCAAACTCTGCATCGAAGGCACAGGCACGGCCTGGTTTGACGACCTGAGCCTGATTGTGAAGGAAACAGAAGAAAAGGGGAGTTGCGCATGAACACCTGTCGGATCCTTGGTTTCTCGCTCCTGCTGTCCATGGATGCACTGGCCGGCCCGGCGGTCGGGCTTCCGGCGGCGGGAGGGCAGACGCAGACCCCAGACCTGACGCCCGTCACCTTCCTGACGCCCGCAGCGCACGCGCCGGTGTCGCTGGTGCAGGACGGAAAGCCGGTGGCCGTGGTGTACGTGGCCGCGACCGCCCCCTCCACAAACCTGACGATCCTCGTGAATGAGTTGGTCGAGGATATCCAGCTCACGACCGGCGCCCGCCTGGAGGTGGTGGCATCGCCGCCGGCCGCCACGCGCAGCGCCATCGTGATCGGAGACTGCGAGGAATCGCGCAAGGCGGGCATTGACGCCGCGGCGATTCCCGTCGAGGGCTTCGTGGTCAGGACTGCACCGAACCGCGTGTTTCTGGTCGGCAGCATACAACCGTTGCCGATCACCGACACGCGGAAGCCCGGCCGGGGTTGCGCCAACGACGGCACCGCCTGGGCCGTGTCCGATTTCCTTGAGCGGTCGGTCGGCGTCCGGTGGTATTGGCCCATCGCCGCAGGCGGCCGCAGCGTGGTCCAGCAGGCGTCCCTTCAGGTAACGCCAACGCACTATCGAGACCAGCCGGTATTCCGAAAACGGGAATTCTCGAACACGGTCGGCTATCGGCGCACCAGTTGGAAGGCAAACCGCAAGCCGGGCGCGGCCATGCTGCCGGACGCGTTGCTGGCGCCCGGGACTGAGGTGATCGCGACGCAACCGATGCTGGCGGGCTTGCGCGCCGGGTCGAGCGTGCCGTACATCATTCAAGTACACGAACCGCAGAAATTTTCCACGCAGACGCAGACCGAACACCCCGACATGTTCCAGCTCAGGCAGGACGGCACACGCAGTCCGGCCATGCTGTGCTACAGTTCGACGAACACGCTCGCCTACCTGCTCCAAGGTTGCGAAGACGCATGGGACCATGGAAAGCGTGCGTCGTGGGTAACCGCCACCTGCGTCACGGTGTCGCCCGGCGATGAACCCGTGGGGTGCTACTGCGAAGCGTGTGCTGTGTTTCGGAACCCCGCCGGCGGAACCTATGGCACGGGGTCGAAGGTCATGTGCCGATTCGTTCAGAAGCTGTGCCAGGAGGTCAAGCGGCGCTGGCCGGACAAGAAGGTGCTCTATCTGCCATACTGGAACTACACCGACTGCGACGAAACGTTGGACTATCCGGGCAGTCTGGAAATCCAGATGTGCACGATGGCCTTCGGGATCATGCGGCAGCCGGACGTGCGGCGAGGGATGGAGCGGCAGTTGCGCGCCTGGAGCCGCAAGGTGGGCGGGCCGATCACCACCTGGGAGTATTCGCACCGCGTGCCGGAGTGGACCTGCGCGCCGGTCCAATACCCGCACCTCGTGCAGGACTACTACCGCACCAACCGCGACATCCTGTCGGGCTCCTTCCTCAACGGTCGTTGGATCGGCGAGTGGTCCGTGGCGGCGCCGACGGATTACTGCTGGTTCAAGGTGTTGTGGAACCCCGAGGTGGACATCGAGGCCATTCTGGACGGTCTTTGCGCGCGGATGTTCGGCAAGGCGGCGGCCACGAGCCGCGAGCTCTTGCGCCTGCAGTGCGACCGCTGGGAGAAGGCGCCGTGGCGCGATGGGTTGGGCGATGCGGGAAAGATAAGGCCCAAGATCTACACCGACATGTGGCCGCCGGCCGTGGTCGCCAAGATGTCGGAGTTGCGGGATCGCGCACGGGCGGAGATGGCCGGCGATGCGTTGTCGGAGCAGCGTTTCGGCTACTGGACCTGGACCTTCGATCTGTTTCTCGTGGAAGCCAAAGAGTATTGGGCTCTGAATGCCGCTCCACCCCCTGCTGCGCCCAAGCCCGCCCCCGAGGGCGTGCTCAACCAGTACGAGTGACGCTTCCATGGAGACGCCATCACCCTTTGTAGCTGACTGTGCCTCATGGAGCATCGCGTGACACGACTGTTCATCCCGGATATCGAGGCGCTACGGCGTAAGCTCGCGTGCCCGCCGCCGATTCTGGCGGGGCTCTACCTGCGTTTTCAGAAGCAACTGACCGCCGACCCGGGCTTCCGCCGTCACCACGTGTTCCTCCCGGCACTACTGGGCGACGAGACCGCTATTTCCGAGGCCAAGGGTATCCTCCTGGAGGAAGCCTGCGACCCGCTGAGACTGGCCGGAAATCCCTCTGCGGCTTCTACCCCCGCTGCGCAAGACGTCCTCGATGGTCATATCTGGTGCGTGGCCCCGCGCGCCATGCGCCTGGCTGCGTACTTCACATGGATGGACGCGCAAGGGGCGTGGACGTTGGCGGAACGCGACGCGGTCGCCACCGGGGTCATCGACTTCTTCTACGCATTTGTGGTGCCGGTGCTGCGGGCGCGCACACCCGCCGGACACAACCAGCAACTCTCCATGGTGCTCTGCAGTGCGATCGCGGGGTCCGTGTTTGCGCAGGTGCCCGCGACGGCAGGCCGCGCGCGGGCTCTCCGAGACTACGCTTTGCCCAAACTGCGGCAAACCCTCGGACTGATGAAGCGCGACGGCTACTGCGGGGAGGGGTCGACGTACCAGTCCGCCGTCGTGAGCGGGCTGGCGATGTGGGCGGGCTGGTTTCTGACCCAACTGGGGGACCCCGGGGCTTGGACCCGGACGTGGGGGCCCAATGGTGCGAGCCTGAGCGACAGTCTGCGGATGGAGGCCGATCTGGGCAGCCCCGGAGGACTGTTACCGCCGTGGGATCACTATGGCTGGGAGAAGGTCCACAACCTGGCGGCGCGCACGTTGTGGGCCACCTTGTCCGGCCATCACGAACTGCTGAAAGCCGCAGATTCGGTCTGGGACCGGCCGTCTTTCCTGGCGTGGCGGCCGGACGACAGACTGTGGACGCTGATCGGCTGGCCAGAGACCGAGGAGCCCGAGGCTCTGCATCCGAAGACAGGCCTCTCTGGCTGGAGTCGGCCGTCGGTCGGCGCAGCCATCGACCACCTGCCCCGGAAAATGCGCGTGATGATGGCTTGGGACAGTTGTTCGGGCAGCCTGCAAGGACTCGGACGCGCCCAAGTGAACCCCAATCACCTGATGATCGACGTGGCTGGCGAGCCACTCACCGGCGACGGGACCGAAAGTGGCGCAACCGTGCTCTTCTCGCCAGCCGCCATGGAGCGCACGTTGGCGGCGCTTTCGGATTCCGAGCGGGAACTGGTGATCCAGCAGTACGGCAGCTTCAGGAAATGGGTGTGTACGTGCCAGCAAGGCTTTCTGGGAGCTGCCTGCGCAGTCGTGGTGGACGAGTGGGACAGCTACTTCCCGCGCGGCACGCGCCGGGGGCGTTTGGTGTTCGAGCAGCGGTCCTCTGAACGCCACACGTTTGCGGCAGATTCCGCTGCGTATTACCAACCGACGTTCGATGTGACCCGCATGCGGCGCACGGTGTCGGTCGGCGTCTCCGGTGTAATCTGGGTGGTGGACGACATCCACGCTCAGACATCGCACCGGTTCTCCTGGCGTGCATGGTTTCGTCCGGCCATCAAGGAGCGTACGCCCCACGGGCTCCGACTACGCCTGCCCTCCGGCGTCGCCCTGGCGGTCGCGTGGACAGCGGAGGCTGACGGCGCCGAAGGACTTGCCCCAGTCGTTCTAACGCCGGCGCCCACGTTTCCCGGCGCACGCACGCATCTGGCGTGGCCCGACGAAGGCAGCGTGCGGTGCGACGTGGCGACGAGCGGAAGGCGGGTGCGGTTCGTGACGTGCATGGTGCCCAGCGACGTCGAGGGGCTGCAGGTCAGCGCCTCGGCTCCGTCCTCCTGGGAAGCCGCCTGGAAGACCGGGCGGGAGACTTTCTCCCTTCCGACCGACCTGTTGGCGGAGCTCGGCGCGACAACACCGACGGCGCCCGAGTTGGAGGATGTCGAGACGCTCTGCGACCTCGACGAGCCGCCGTTCGCGCTGCTCGACGAGACAACCCAGGCGCTGCTGGCCTCCTTGGCAGACCCGCCCAAACGGGCCTGGCGCCGCACGACGGCCGCGATGCAGACGCTGACGGCTCGCAACGCCCCTGAAGCAATGCCTGCAATCCTCGCGCTGCTGGGCGATGCCAGCCAGAATTACACGGTGCACGCGGTTGCTGCTTGGTGCTTGGGCCATGCGCGCTATGCGCCAGCGCTTGAGGGCTTGCGGAAGATGTCGGGCATACCGGAGGAAAACACCGCTGCGCGCGCCCGTTGGGCGGTGGAGCGTATGAAAACAGAGGATGTATGAGCCAGATCCACGAAGTCACGGTCTCCGCCTGCGCCCCGGCCTCCTACGGGTTTGTACCGGAGGATGCCGTTCCGGCCACCGCGCGCATGATCCATGGGGATGAAACCGACCCGCTGCTTGTGCGTGAACACGTGGACCGTCTCCTGGATCACCACCTGCACGTGCTTGCGCTGTCGAGCGACACCCATCCCGACTTGGCGGTTATCCCGGAGGACAGCCTGCGTTTGGCGATGATGATCGCACGGCACGGGCAGCACGCTTGGTGCGCGCGGGCCATCACCGAAGCCTACGACCGCTATGTGGAACGCATCGGCCAGTTCTGTCGCCAACACCGCTGCCACGTGGCGGGTGGCACACTGACGCACCACCGAGGATGCTACTACAACACGGCCATCCTGCAGGACGCGGCCGGCGCCGTCGTCGCCAGCTACGACAAGACGCACTTGCCCCGCAACCCGAAGAACGGCGAGCACGCGTTCCTGACGCCCGGTGACGATCTGCCGGTCTTCGACACCGACATTGGCCGCATCGGGTTCTTGATCTGCTGGGACATCATCTTCCCGGAGACTTTCGCCGTCCTGGCCCTAAGGGGGGCCGAGCTCGTCGTCCAACCCACCTTCGGCCACGCGGACGAGTGGAGCGACCTCACCGCCCGCTGCCGGTGCCGTGACTGGAGTGTCCCCATGGCGGTCAGCATGTGGGGTGGCAACGCCTGCATTGTGGACCACGAGGGTAAACTGGCGGCGCACACCGGCCGTGTGCCGAACACGGCGGCAACCGCCACGCTGGTGCTCGGTTCGCCACGGAAATTCCTGTACATGGACGACGCCGCGCGCCAACTTCGCGAGGAACGTCGTCCCGAGCTTTACAGGGCGCTGACGGAGGAGCCGCCAGGAGACTGAGGAGAGGAGGGATAGGGTCTCTGGAGTCGATGGTTGCGTACCGGTTGCTGCGTTTCGATGAACCCGTTCAGGAGACGGCGTTCGAGCGCACGCTGCGCCCACGCAAAGGCTGGATCGTCATACCGGTTTCGCGTCTCGCCGGGGTCATCCACCAAGTCGTACAATTGGCCCCAAGAACGGTTGCCCTTCCCGCAGAGCGAGAGCTTGTGTGTCTTGGTTCGAACCGTCTTGACGTAGGGCATCAATGTTGGGGGTCTTCACGACCGGATGGCCGTGACAAACCCAGGCAGTCGAAACGGTGCTGATCGGTCATGGCCAAGAAGATGTTGGGGTGCTGGTCGGATACGGGCATACGTCGTTCTCCTTTTACGAACCCTATTTGGATGAGCCCACGATCAAAGACCGATCCCGTCGCCCCGTGGCTGCATCCTGGATCACCAATGACGTGGCGGCGGTCTCCGGCACGGGCAGCAGGATCTCCAGCGCCACCGTGTTCACGCCTTTCCGCAGTTCCACCGGTTCCGCGTGGACGCCCCCTTTCTTTGCGAGCGCCTTCCAATCCGCTTCCACCGGCATGCCGTTCAGGAAAATCCGCTCCGGCGCCGTTGGTCCCGCAAAGCCGATACGCACCTTCTTCGCTTCCGGCGACAGCACGTCCGTGACTGCTGCCAGCAGCGAGGTGGGCGCCTTGCCCTTTTCTAACAGGAGTGCCGTCAGCACCGGCCAGTCAAGCACGGTTCCGATCGTCACCTTCGGCCAGCCACGTATCTCGGCGTCGCCCGGATCCAGCGCGGCTGCGGGGCCAGTCTCCCAGGCCGCCTCGTTCCAGGGCTTCATCTCGAGCATGCTGATGCGCCAGTTCTGCTCCAGGTTCTGATCGAGGAACAGTCTTCCGGCGTCGAATGCCGCCCCGTCCACGGTCGCGTGCAGGGGAATCCAGGCCAGGCCGGGATCGAGTTTCGAGGGATCGGCCCAGGCCACGGGCCACTCGAACCGCTCCGTGGTTCCTGGAGGGACGCGTTTTGCCGCGACACGAGCGCCGTCCGCCCAACCCGGGTAGGGGTCACAGGAGAGAGCCACTTCCCGGCCCCGATCTGTGAAATTATCGACGCGAAGCGAGACGACACCGCCCGAAATGACGCCGATCCAATGCGGAGCCCGCTGATAAGGATTGACCGGCACAAGCCACCGGGTTTCGATGGGTTCCAACCCGGGCGAGGTCAATCGCACCGGTACGCCCTGATTGCGTCCGCCGCGCAAGGACTGGGCATCCACCCTTGACAATCGGTAGTTGAAAACAAAAGCGGCCGGCGCACCGGGTTTCGGGTTCAGGGTCAAGCGCGCGGGACCGTCCATGAGAAAACCCGCCGGGACCGCGGGCTCGATCGTCACCTCGGGCGCATCGACCAGACTTGTGGTCACGCGGCCCTTCAACGCAACCAGGATTACATCGCCTTCCAGGACCGGCGTACTGTCGAGAAGCACACGGAAGGGGGGCTGGAGTTTCGGTGGCAGAGACGCGGCGACTGGCCGGCCACCAGGGGCTTCAGTCTTTGTCAATTTCACGGCAGCGGTTGCTCCGTCGGTCAGATCTTCCACCAGCACGGTCCATTCGCCGTCGGGATCCGTGAGCGCGACCGGGATCGACAGGCGAACCGGATCCGGTCCGGTTCCCCACACGGACAGGCCGGGCAACTCTTTGCCGCCAGCGTCAAGCAGGTGCACACGATACGTGTGGGCGGTACGGAGGGGGACGCCGTTCCCGGGCAGTCGGCTAATCACTAGGTCCAGAGTTGTGCCGCCGGCCACCGCCGCAGGCGCGGTCACCTGCAAGCGGCCGTCAGCCGGTTTCTCCTTAAGCAGGGATAGGATCGCGCCAACCCCCTTGGGAAGATTCACGTCCACGTACCGGCCGCGCGCATCCTGTTTCCACTCCAGGGTTCGGCCGGCGCAGAGGTCGCGGACGGCGTGAAGGGTCGGATCGGCCGCATACAAGCGGCTTTGCACGTTTGTCTTGGCCTCGGTGACCACGATGACGTAAGCCTGGGAGCGGTCAGCCGTTTCCACAACGGAGCCCAGGATGTCGGAATGAAATGCTCCGGTTTCGTCCGCGAAACGGAAGGATTCCCTAATTCCCGCGCGATCCAGCATGGCGCGCGTGAATGCGCCGCTGGCCGGACGGTTGAGAGGCAGGCGCGCGTTCAGACACAAGACCCAACCTTTCCCAACGACTCCGGTCCAGGCGATCGTCCGATCGCCCTGCCGAACGGCCTGGAGGGGACTGTCGGATGCGAGCACACCTTCGCCGCCGGGGATGCCCAGGACGTGGGTTCCGTTCAGGCCGGGGAAGGATTCCTTCAGTACGGACAGATCCAGTTCGATGGCTGGTGTATGTTTGATGCCGGCCGGTATGGAAACAGGCAGTAGTGTCAACCCGAAAGCTGGGGCCGCGTTGGAGTAAGCATCCGGAGTGAAAACGAGGCCAGCGCCGTCGCGGACGGCCCGGATGATCGCATTCGTATCAGGCGCGCCGCTGGATCTTTGGAGTACCAGCAACTTACGCCCCGTTGTGTTGGTGCCGCAGTCGGGTTGGACCCCGCAGGCGAGCAGGCCTTCGAAGAGTCCGTTTTCGAGGCTGCTCCAGCCGGGGTGATAGTAGAGGACGCCGGTCTCGACCCGGTTTCGGACGCCCAGCAACACGGGCGCGAGCGGATGGATGCGGTCATGCACCGTCTTGAGCATCTCTCCGGATGGCGTAAGTTTTCCGGCCGCGTCCGCGATTCTGTCGCCGTACCCGTCGCCGGGACAGTAGATCGGGAAAAAGCGGCCCGCTGCGGCCAGAGAGCCCCATGTGATCCGGGAACACTGTTCGAAGGGGGGTTTCAGATTGATCAGCCAACTCCAGGGCATGGTCCCGTAGCACGGAAGTCCGGCCGTGAAGAGCCCCATAATTTGCACAGTCGAATATTTGTTATAGGCCCGGTTGTGCATGGAATCGTAGAAGTTGTCGATGAGGCCGGCACCCATTCCCGGGGTCAATTGGACGGTTGGATTCAGTTCTCGCACGACTGCCATATGCAGGCGGATCAGGTCGGGCACCCAGGACTGAAAGGCCCATTTCAGTTTAATGGCGTTCGGGCCCGTCGCTTGGGGAAAGCCGTCGTGCAGCACCTCGTCCCAGCCCAGGCAATCCGTCTGCATCAGGGCGTTCCATTTTGCAATCGTGGAGACGCCCGGCGTCTTCTCCCGGACGCGCCAAGCCATCAGCGTGTTGAGCCGTTTTTTTGCGGGATCGTCGTATTCGCTCCAGCCCAGTTCGTCATACATATCCATGACCACAAAACCTGGGTCATTTTCAATCCAACCCATCCAGCGCTTGTAATGCTCCAGACCGGATGCCTGGCGGTTTGTAAAGGCCTGTTCAGTCCACAGTCCGGTGGATTTAAGGGGGGCATGGTCCACAAACCAGCGGTAGCGGAAGTAATAGTTGAACCGGCGGCCCGTGTTGATTCCCGCGAGTTTGACGCCCTCTGATTCCTCGCGGCTCATATCGTGGCCGTCCCAGGTGCCCCAGAGCAGGTCGCGATCGAACTCGAAGCGCTCGAGGCGGGCCACGGGTTTGCGGACGGATCCCTTGTGCAGGGGGTCGCTCTTGGACGGATTGAACGTTGCTTCCAGCACCTCGGGAATGGTTGGCAGGGCGGGACCGATGAAACGGCCGCCGGAATCCCGAAGACGGGCGACGATAAAATATTGGCCCGCGGGAAGCGGCGGCGCGGTGATTGAAAAAGACGTCATAACCGGCTTATCGGGCGTGATCGCGAGGGGCCGTTCCTCGCGCCAGAAAACGCGCTCCCGGTCGTCCATGAGTTCCGTCACCAGGACGGGATTGGACTCGGGGGAGTCCACCCGCGTGACGGTGATCGTCACCGCGAGCAGGATAGGGCCCGGCGGAAAGACCGGCGGCGTCTCGATCACGAGCGTGAACGGCTCCTCCACTGTGTCGGGCGCCGCTTCGATGGTGATGGCCGTCTCGACCTTCAGTGGCGGCGGGAGGGGTGGGGGTTGCTGCGCCGCATCCTCCATCACGGGTATATCGGCTATCGACAAGTCCGCGTCGGGCATAGCCGGCCGTGCGGTCGGGGGAGGGCGCTGGGCGTCGGGGATAAGGGAGACGAGCGTGTAGCGGCCAGGGGGCAGGGCCGGCAGGGCCAAGGTTACGGATATCCCGAGTGATCGTTCCTTCTTGAAACTCAGGCGCACCGCCTTGCCGCTCCAGACGGTCTTGCCGGAGACATCCCGCAGTTCGTTAGTCAGGGTAATGGTCCGCTTGGAGTTAAGGTTGTCGGTCACGGTGAACAACAAGGGAAATGCGCAGGGCGTTCCTTTAACAACCGGCGGGGGCTTGATGGCGATGGAGAACGGCGGCTTGGGCGTGGCGGAGACCGTTTCGGCAAACAGGTTCGGGCAGACGACGGACGCCAGCAGCCAACTCCCCAATAAGATGAATGCCCGCAACGGCTCGCCTCGCGCCCGCCGACGCATGACTTCCGCGGCGTGATTGGCCTCGATTGAATAGCCGTACAGTTTGGCGGCGCGCAGGATGCGGTTGCGCAGCGCTCGCGGGAGGGTCATCTGCGAGACGTTTAGTCGACGTGCCAGATCTTCTTGAGTTTTGCCCATTGCGCGTGCGTCGCCTCCTTCAAATGGACGCCGGCGGACTCGTCATCTACGAACCAACAGTTTGCGCAAACAGGTTAGGGCAACCACCGGGTTTCGTCAATGGCAAACAGAAACAAAACAGGAGCCTTCGCGACCCGCAGTTGAGACCGTTCCATCGGGCTGACCATGATGCTGCGGGGGGGGGCTGCCCCCGGCCAGCTGGCCGTGGAAGGGAAGGTCTCCGCGGTCCGCGGTTTGCCCGATGTCCTGATGCTGCAACTCGGAAAAGGCGCGCTCGTGATCGATCACTCCAGTCCCGACCGGGAAGCCGGCTCCGGCCCTACGCGGATGAACGCCTGGATCACGGCGTGGCAAAACCGGATGCGCGAGGCCGGGCTTCTCGCTGGCGGCCAACCCGACACAAGCCGCCTGGCCCCCACGGCGCCCGGCCTGGATCTCCAGGATTGGTTCCTGAGAAAACTGTAACAGAGCGCCCGATGAAATTGAAGATTTCCGGCCTGACCACGGCTTGCCTGGTCTTCGTCGCTCAGTGGCTGATGTCCGACGGACAGGGATCGTAGTGTGGGTGTGGCACCTTGGGCACGCGCATTCCACCGGTCAAGTAAACTTCGGGCGTTTCATCACATTCGAACAGGTCGATGACCTGGTGCGGCGTCTTCCACTCCGTATCTGCCTCGCAGTAGCCCCAGCTGTTGTTGAGGGTCATGCAGGCCTCCCATGGCCGCCAAGGGTCTGGCGCACCCAAGTGCCCTTCCGGCGTTGCGAAGTCCCCGGCGAGCCCGTTCCGACCGTTGAACAGGATGTGCGGTTGGATCTCCCGCACCATCGCGTTCATGCGCTCCGCCTGCCAACCGTTCGCGTCGAATGCGCTGGCTGTGAAGCGTGCGGCCAACTTGCGGTAATCCGTTGGAGCGATCTGCTCCCGGTTCATCGTCCACTCGTGTCGCCCCAACAGACTGTAAAGTCCGTAGTGCACAATCATTCCGTACCGCAGTTCCGCAAACTTCATTGCATCTGACATGAAACTATCCATCCGGCCATGAGCGGGAGCAGGGCGTGCATCATCGGGCCTGCATGTGCTCCCGTCGACATTCCCGAGGCTTGCGCCCGCATGACATCCTGGTTGACCTGGATCATGCCATGCCTCGGGTGACCTGTCAACGCCGGTTTAGAATGACGCTTCTTCGCTTCTTCGACTTCTTCGACTGGTCAATGGCTGGTCAATCCACCCTATCTTACGACCTAAGAGAAAGGCGTCACCGACGTGTTGACAGTCAGATTGTCTTAGAGTACTATTTGCAGCACATGAAAGAGTACGCTTATGAGCATTATTTCCGCAGGAGAACTGAAACGCCGCGGCGTAACCGCCTTCTCCCCGGCATTGGCTGAGGATGACGAGGTCATGATCACGGTCCGGGGTAAATGCCAGTATGTCGTGATGAAAGCCGACCGCTACGCCAGACTGCGCGAAGCCGAACTGGATCACGCCCTGCATGAGGCCCGGGCCGACTATGCCGCCGGGCGCATTGCAGATGATTCCGTAACCGGGCATTTGAAGCGGATTCGCGCACATGTATAGGGTCATCTTTACCGAATGCTATACACGACGGGCGATTCGATTCCTCCGCAAGCACCCGGAACTGCAGCGCCAGTACGAAAAGACTCTGCAATTGCTGGAGATCAACCCGTTTCATCCGTCGCTGCGGCTGCACAAGCTTTCCGGTCATCTGCAAGACGTCCATTCCGTTTCGATCAACCGTTCGTACCGTATTACCCTCGAGTTCCTGATCCTGGACGCCACAATCGTACCGGTCAACGTGGGTTCGCACGACACCGTTTACTGAACAGAATTATGATCCCTTCAGCTTTATCCGCCGAATCCCGCCTAATCTTCAGCGACCTACTCGTCGTAGTGCTGCCCACCAAATATTTCAGGCGACGGATTGACACTGGGGCGGGGGTACGCTACATTCAAAACACATTCAATAACGGGGCGTGAATCGGTGGAGCAACTCAGTGTCGATACGTACCGACTGGGAGGCTGTCCGGTGTGGTCCTTGAAGACGC
>CAZQKI010000022.1:0-40084 GCA_964592855.1 uncultured Lentisphaerales bacterium
CGTTCTTGTTCCGCATCCAGGAACCATCGGGCTGCTGATTCTTCTTGAGCCAGCGCAGAGCCCGCATCACGGCCGCCTCGGTGGAGGCGTTGCCGCCCCCGCCGGTGATCAATTGTCCCCGCATTCCGGCGCTGCGCGTGGAGCCGAAGATGTTGCGGAGGATGACCGGGCTCCTGACCTGCATGACGGAGTCGAAGGCCTGCGGCTGCGGGCTCATCGGGGCGTCGGGCGTCGGCGCCGGCGTGTTCATCGCGATATCGGGGGTGAAGACGATGTCGGTCGGCTGGATGTCGTCCGGGATGGGCTCCTTGTCGAGGATTTCCTCCAGCTCCTTGAGCTCCTCAACCTCCATGATCTCCGTCTCGATGATGCGGTCGTCCGTGGACTTCGCGTTGGCGAATATCGCCAGCAGCACGATGCAGATCGTCGGCAGGACGATGGCCGCCAGCGGCGCGACCTGGCGCTGAAGTTCGGTGTGGGCCAGCTTGTATTCACGGCTGTCCTTCGGCTTGCCGAGGCCCGCAAACATCAATCTCAGACGCTGCCAATAGTTCTTCTCAGTGAACAGCGCCATCATCTCCAGAAACGCGGGATCCTGCAGCGGCGGAAGATTTTCTTGGTGCATCGTCATACGCTTCTCCCCGTACTGCTACATGCTGAAGATAGAAAGGTTCACCATTTTGTGCTTGTTGCAGATGTCCAGCGCCTGAACCAGGAACCGATGGGGGGAATCGGCTGTGCACCGCACGATGACGTTGGCCTTCGTGCTGAGCTCGGCACAACGCTCGACCTGACGATCCAGCCCCTCCAAGGTCATCGGCTTGCCGCGAAAGATGAAGCCGCCGCGGTGGACGACGATGTTGATCAGATCCGGCTGCTTGTCCGGAATGGCATTGGGGTCGGGCGCCGGACGGGAGGCCATCAGACGCGACATGATGTCCTCCTGCTTCAGCGTGACAATGAAAAAGATCAGCAACTGGAAAACGACGTCGATCATCGGCGTCATTTCGAGCTTGGGATCTTCATCGTGCCTCTTTTTGCGCTTGATCGCCATGATGATCTCCTACTTTGGACGCGCCATGCCCTTCGCGCGGCGATCCTGCACTGCGACAAAGCCAACCTTCCAGACGCCGTTCCGCGTACAGACGTCCATGACCTTCTTCACATCTTCGTGACGCGTCCGGTAATCAGCCCGGACCATCACGGGGAAGGCTCCATACTTGTTGTACCGGTTGCGGATGATCGTCTCCAGCATGCCCGTGGAAAGCGTGGCGTTGCTGATGGAGATCCGGCCGCGGCGGCTCACCTCGATCTCGACCGTCTGCGACGTCTGATTTTCCTCGGTGATGATTTCGCCATGCTTGCCGTCTTCGAGAACGATGTCCGGGTTGACCGTCTCGGTCATTTTCAAAGTCACCACGAAGAAGATGATGAGCTGGAACACGACGTCGATCATCGGCGTCATGTTCATCTCGCAGCCTTCCACGGCCTTCCGTTTGCTTCTCGCCATCGTCTATCCCCTTTCCGCTGTCGGAAGCGGTTTTCAGTTCTCGACGACTTCGACGTTGCGGAGATCCTTGATGAGTTCAAAGGTCATCGCCTGCATTTGCAGAATCGCACGGTTGGCATTGTTGCGGATGCCGAAGAAGAAGGTCACGGTCGGGATCGCGACAACCAGTCCGGCGGCCGTCGTCCACAGCGCCTGCGAGATGGCCAAGGCCAGGGCGCCGACGTCGGGCGCGCCTGTCGCCAGACCTTCGAAGGCCATGATCATTCCCTGCACCGTCCCGAGCAGCCCGAGCATCGGCGCGATGTTGGCCATGACCGAGATCCAGTTCAGACGCTGCATCAGACGCTCGGTCTCGATGTCGGCGGCCGTTCCAATGGCCTCCTGGATGATGTCGAAGCCCTCTTCGACATGGCTGAAGCCGGCCACCAGGATGTTGGCCAGAGGACCCGGTTCGCTCTCGCAGGCTTTCAACGCCTTGAGAACGTCCCCCTCGGACATGGCGGCGGTGACCTTGTCGATCAAGCTCTGCGCCATGATCTTCTGCGGTTTCACCAGAATGCTGCAGTCCACGATGAAGTAGATAGCGGCGGCGCCGGAGCCGAAGAGCCCCACCCACAAAAGGAAGCCGAGGGCACCTGATCCGAAAATGACCTGAACGATCATGGAGGGTTTCTTCTTGGCAGGCTGATTCGCGGGATTTTCCTCGAGGGCCGTTCCCATCGGTGCGGCGGCCGCGGCAGGTGCGTCGGCTGCGGCAGGTGCGGCGGCATCCGGCGCGGCGGCAGCGGCAAATTCGGGTACGGCGGGAGCGGCTTCACCCTGGGCGCGAACAACGCCCTGCGGAAGGGCGAGCAGACCCGCGCAGACAAGTGCAATTCCGAGCATCTGTTTCATCGATTTTCTACCTTCGTTTTCTTGTTCCCTGGACAACTGGCAACGGCACGCGGCCGATGCTCACACCGTTACAGCTTCTTTGCGAAATCGCTGCTCGGATACTTCGTCCGGAGCAGCGTGCGCATCTTCTCCGCATTGGGATTCTGCTGGAGAGCGTCGAAGGCCAAGGCGGCCTTGAACAGCGCTTCGGGCTGGGCCGCGCGCACATTCTCGTACAAAACCACAACCCGGAGATAGCCATCCTTCAATGCATCGCGGGGCTGTTTCTTGTCCATCAGCATGTCGCCGCGAAGAATCAGCGCACTGGCGGAGGCTTCACGCCCCCCCTTCTTGATGGCTTCATCAAGGAGTCCAGAAAGCTTAGCAGAACGGTCCGACTTGAGCAAGGCCTGCCAGTAGACGACCGCCATCTCGCCCATGTAGGCCGCTTCCGGGTTGTTCGCAATCACGACCTCGCAGGCCTTGACCGCGCCCGCGGGGTTGTTGTTCGCCATCTGCGCCTCGGCCAGCGCGCGGGCGGCCACCGTGTCCCACTGCAGCATCGCGTAGTCGCGGATGATCTTCTCCAGCACCGGGATCGCCGCGGCCGCGCTCCCCGCGCGTACGGCCTGCACGGCCGGTGCGAGTTCCTTCGGCTGCGGAACGTTGATCTTCGCCACCTGGCCGGGCTGCAGTTCCAGTTCGATGGTCGTCGCCGTCCCCGCCCGCGTCGTCAGGATGACGTATTTCTTGGCGGCCGCCATCCAGCGGATCTGGCCTTGAACGGTCTTGTTGTCGGTCGTGAGAATGGAGCCGGTGACCTGGGCGCGGGCGCTTTCGCCCAGCAAGAGAGCCAGCACGATCGCCAGCGCAAGACGACGGACGATGCGTGTGGAACGGGTTGAATTCTGCATGTTGTTTTCCTCGCGTTAAAGGTGGATTCGATCAGGGCGTGGCGGCAGGGGCTTCGGGTGGCGGGGCCACTGCTTCTGCAGGGGCAACCGCGGGGGCGGCGGGAACCGCCGGCGCGGCATCGGCAGGCGGCGCGACGGCGGGCGGGGCGACGGCGGGCTTCGCGCCCACAGGCGGTAGCGCGGGCTTCGCGCCGGCGGAGGCGCCCAGTTCAATCTGAGCCTGATTCAGCCAGGTCCGCATCTGGCTGACAAAGCGTCCCCGCGGGAAGGTGGTCAGGTATGCCTCGCAGTTTTCGGCCGCGAAACGCCATTTCTTGTGTGCCAGCAGCAGCGGCAGGCTCTCGGCATAGGCGGTTTCGACAAGCGGCGCGAGCGCGAGATTCGCCGCATCGGTGCTGTCGATGAAGGCCTGGTAGGAGATCAGCGCCTTGCCGCGGCTGTCCTCGGCGGCTTCCGGCTTGTTGAACTCCACCTCGGCTTGCGCCTTGCGGGCCATGATGCGGCCGACTTCGATGTCGCTCTTGGCCATGTCCACCTGGTTCGTCCGGCGTTGGCGGACCTGCTTCATCGCATCGACGGCGTCGTTGAAGAGCATTTTGCGTTTCAGATCGTCCTTGGCGCGCATGCCCGCCTCGCTGGCCGCCCGGCTCAGCAGATCGTTGGCATCAAGCATGAGGGCATAGCCCGAGAATTCCTTGATGAAGATCTTGAGCGCTTCGACCGCCTCCTCGTACTTTCCACGCATGAGCAGGAGATTGCCCTGGGCCAGTTTTGCGGGGGCGATTATATTTTTATCCTTGGTCCGCGCGAGCACCCGTTCCAGCCCCTGCTGGGCCAGATCGTACTCCTTGGCCGTCGTCAGCACCTGGGCGGCTCGGAGCAGATCGAGGTCGCTGTACTTGCTGCCTGTTTCGGCGAACATCTGACGGTAGCGGGGCACCGCCTCCTCGCGCATGCCGAGATTCATCAGGTTGTTGGCGATCAGCGGCAGCGCGCTCCGGGCCTCCTGCGAGTCGGGATAGTTCTTGATCAGTTGCGACAGCGTCGCCTCGGCCTTGGCGGCGTCGCGCATGATCGTCCAGAGCGAGCCGACCTGGATGAGGGCGGTCGGCGCCAGCGGCGACTTCGGGAAGTGGCTGACCAGCCCCTCGTAGGCTTCGATCGCCTTTTTGCGGATCGCCGGGACATTCTCGGCCGGCTGGGAGATCTGCGAGAGGCAGTAGGCCATGTTGTAGAGGGCCGCCTCGTGCAGGGAGGCGTTCGACTTCCGCTCGGCATCGTTGACCTGGTACGGGTTGTTCGGATCCTTCAGAACGTCGGCCAGCTTGCTGTAGGCCACGGCGGCGCGGCCGATCCACTGGCTGCCCAGCACCTTGTCAGTCTCGTTGGTCGAATCCTTCACCAGCATTGTTCCATAAGTCTTGTAGGCCTGGGCCTGGCGGTACCGGGCGTTCATCAGCTCCTGGCCGGGCTTGTCGCGGGCGCCGAGCTTCTCGACGTAGGCGTCGATCGCCGACAGCTGGTTCGTCACGTCGCCCGTCTCCTCGTAGATGGAGGCGATGCGGTTGAGCGCGGCAAAGGCCGTCGGGTTGTTGGAATAGGTCTGCGCAACCTGCGTGAAGTAGCTCAAGGCCGCCGGGTAGTTCTGCTCCTTGTAATGGCGCTCGCCGAAGGAGAGCATGTAGCTCGACGCCATCGAATGGTCGGGGTAATTCGCAAAGAACAAGTCGTAGGCCTGTGCCCGCTTGTCGGCACGCCCCACTTCCAGCCAGTATTCGGCGAGCCGGATGAGTTCATCGCCCGCCACGCCGCGCGTTTCGCCCTTCCGGCTGAAGCGCTCGGCCAGATGGCCGATCACCGTGTCGGCGTAGAGTTCCTCGCCGGGGTCGTCGACGATCGCCTGAATGAAGCAGCGCGCCAGATCGCCCAGGGCGGGGACGGCATCGGGGACATCGGGGAACTGGTTCAGCACGAGCAGCAGACGCTCCTTGGCATTCTTGACCTGCCCCTGGGAGTAGAGCATGCGGGCGTCGCGGAACTGGAGGGTGCGCACCCGTTCGGTCTGTTCGGGAGTGACCGAGGTCGTGATGCTGCCGCCGAAGACCTCCGTGATGACGAGACGTACCTGCTCGGCGCGCTCGCCAGCCTCCGCCGCCCAGGCGCTTTCGGCATACTTGAGAAAGACGTTGATGAAGTGCTGGTAGGCGCCGTTGCCCAGCCGCTTGCCGTCGGCGCCGCGGGTCCCGATGAGCATGGACAGCACGGCTTCCTTGTCGTAGCCGGGCTGCTTCATGAGGGTCTCGCTCTCCTCCTGCAACATCGCGGCCAGCAGGTAGCGGCATTCGGCCATCGGGCTCACGCGCGTCAGCGGCTCGCCCATCTCGGCCTCCTGCTCGACCAGCGCCTGGTGGATGGCCTGCAGGGTGCCCATGTAGTCGTCGACGAGCTTTTTCGCCGCATCCGGCTTGCCGCGCAGCATTTCGACATGCGCCTTGAGGACGATCGCCTTGCCGAACCAGATGTCCTGGACCCACAGCAGCTTGTCGGCCCAGCCCTCGACCTTCTTGTAGAGCTCCTCCTGCACCTTGGCATCCGCAGTCTCCTTGGCCAGCCGCAGCGCGACATCGGCCATTTCGGCGAGGCACTGGCGCTCGACATGCCGCTCGAGCTTCCCCTTGAGCACGCGTTCGTAGGCCGCCAGGGAGCTCTTCAGCTCCTTGAGATAAAGCATCATCTGGGCATACTTGTAGGCCGACTCGTTGTAGAAGGTCTGCAACGCCGGCGGCGTCTCCTTCGCGAACCGCTCGAAAAAGCTCTCGTAGAGCCCCTTGGCCTCGGGGTATTTTCCGTAGGCGTAATAGGCGTCCGCCAGAGCCAGCTTCATCGCCCAGGTCTCGACGGAATCGGCATCCTTCTCGGCGGCAATGCGCTGCTTGACGACATCGAACTGCCCCCGGGCCAGTTCGCCCTCCACTTTGATCTTGGCGGAAACCGCCTTGGCCTCGGGAAATTTGCCCTCCAGCTCGGTGATCACCAGATCGGCAATGTCGGGAAGGCGCAGCTCCTGAAGCCCCTTGGCATAGCGCAGCCCTTCCTTGAGTTCGGCAGCGGCCGGGTCTTCCTGCTGGGCACTGGCGACGAAACCCGCCATCGCAAACAACAAGATGACCTTCCTGCATGTGAAGCGCACGGTTTTCAATCCACGTTCCATAGCGCCGTTATAACCTTTTTGAGTGAATATGGTCAATAGGGTTTTTTGGGGAATCGGTTGGGGGCGGGGTTCCGTCGCGCCGCTGGCTCGGATGCGCCGGGCCAGTTGGATCGGAGATGAGACATGCGGCGCCGCCGCACCCCTGCCGTCTGGGAAGTAATCGGTTGGCCACTGGGGGTGCGAGGCGTGAGCATCGGAACGTGGGCATGACGTGAAAAAGCGTTCATTCCCGTGGGCGACGGGGCTAAAGCCCCTGCCCGGCTTCCGACTAAAGTCGGGACTCCGACGCGTCTCCCGTGGAAACAGCCGCAAGGTCGGAGCTCCGGCTTCAGCCGGAAGCCAGCAAGGGCCTTCAGGCCCGGATACCGGGTGTTTCGTGCATGATCGGCAATGACGCGTGTTCGATAGCGGCACGCAACAGCTTGCCCGCTCGACCATGCACCTCCCCCGCACCCCAGTGGCCAACCGAGTACGTCTGGGGATTGTCAAACCGGCGCGTTTGGGATAAAGTCAACCGCGGTGGAACCAGTTGACCGGCCGTTGTGATGTTGGAAGGAATCTTCGTCCTATGAGTATCCGTTCGTATTTTGACCGCGTCGTCGAACAAGCTCCCAGCCGCATCGCGATGCAGTACCGGCAGAACGACCCGATCTGCAGCCGCACCTACGGCGAGATGGGCCGGCGCGTCCGCGCCGCGGCCGAACTGGCCGGAAAATTGGACCTCGCGCCCCGCGCAACGCCGGTTGCGATGATTCTCGAAAACGGCCCCGACTGGATGGAGATCTACCTGGGGCACGCCGGCTGCGGCATCACCGTCGTCCCCATCGATCCCAAGCTGCGGCCGTCGGAGGTCGCCTACATGCTGAAGGACGCCGGGGCTGCCGTCGTCTACACCGACAGCCGGCATGTCCCGCTGCTGGAGGAGATCATCCCCGAACTCCCCGCCCTCCGCCACATCGTGCTGGCGGACGGCACCGCCGCCCAGACGCCCACCCGATGCGCGGGGATTCCCTGCCACCATTACGAGTCGCAGATCGAAGCCCTGACCGAAAAGGCGAACCGCCCGGAGGGCTTCTACCAGCGGCAGACGGCGCAGGAACAGGACATCGCCTCGATCATCTACACCTCGGGCACCACCGGCCTGCCGAAGGGCGCCCTCCTCACCCACGCGAATTTCTGCGCCGACGCCGAGGGCGCGCTGCAGCTCATCACCGAGATCGGCGCAACCGACCGCTTCATGATCGTCCTGCCGCTCTTCCACTCCTTCTCCTTCACCGCCAACTTCATCGTGCCGCTCTGCCTGGGCGCCCGCGTGCAGTTCGTCTCGAACCTGCGCAACGTCGGCGAGGACCTCAAGCTCTTCGGCCCGACCGTCCTGATGGCCGTGCCGCTGCTGGTCGAGAAGATGCACGCCAAGATCGCCAAGGGCATCAAGCGCAACATCGCGGCACAGCTCCTCATCGCGCTGGGCCTCCGTTCCATCGTCGCGCGCGGCGTGCACCGCAGCCTCGGCGGCTGCCTCCGCCTGATCGTCGTCGGCGGCGCCCCCTGCTCCAAGAAGATCCTCATCGGCATGCGCAAGCTCGGGCTGCCCATCATCGAGGGGTACGGCCTCACCGAAGCCTCGCCCGTCGTCTCCGTCACCCAGCTGGACAGCGTCCGCGCCGGGACCATCGGCGTCCCCCTGCCCAACATCGAAATCCGCATCGCCGACGCCGACGCGCAGGGCGTCGGCGAACTGCAGGTCCGCGGCCCGACCGTCACCCAGGGCTATTTCAACCGGCCCGACGCCACGGCGGAGGCCTTCGACGGCGACTGGCTCCGCACGGGCGACCTGGTCTCGCAGGACAAGGACGGACACCTCTCGATCCGCGGCCGCAAGAAGGCGCTCATCGTGAACCGCGAGGGGAAGAACATCTACCCCGAAGAGGTCGAAATCTGCATCGGCCGCGACCCCCGGATCCTCGATGTCGTCGTCGTCGGCTTCAGCGAGAAGGACGAGGTCGGCGAAAAGGTCGGGGCGATCGTCGTCCCGAACCTCGACAACTTCAAGGCGGTGAATGCCGAGGCTCCGGACTGGCCGGAAATCGAGAAGCGCGTCCGCGCCATCGTCTGCAAGCAGTGCCAGAAGCTGGCCGAATACAAGCACCCCCGCAAGATCGAGGTCCGCCACGATCCGCTGGAACGGACCTCCATCCAGAAGATCCGCCGCCACATCTACCAGGGCCAGCTCGACACGCACTAGCCGTCTGTACCGCCACAAGCTCTGTTTTTTTGACAGGATTACATGATTTACAGGATTGAATCCAATGCCTGACAATCCTGTGAATCCTGTAATCCTGTCCAACGATCCTGCCATGCCCAAGGTCGCCTACAACGCCCTGATCCTCCGCCACCCGTTCTCCGGCGTCGAAAAAAGCGTGGCGGAACTGGCACGGGCGCTCGTCGCCCGCAAGGTCTTCGACTACCACCTCCTGCTGCCGCCGGGGGACGGGGCGAACTGGGGCGAGGTCCGGGTTCCACGCCTCCCCGTTCCCGCCTGGTGCCGCGGACGGGGCCTCCGCATCCTCTACGAGCTGACCCTCCTCCCCGCGCAGCTTCGGCGCGCGAAGATCGACCTCCTCCACGCGCCCGCCTATGTCGCCCCCCCCCGCCTCCGCTGCCCCCTGGTCCTCTCCCTCTACGACCTCCATGTCTACACCCACCCCCGCCTCTGCACCTGGACCAACCGGCTCCATTACCGGGCGCGCATCCCCGCCTCCATCCGCCGCGCCGCAGCCATCCTCGTCCCGTCGCAGGCCACCCGCAACGCCCTGGCCGACCGCTTCCCCGCGGCGGCCGCCAAGACGCACATCATCCCCCTCGGCGTCGCCCCCGCCTATTTCGAACCTTGCCCCGCAGCCAAGCTCAAGGAGGTCCGCGACCGCCACAGACTTCCCGACCGCTACCTCCTCTTCGTGGGCGATCTGGCGCCGCGCAAGAATATCGGCGGCATCCTGCAGGCCTGGGAACGGTTGCGGACCGCGCACCCCGGCCTCGCCCTCGTCCTCGTCGGCGCCCCGGCGGGCGTCGCTATCGCCGACCGTCCCGGCATCCTCCGGACGGGCTACGTCGCCGAAGCCGACCTCCCCGCAATCTACGCGCAGGCCCGGGCGCTGCTCTTCCCCTCCTTCGACGAAGGGTTCGGCCTGCCGGTCCTCGAAGCCCTGGCCGCCGGCTGCCCCGTCGTCTGCTCCGGCGGCGCCGCCCGCGAATTCGCCGCCGACGCCGCCCGCTACTGCAATCCCGACGACCCCGCCGACATTGCCGGCCAAATCCTTCCGCTCCTGGCCGACAGCGCGTTCCGCGACGCCCAGATCGAACGCGGACGGCGGCAGGCCGCCCGCTTCACGTGGGCCAACACCGCCGCCGCCACCGAGGCCGTCTACCGTCAGGTGCTCGCGGGCGGATGAATAGCCCCGGGCGGGTTTCAAACCCACGTGGATTGAAATCCTTGGCCAGCCATTCGTACTCGCCGCCACAACGCCATGAACCGCGCCTATTTCGGCAACTCCGGAAAGATGTCGGCTCCCCCGATGACGCGGCTGAGATCGCTGTCGGGCGGGCCGTCGAGTTCAAGTTTCACGACGGACAGCACGGGGTCGGGCGAGGTCGCGGGCAGTCCGTTCAGAAAGGTTTGTGAACCGCGTTGACGAACGGCGAGCCGCTGGCCCGCGGCCAACAGGGTCGCGGAGCGCACGCGGTTGGTCAGGCCGCCAACCGTGATTTCGCTGCCGTGGTACTGGGACAGGAATGCGTACAGGGTCGTACCGCGCACGGTGACGGGACCGAAAAGCCACCACGGCAACCGGTGACGTTGCACATCGTAGACCGCTTCGCCGTTGCGCTCCAGCCAGGCGCCGACGGCCTTCAGTATTTTACGACTCTCCTCGGGGATCGCGCCCAGTCCGTCGGGGCCGACGTTCAGCAGAAGATTGCCGCCGCCGCTCGCCACGCGGGCCAAGTGCAGCGCCACGTCGCGCGGGGTCTTCCAGTTGCGGTCGCAGGCCGTATAGCCCCAACTGTCGTTGAGCGTCATGCAGGCCTCCCAGGGCCGGCCCTGATCCGAAGCCGTGATGTGCTGCTCCGCCGTGGCGAAGTCCTCGGTGGTCATGGCCCGGTTGTTGATCAGGATCTGCGGTTGTCGCGAACGCGCCATCGCGTTCAACTCGACGGAACGCCATTCGCGGGCGGAGTAGCACTGCGGGAGGTCGTACCAGAGGACGTCGATGCGGCCGTAACCGGTCATCAGCTCCCGCACCAAGGCGTGCGTGTACTCGATGAACCGCTCGCGCGCGGCCTCATCGCCCTGCCAGCCGGCGGCCCAGTCGGGGTTGAGCCAATCGCCCAAAGAGTAGTACAGGCCGACCTTCAGTCCTTCCGCCCGTGCGGCCTCGACGAACTCGGCCAGCAGATCGCGCTTCGCCGCGCTGTGGACGGCGTTGAACCGGCAGACCTTCGAGTCCCAGAGGCAGAACCCCTCGTGGTGCTTGGTCGTCAGGACCATGTAGCGCATGCCGTTGGCCTTCGCCAACCGCGCCCAATCGCGCGGACGGTAGTTCTCCGCCGTGAACGATTTGGCCAAGAGACGGTAGTCCTTCCAGGGAATGCGCTCGCGGCTCATGGCCCATTCGCCGCGTCCCAGCACGGCGTAGAGTCCCCAATGAATGAACATCCCGTAGCGGGCTTCCTCAAACCACGTCAGTCGATCCGTCATTATAGCATTCCTTTCAAGGAGTTTAACGAAACCGAAACGGGGCGACGCGCAACCGCCGCGAGCATCGCGCCGGAGAACAGCGCCAAGACACCGCACAACAGCAGCATGCCGGGCATGAACCACGTGCCCAGCATCATCGGAAATACGACGTGTCGCGGATCACCGGAATCATACCTGAGTACAACCGTCGTCGGCAACCCGTCTGAATCGGTCAGCCGAAAGACCGGCTTCAATTGACTGCCGACCGGACACTCCACCCGGCAGGTGCGGCCGTCTTCGGCGACGAACGCGAACTCGGTGGAGAACCGCCACGAGCGGTCGCGCGTTTCCTCCGCCCGGCGGGCGCCGTTCTCGTCCGCAAAGAACTTTACGGATTCCTCGGCGCCTCGTTTCACGATTCGCACGGCCTCGGCTTCGCCTCTCGCCCCCGTCAGGACCAGTCGCAGGGGCTGCCATAGTTCGCACAAAGACGACGCCATCATCACCAGACCGACGAATGCCAGTCCGACCTTCGGCCAGAAATAGCCTGGCACATGGCCTGCAGATCCATCGACCCCCGCAAAGGCATCCTCCGTGGCTGCAAGATCCACCGAGGCCGATGCCGCCTCCTCGCAACCATGCTTGCGGATGCGGCCGCGCCGCTCCAGGCGTCGAAAGGCCAAGGTCAGCGCCACGCCGACGACCGAGCCGACGAACATCAATAGATAACCGGCCATGTAATCGTACGCCAGCCCGGCGTAGGCGTGGGTCAGTTGCCGCCGCGCGACCGTCAAATGGAGCACTTCCGCAGCCGCCACGGTGTGTCGATAGAGGCGTTGCGCCTGCGCCGTGGTTTCCGAGTCGCCGAGTAGCTCCGCGAGTCGGGCCGCCACATCGTCCGCGCCTGGCGCGGCGGAGTCCGTCGCGGCGAGTACGGCGGAGACCAGAATGCCATTGCCGACCTCGAGCGGCTCAACCCGCGCATGTTCGGCGGTGCCGGCCAGGCGCAGGGCGCGGCCCAACGCCCGGAGCCGATCAGTGGGCGCAGGAACGCGGCCGACCTTTGCCAGCAGCGGGTGGATCAGCCAGCGGTTCAGCGGCGACACGAATCGGTCGAGTGGCTCCTCCACGGTGGCCAGGCCGAGTCGCAACACGCGCACGGGCGTTTCAAGGGCAGGCGCAGTGGAAACGAGGCCGGGTACGGAGGCGGCAAGCGTGCGGTGGAGCTCATCGGCCGCACAGTCCGGCGAACTCGTGGACGCCACGCTCACGGCAAGGGCGAAGCG
Organism: uncultured Lentisphaerales bacterium; assembly: GCA_964592855.1. GTDB lineage: Bacteria > Verrucomicrobiota > Kiritimatiellia > RFP12 > JAAYLN01 > JAAYLN01. Next base: position 12,530 of record CAZQKI010000022.1, read on the forward strand.
ACCGTCGCGGGCGACGGCACACGCATCGATGATATCGGCATGATGCGCCCGCAAGGCAGCCCTTGCGTGCTCCAGTTCCCGTGCGCGGGGCCGTCGCGTCAACAGGAACGTGCAGATTCGTCCATCGTCCGCTTCAGCGGAGAGGACTTGTTGCCCGTCGGCGAGCAGGCTTGCTCCCAGCACGCGCACAACCTCGTCGCGAAACGCGGCCGCGCGGTCGGCCAACTGGGAGTCGATGTCGGCGAGGCGCGAGCTTAACGCGGCGGCACGTTCCTGCGTGGCGGGCGCATGGGCGGCAACATCGCCGCCGAGGCGTCGCAGGTCGGACTGCAGGCGCGTCCGCTCCGCGTCGAGGCGCTCGCTGGCACGATTGCGGCGGCGGAACTCGATGGCTCGGCCGGTGGGTAGGTCCGCGCCGGTGGCGCGCCACAGGCGCGCTACGGGAGTCGACGCCTCCGTCCACGGCACCGCCACCAGCTCCCGCAGGTCTTCTCGGGATACCTCGCGGCTCAACGTCACGCGGCACATTTCGCCCGCCGGCGGCTGAAACAGCGTGGCGTAGCCCCAGACGAAGAGCCCCATCAGGTTGAGCGTCACGATGCTGGTGGCCCGCATCAGCAAGTTCGCACCCGCGGCATACGTTCCCATTTTGTCTCGTCGGATGTAGTCATAAACCATCGGGGTGAAGACGACCTGCGTGAGGATCGACGCCACCGAGAGCACCCCGCCGAAGACAACCATCTCCTGCCATGTGGGCCGATGGTGGACGAGGACATAGCGCACGTAGAGGAAAAAGGCGCACTCGACGGCGGCGGTCAGGGAGATCAGGATGCCGTAGGCGCGGGTGCGGTTGAGGCGGTCTGCGAAAAGGCCGATCAGCGGGATGAAGATCAACAGGTTGAGCGTCGTGCCGATTGCGACGTTGTAGCCCATCTGTTGCTTCGTCATGCCGAACTGCACGGTGGTCAGCAGGGCGTTCAGCGGGCCCAGCCCTGCGTTGAGGATGGCGGCGCCGAAGACGAGCAGGTAGACGGGGCGGAACTCACGGTCCAGCAACCCGCCGAGGATCGTGCGCGGGGTGAGGCGCTGACCGCAGAGCACGCTGTGCGGATTCGCTTCCTTGACGCCCAGCATGACCACCGCCAGCATGGTGAGTCCCAGCACGACGCAGGACGCATACGCGGCGGTTTCGCCGGTGAGGAGGACACCGAAGAGCGAGCCCACTTCGTCAAAGCGTCCGAGCACGACCGCAAAGAAGAGCAACGAGCAGAAGTTCGAGAGCCACTGCATGACGGCCGTCGCCGATCCGCGCTGCGGCGGCGGAACGATCTCCTGCTTCAGCGGCTCCAGCGCGCCATAGAAGTCGGCACCGAACGAATAGAGAAAATAACCGGCGACGAGGACGGATGCGCTCGGGGCGAAGGCCATGACGAGAAGCCCGCTGTACATCGCGGCACCGCCGGCGACAATGAAGGGCTTGCGCCGCCCGAAGCGCGTCCAAATGCGGTCGCTGAGAAATTGCGCCAGCGGCGCGAGGACGATGGAGACGAAGCCGGGCAAACTCAGCAGAAGTGTCAGCGCCGCCGGGTTCTCGACGAACTTGCTCAGGCTGAAGGTGAAGGCCGTGCCCATCACCTGCCATTGGAACATCAGGGCCGTCCACGGCAGGATCGCCATCAGAATCCAGCGGGTGGGGATCGGATTGCAGCGGGTGATCAGCATGGCGAAGCCTTACCTCCTGCGGAGAGACTCATAGACCTCGTTGTAGTACAAGGCGTTCTCGACCGGCGTGTTGGGTGGAATGTGATTGCCCACGGCCAAGATGAAACCCGGGCACGGCTTGCCGATGCGCATGCACCGTTCGACTTCGGCCCGGATCTGCGGCTTGGTGCCGCTGAGCAGGATTCGGGTGTCGGCGTTACCGATGAAGAAGTGTGTCCGCCCGTACTTGGCCGCGAAGTACGCCATGTCGGTCATCGGTTCCATGGCCACACCGTGCGCGCCGGCGGCGACAACGTCGTCCAGAAACATGGTGTAATCGCCGTCGGACGTAAAGGCCACGATCTTGCCCGAATCCCGCAGCGGGGCGATGTACTTCCGGTAGTTCGGGAACACGAACTCGCGGTACCAGTCGGGCTGGATGAACGGTCCGCTCGTCCAGACCATGTCGTCGTGGACCATCACGACCGGCACGTCGGCCGCGGCCAACGCGTCGAAATACTGCTGAATCCACTCCGCGTACCCATTGGCCACGCGGCCGAAGGCCCGCGGGTCGGTGCCGGCCGCCTCTAGCAGCAGGTCCCAGCCGAACAGATCGAGCAGACCGGAGATCAGCGTAATGTAGATGCCGGTCATGCGCACGCCGTCGTCGCCAGCCGCGACCTGGGCGCGATAGTGATCCTCAAAGCGCTTGACGAGGGTGGCGTGGTCGCGCGGCCCCAGCGCGTCCATGGCCCGGAAGCCCAGCACGTCCTCCACGGTCCGGATCCGGCCGGCCTTGGGCTGGCGCAGGTCAACCCCGCCGGCCATGTACTCGGCGTGTCCCATGTCGGTGTAGTACTCCGGGAACTCGCCATGCCCGATGTAAGTCGACCAGAAGAACGAGTAGTCCCACTTGCGCACGAGGATACGCCGGGCCTCGGCCTTCAGTGCGTCGGGGCTGTCCTTTGTCACGGCAATACCCGTGATCTCGGTCAGCAGGTCCCAGTGCATCTCCGCCGAGTACTCCGTCCGCGGCACCCGCCCGGGCATCTCCAAGTGAATCGCGCTCCAACCGTCCTGATATGACATGTCACCGTCTCCATTCGTGCTCAGTAATTACTGCCAGCCTGCTTGGCCTTGACGTTCTGCCGCCAGACGCACCCCGTTCCAAGCCGCTGCCGCGGGCGTCCTGAGCATTCGAGCCGGATCACGGTCACCCCGGCAATTGTGTCAGGAGCGCTCGCCGGTAACCCGCGCAGCACCAGTCGCTCCCCCTCCTGCTCAAACCGGATCGGCTTGCCACCGGCCAGCAGCGACGCTTCCCGCACTCGGGTGCGCAAGCCGCCAATGACGAGATCCCGGCCGGGCCAGCGCGTGCACCAGAAGTAGGCGGTGCGGCCCTTGGTCGTCCACCCGCCGTTGGCCATCCATTCCATCGTGGGCCGGTCGGCCCGGTTCACTCGCCCGTAGACGGCCTCGCCGTTGCGGGTCAACCAACGGCCGACCGAGCCCAGTCGCTCCACGGCCTCGTTCGGTACGGTCCCGTCGGGCTTTGGCCCGACATTCAGCAGCAGGTTCCCCTGCCCCGCGGCGCAGGTCCGCAGCAGCTCGAGCACTTTGCGGACGCCGTACCAATCTTCGGCCGGGGTCTGCTGCCAGCCCCAGGCGCCGTTGAACGTCATGCAGGATTCCCACGCACGGCCCGGATCGGCCGCCTTGATGTGCTCCTCGGGGGTCCCGAAATCCTCGGGCAACTGCGAGCGATTGTTGATGAGCAGGTGCGGCTGAAGCGAGCGCGCCATGGCGTTCAGCCTGCGGCTTTCCCAGCGCTCGGGCGACTGCAGCGGCCAGGGAAGGTCGTACCACAGCATATCGATCCGGCCGTAGCGGCTCATGAGTTCACGGACACACCCCTGGGTAAAATCGCAGAACCGACGCCGGGCCGGCTCGTTCCAGGCGCACCGCGCGCCGTCGGCGTGGCGCCAGTCCATGAGCGAGTAATACAGACCGACCTTCAGGCCAAACTCGCGGGCAGCATCCACGTATTCGCGGACCAGGTCGCGGCCCGGACCGCGTTTCACGGCATTGAACCCGGTCTGCGCCGTATCCCACAGGCAGTACCCGTCGTGATGCTTGGTGGTGAAGACCATGTATTTCATCCCCGCTCGCGAAGCCAGCCGGGCCCACTCGCGCGCCGCCCCAGGCCGGGGCCGCCAGCCATCGGCCAGCCGTTCGTATTCCGCGACCGGGATGCGCTCACGGTTCATGGCCCATTCATGACGGCCCAGTTGGCTGTAAAGACCCCAGTGCACGAACATGCCGAACCGTGCCTCCCGGAACCAGCGCAACCGCGCCGCCCGCGTGCGCGCACTGCGCGCCGTGACGGCATCGATTTCGGCCGCTGACATCGTCGTTTCGACCTTGCGTCTCATGCCTCGCTCCATCCTCCCCCTTGCATCACGCCTTCGCCGCGTGCCGCGGCCCACGACCGGTAGGTGAGCGGATCGCCCGCCCATAGCCTTTCGCGGCCCCGGGCCGTCGGCTCAGGCCCGCCCGCACAGGTCAGCTCGATCACCGGGAACAGGCGCGTTGGAGGCCGGCGCGGCAACCCCGCAAGCTCAAGAATCTCAGCCGACTGGCGCACCCGCAATGCCCGCCCGTCCGCAAGCATCGTGGCTTTCCGCACGCGGGTCCCGAGCCCCGCCAGGCGCAGCGTGCCGCTGCCATCCCAGAATCGGACAATCAGGTAGAGCCGGCTGCCACGACGGGTCTGATAGCCGATCGTCACCGAGTCGCACACATCTCCCGCCTGCGTGCCGTAGATGGCCTCGCCATGAACCTTCAGCCAGGCCCCGAGGGCCGCCAGGCGCCGCACGAACGGCGGCGGCAACGTACCGTCAGGTTTGGGCCCGACGTTCAGCAAGAGGTTGCCGCCTTTGCTTGCGGCGTCCGCGAGCATGTCGAGCAGCACGTCGGTGGAGCGCCACCGCTCGCCGCGCGCATACCCCCACAACCGCCACGTCGAGACCTGGCATGACTCCCAGAGCCGGCTCGACTCCGCCGTAATGTGATGCTCGGGCGTGCCGAAATCGCCCAGGCGCCGCGACTCATTGGCCGAGAGGCCGGTCTCGCCCACGACCTGCCCCAGCCGGTTGTTGATCAGAATCCCGGGCTGCAGGCGGCGGGCCATGCGCACGATCTCCCGCGCGCCCCAGTCCTGTGCCGTATGCGGCCAGGCACCGTCGAACCAAAGCACGTCGATCCGCCCGTAGCCCGTCAGCAACTCGTGCAACTGGGTATGGACGTAGCGGCGGAATCTCGCCCAGCCGTCCGGGTCCTGCTTCGGGCCAGCCCAGTAAGCAGGAATGCGCCAGTCGGCCAGCGAGTAGTAGAGGCCGACGCGTAACCCCGCGGCCCGCATCGCCTCGCCATACTCCCGCACGAAGTCGCGCTGGGGCGCCAGTCGCGCGCTGGTGTAGTCGGTCTGCTTCGAGTCCCAGAGACAGTACCCGTCGTGATGCCGCGTCGTGAGCACGCCATACTTCACTCCGCCTGCGCATGCGGCCGCCGCCCACTGCGCGGCGTCGAACCGCCGCGGGTTCCAGCGCGCCGCGCGGCGCGCGTACTCAGCCTGGTCCCATTGCTCGCGGAACAGAACCTGTTCGCCGCGGCCGATGGCGGCATAGGGGCCGAAATGCACGAACATCCCGAAGCGGGCGTCGCAAAACCAGCGGTGTCGGGGCGATGTCGTCGTCATGATCAGTTCGATGTCAACATTTCTCATCATTAGCTCCTGTTGTCTCGTGCCTCGGAACCAATGGCGGCAAGCTGGCGGACGAAGATTTCGGGCACCACACCGGTTGAAGCAATGGGCACGTCCCACGTCACCGCTCCCTCCAGACTGAAGGAAACGAGGCTGTCAGGATTGCCGGCCTTGAGGGCGCGGGCAAAGGACCGGAAATTTGGTTCGTCGTCGAAGTAATACATTTTCTCCGGGTAGTAGCAGGCGTCAATCCACCAACCGTGGACGTTGCGGTGCCACATCGGTCCGGTGGCCATGCTGTAGACGATCAGCCGAATGCCTGTCGGCGCGAGGGCGACGGCGATTTCCCCGACAAGGTCCCGATTCGAGCAGCGGCTGGGTTGGATGCCGACGATCCGGTCGAACGTCGCGTTCGGCGAACAATAGTAGCCGGAGAACTGCCCCACGGTGAAGAGCAGGTAGCCGGCATGCACCTGTTGCAGCATGCCCACAAGCGCTGGAACATCGAAGGCATCGACCCGACGATTCCATTCCTCAACGCTGTCGGCCGCCGAGTTCTCGGCATTCGTCGGGTCGGCGAGATAGTGCAGCATGACGCCAAATTTGGCGTCGCGAAGCCAATCGGCGTTGGCGCGCTTCCAAGGCTCTTGCATGGGGCTATCCTTCTGCGTTTCCATCGTTCTCCATAATCCTCTCAGCAACGGCCCTACTTTCTGCTGAACTGGAGGGTCATCACGCCCTGCACCTCGAGAACCTCCACCGTCACGGGACCCCGGGGCGGACCCGCGCACCACCGCACCGTGCTGGGTTTATCGGCCGTCGGCGAGCGCTCGTCGGCGACCGGTGGTCCCAGTTCCTTTGTGTAGGCCTGAAGCACGCGCTCCAGCGGAGGCGGCGCCGCGAAGACTAGCTCAACACGCTCCAACCCTTGCGCCGAGCCGTCGAAGCGCAGGGAACCGAGCGCGCCGAAGATTGCGTCCGTTCCCTCGACATAGGCCGTCCCGGCGGCCTCGTCGCGGACGAAGCCGACTTTCCAGCCGGCACGGACCGCCAGTGCGCGGAAGCGCCGCGCCGCCAGGGCGGGCGAGTCGTTCCACGCGAAGCCCGGGTACGGCGTCCACAGCGCGGGATCGGCGACGGGGGGCAAGGTCGTTTCCACGTCCGCGTCACCCCCGACGGTGGCAGACGCCACCGGACGTTCGGTGGCAGGGGTCTCGCAGACCGCCCCGCGGGACGTGACGATCAGGCGCAGCGCGAACTGCGGTCGGCCGTCATACGCGACGCTACCGCCTGCGACCGCTTCATCGCCCACGCGCCGACCCGCGAAGTCGTAACGCTCGAGGCGGCCACTCATCTTGTTCGGGAACCACAACGTGAAGGGCACCCGGTCGAGATCGACTGGCGCCGTTCCGGCCGCTTGCACGCGCGACCCCATCTCCAGCGGCGCCATGAACTTGCCGTCCGGCGGCAGGTTCGACAGGTTCAGCACTGCGCCGTGGTTGCGCGCGTCGCGCACGGCGGACACAAGAATGTTGGTGGATTCGACCAGCGGCTTTCCATCCAAGCTCTGGAGCCCGAACGCCACGAAGTCGCCCTCGAAGCCCCCCACGGCAAGGCCATTCCGAAAGCGGTACGTGCCGTTCGGCTTCCCAACGTAAGCCTTGCCGGTCGGCGTATCGATCAGGAGCCGACCGTTGGGCCAGTCCCAGATGACATCGTCAGCCCCCACGGCCGCTGTGGGCGGCAGGGCGAAGTCGGACTCCGCCGCGTTCTCAATGCGTAGGTCGAAGTCGCCTTCGGGTTCGTACCGCAAACGGGATCCGTGGGAGAATGCCGCCTGCCCCGGCATCAGCCACCCGAACCGCTCCGCCGCGAAGATGCCGCGGCCGCCCAGCACGAAGGTCGCCGGTGCGGGTGCCGACGCGACCGCGCCGGACAGGAAGATGCGCCCCGCCGCCATCAGCGAGGAGATCAGCACGGGGTCCTGGTCGTAGTAGGTGCCTGACCAGAAGTGCTTGGGGTCGATGTAAGTCATCGGCCTGACCAGATAGTCCTCGGGCGCGAACGTGCGCTTCTCGTCCAGCAGACCCATGTAGTAGTGGAAGAAGATGGCGTCCCAGTCCTGCCGGCCCGCGAAGGCAGCCATCTTGTACGCATACTCCGCCCTCACCGGGTTTGGACGCGCCGCCATGGTCTCGTAGATCACCGTCACCTTGTCCTGCACCGTGTAGGCGTCCATGACGTAGAGCGAAGGCGGCGCCGTCAACGAAGAGGTCATGTGCCAGAAGTACATGCCGAAGTTCGCGACATCCCCCTGAGAGATCGCGTAGGACCAGGGCGTGCAAGGCTGGTACTGGTTGTCGTATGAGAACGGCACGACATTGACGCCGACGCCGGCGGGCGCAAAGGTACGCGAGTAGGCTTCGATCCGTCGGCACATCGTCACCTCCAGGTCAGTCAAGAAGCGCACGACGTCCTCGGCGCGCCGTGCGGAGTATGCCGTGCGTTGGGCGAAGGTCGGCGCGAAAGCGATCGTTCCGGCGACGGTGTTCTCATTCACCCCGAGCGAGCCCCACGCGGTTCGCAGGGTATCGTCGTTGCCGTAGCGCGCCGCCAGCCAGACGTTCCAGCGACGTGTCAGCTTCTCGCGGAAGAAGGCCGGCCACTTCTCGACGCCGCGCTCCAGAATGCGCTTGATGTGCGCTCCCTCGTTGTCGAGTTCGAAGATGGCGATGGCCTCATCCTCGGCGTATGTGCGGCCGGTGTAGGGGTTGCGGTGCGTCAGGTAGTTGCGGATGATCGCCTGCCGCGCGGCGAAGACGCGTTCGTCGAAGGCGGCGAAAAACGGGAAGAGCCACCCCTCGACCGGCGGGTCGACCGCCTGGGTCCACGCCTCCCACTCGGCGGGGTCGCCGACGTCGCGCAACCAAGTGCTTTCCGCGTTCGCCGGCGCCGTGCCCATGAGGCCCGTCGACATGACGAACATTCCCTGGCGCTTGGCCTCGGCGAAGAATCGGTCGTACTGGTCGATGTCCGCCCCGTCGGGCGTCGCGGAATCGCGCCACACGCCGTTCGTGTTCGGTTGGGGGTAGACCTTGTGCCTCGGCCCCCACAGTCGAATCGCGTTGAAGCCCGTGTCGCGGGCTCGCGCCAACATTTCGAGGTTCGGCCGCTGCGGGGCGATCATGCCCCAAAGGCGCAGGCGCTGTCCGCCGTAGTAGAGGTTTCCCTTGCGGTTCTCGACGTAGACGCCAGCCGTCGGCGCTGTCTCGCGTGGCAGAGTCAGCCGTTCCTCGACCCGCGCGATCCGCGCCACGAGGTGTTCGCGCCGGGCGGCGGGCAGCACCGCGTCGAAGGCATCTGCGTCGCCTTCCACTCCCGAGACCGTCACGTACAGTGCCGGGCATGGCGCCCGTCCATCGAGTGCCGCACGCAGCACCGCCACGGGCAATTCCACAACGATGTTCGTATGCCGTCCTCCGCTGACTGCGGCGAGTGAAAACGTCGCGAGCAGTTGGGCTTCGACCGCCGTCGCCTCGAGACGCGACGCGCCGGGAACCGCTTGCTTCACGCGGTGCACACGCAACTCCGCCTGCGGCTGCGGCGTGCGGGAGATCCGTCGAACCTGCACACCGAGACTGATTCCCATAAGCCAGTCAGAATCCGGGGTCAATGCCCGTAGCGCCTCGACCGGCAGCGGTAGGACGACTCCAGCCCCGGACGCGCCGCCCAGCAAGGGGGGGCGTGCGGCGGCGAGCAGCGCCTCGCGCGAGCGCAGCGCCACGGCGTTGACGGGGCCGTGCACCACCACGGCGAACCCGTTGTTGGGCCGCTTGCCGGTGCGCCACTCCGCCACCAGCGGACCCAATCCCGGCACGGTCGCCGTCTTCTTCTCGTCGACCGCCGCGTCGTCCCCTGCGATCTCCGCGAACGGCTCCGCCGCGAATCCACGGCCGACGACGGGCTGCGCCCATGTGGCCGCTCCCGCAGCCGACGGCTTCGCAGAAGTCGCGTCCTCCTCCCACGCCACGTCGATCGCATGGAAAGTGAGGCGGAACGGCTGGATCGATTTGTTGAACTGGAGCGTGCGGGGACGACTGTAGTGGAACAGGAATTCCGCTTCGCGCACCTCTGCGTCGGCTGGCAGCTCCGTCATGTCGAGCCGCATCAGGATGTCGTGCTTCTGGCTGTCCTTGCGCATCACCACGAAGTCCTTACCGCCCCACACCGTATCTCCGCCCAGAAACGTGTCGGCCACGACGGGAAGGAAGACCTCGCCCTCGCCGCCCGCCCGCGCATAGCGTACGCGGATGCCCGCCATCCCTGCACTTGCGTTCAGCGGAGGCTGATTGACGGCCCACGCCGCCACGGGTTGCGGGATCGGGACTTCCAGAAGCACGGGCGGTTCCGCCGCATGGACGGCCATCTGCAGACACTGTGCGAGGGCAACAGTGGCCCAGGCCGTGATGAGGCGGGTGGACGAGGACATTCGCGTATCATGACGAGCGTGCCCGGCGAAGGCGCAGAATCGATCATGAGAACAACCGAGTTCGCCATGCCGCCCGCACTGTTCATGCTGAACCCGTATTCCTGTCGACACATTAACTGTCATTGCTCTTGATCTCCTGTTAAATCGCTCTCAAAAGTACTCAACCGGCGTTTGATTGAAGAACACCTGCTAAAATCCGGTCTTGGTGTACTGTAGCGTTGACGCTCCTTACTGGAGTGGTGTGTCCTTGATATCGGAACAAACCCCCGCCCCAATGGCGGCAAGCTGGCGGACGAAGATTTCGGGCACCACACCGGTTGAAGCAATGGGCACGTCCCAGGTCACCGCACCCTCCAGGCCGTTGATGTACCTGGTGTATTCCACAACCAGCCCATCCGAATAGCGTGGCGTGGTCCCCCGGCACCAGTAGTCCCCCAGGTAGGTAAGGATGTGGAGTTGGGCGCCGCAGCGGCTTTGCTCCGCCGCTAACCGGTCAGGACTGCCATAGGCAAGTTCACAGGGGGCCATCATGTCGTAGAATCTCTTGAATTCATGGTACTTGCAGGGCGTGATGAGGACGTTGGTTTCACCGGCGAGGTAGTCGTCACACTCGCTAAGCACACGCGTCGGCACCATGACGCCGGGGTTGAACGACACCAGGCTGTCGGAATTACCCGCCTTGAGAGCGCGGGCAAAGGACCGGAAATTCGGTTCGTCGTCGAAGTAATACATTTTCTCCGGGTAGTAGCAGGCGTCTATCCACCAACCGTGGACGTTGCGCCCCCAACGAGATGACCACTCCGTGAGCACGGCCTCCCAGTTACGCTGGGCCTGGGTGAGCCGATCATCGGCTCCAATGCGGTTGTGATAACTGCCGGGCGGCGACTTCCACTTCGAGGCGTCCCACGGCGGGGTGAACCCCAGCGCTTCGGTGGCTTCGCGGTGCCACATCGGTCCGGTAGCCATGCTGTAGACGATCAGCCGAATGCCCGTCGGCGCAAGGGCGACGGCGATTTCCCCGACGAGGTCCCGATGCGAGCAGCGGCTGGGTTGGATGCCGACGATCCGGTCGAACGTCGCGTTCGGCGAACAATAGTAGCCGGAGAACTGCCCCACGGTGAAGAGCAGGTAGCCGGCATGCACCTGTTGCAGCATGCCCACAAGCGCCGGCACATCGAAGGCGTCGACTCGACGATTCCATTCCTCAACGCTGTCGGCCGCCGAGTTCTCGGCGTTGCTCGGGTCGGCGAGATAATGAAGCATGACGCCAAACTTGGCGTCGCGCATCCAGTCGGTGTTGGCACGTTTCCAAGGACTAGAGAAGGTCATAGCGTCGGCACCACAAGCAACTGCATGATGCCCTGCGCTTCGGTGAGCAGCACCTTCAGTTTGCCGGTCGCCCAGCGCGCTTTGGTTTCTTCGAACTGCATGCCGGTCTTCGTCTCGACCGGCACGCCGAGCTTCTTCTGGAACTCGACCAGCACCTCGGCAAACGGGGGCGACTGTTTGAAGACCACCTGCGCGCGTTGCGGCTGGCCGTTCTTCCACGTCAACTCGATGTCAGCAAGACTGTTCAGGACGGCTTTGCAGTCGGTGACCTTAATGCTCTTGTCGGGGTTGCCGGACGTATCTTCGGGCGTGATCGAGGCAAAGACCCAGTTCGAGTCGCGGATGAGCTTGTGCGTCTTGGTGTAGCCGTCATCCCACGTCACCAACGTCAGCGGATGCCATAAGCCCCGGTACGCCGACAAATCCACTTCGCCGGCCGCCAATGTCTTCTCCGCCTTGGGCGGTACCGTGTCGGCGGCCGTCAACATCAACGGCGGTGCGGCCGCGCCGCGTTGGGCGATGGTAAGTCGCCGGACATACGCCTCGCCCGGCCCGATGGCGATCGCCGGAGCATTCACATCTTTGGTCTCCGTGGTGCGCAGGGCGAAATCCACGGTTTCCACCTTGGCCTGCACACTGGTCGGGAATCGCAGCGTGAACGAGACCGGGTCCACGATCACCGGCGCGCGACCGCGATTGACGATACCGGCGCCGATTTGCAGCGGGCCGCCGCGGGCGCTCCAGTTCATCGCGAAGTCGGTGTTCTGCGCGTCGAACACCGCCGTCAGTAGCGCCTGCCGGCAACTCGTGAGCGGTTGGCCGTCGAGCGAGACGAGGGCAAAGTTGACGAACGGCACGTTGAAGTCGCTGATCGTAATGCCGTCCTTGAACGCGAATCCTTTGCACGTCCGGCCCGCATAGACCTTCGCGTTCGGCGTGTCCACCAGCAGCCGGCCGTTCGGCCAATCCCAGAGAATCTGATCACCGGAGGCGACGGCTTCCTGCACGCGTTGCAACTCGACCGGCGGCGTGGCCACGCCGGGTTGGTTCGGGGCGAACTTGATGCGCGCGCCCTTCGTGAAGGTGTCCGGCTGTGGGATGCCGTTGACCAGCGCGTAGCTGAAGATGCCTTCGGCGCCGATGGTCGTGATGGTCGGGTTCGTTGCCGGCGCGAGGTAACCACCAAGGAACAGCCGGCCTGCCGTCGCGAAAGAGGCGTTCATCACCGGGTCATCGGCATGATGGACGCCGGTCCAGAAATGTGGATTGGCAATATGCGGCAGCGCCTGCGCCAGATAATCCTCGTCTGTCGCGTCGCCGGTCAGGCCGCCCCAGTAGTGAAAACAGATCGCATCCCAATCCTGCCACGCTGCCAACGCCGCGACACGGAAGGGATACTCCGCCCGGTACCGATCGGGCCGCGCGATGTTCGTCTCGTAGATCAACGTCGGCATGCCGGCGACCGTGTGGTTGTCCATCACGTAGAAACTCGGCGGGCCGTCGGCTTGCGGTTCCATGTTCCAGAAATACATCCCGAACGTGTTCACCTCCGCGCCGGTCTTCGAGAACAACCAGGGGACACTTGGCCGGTACTGCGTATCGAGGGAGAGGGGTGCGACGTTGATGCCGACGCCTGCCGGCGCTTGCGCCCGGCAGAACTTCACCAGTCCCCGGTAATAGGTGTCCACCGTCTCCAACAGGAAGCGCATGAAATCATCGCCGCGCTCTTTCGGGAAGGCGTTGATCTGGCTCTGCAACGGCGCGAGCGCGACGCTACCAAGCGGCTCGGCGGTGCCCCACGCTTTCGCCAGCGCCGCGTCGTCCCGGTATTTCTGCCGCAGCCAATCATTCCACCGGCTCTGGAGCTTCTTCTTGAAATACTCCGGCTGGTTCTGGAACCGGCCTTCGATGACCCAGCGGATGAATCCGTTTTCGTTATGCAGCTCGTAGATCGCGATGGCTTCTTCCTGTCCATACGCCTTGCCGGTGAGCGGGTTGACGTACTGCAGGATGTTTTGGAGATGTTTCTCGCGCGCACGGCCAAGCCGCTCGTCAATGTACGACCACAGGTAACCGGCGAAACCGTTCGTGACCACCGCCGCTTTCCATTCCGCCCAGTCCGCGCCATCCGCCACGAACGAATCATCCGCCGCCAACGCCTTGATCGGGATCTCGTTGTTCGGGCTGGGACACGTGCCGATGAACTGGATGAACAACCCTTCTTTGATCGTCTCGGCGTACTCTCGTTCCTTCACGTTCGGCGGCTCGCCCGACGTGCGCTTCCTGAACTCGCCGCGCTTCGCCGATTCCTCGTCGTACATGTCCCGCGAATAAGGAAACTCCACACGTCGGCAGTTGAAGCCCATCTTCTTGATCCGGTCGGCGTTGCCGTAGCCCACCGTCGCCCACAACCGCAACCGCTGGTCACCGTACCACAAATGCCCGTCCTTCACCGTCGTCCACACCCCCGGCCGCGGCCGCCCCGTCTCCGGGAACACGGCCGTCTTCGGATGACGGCGCACCGTCACCGTGAACATCTTGTTATTCGGATTAATCCTGCTCAGCGTCACCACCGCCGCCGCGTTCGTCGTGCCCTCGAGCCGCAGCAACAACCCGTGGTTCTCCCATGTGCCCGCCGCCCAGTTGCGCACCGTCGTGCCCAGGCCGGCAAACTCCACGAAATTCGTTGCCGGCTTGCTGCCCACGGCCACGGAAGCCAACGGTTCATATTTCGTCCCGGTGGCATCGAGTAACCGGCAGAGCTGCAACGTCACATTCGTCAACGCCCGGCCGCCCATCTCGCGCGCCGCCGGCAACCGCAACGTCGCCGCCTGCACGTCGTCCGCCGCCAACACCAACCGCCGCACCACTGCCGGATCAAACTTCAACCGCGCCGTGCCGCCCGACGCGCCGCCGACCCGGTAATTGGTCGCGCCACGCGGGACGCCCTTACGATCTTCGCGGGCGATGATGAACATCTGCCGGACCGTCTTCGATTCCAGGAACCCGGCAAAGCCGAAGTTGTGGCCCTTCCGCCACTGCTCGACGAGGGGCTCGAACCCGTCCACCTCATAGACCACCGACTTGTCCACCTTGCCGATCGGCACGGCGTTCTCCACGCTCACCCGCACAAACGGTTCGGCCTCGTAATCCTTGCCGGCCCGCATGCCGTCCCAAGCCGGTTTGTTCCACGTCGCGGTCTCCTCCCAGTCCTCCAACACCCGGTGCAGTTTGACCACCGTGCCGGCCGTCAGCGGTGCCGTCGCAAACCGGAAGGCCGCCTCCTGCACGATCGCCTCCGCCGGTAGCCCGCTGACATCCACCTTCCAGAGAGGGCGATGGCTGCTGTTGGGATGGGGATACAACGAGACGAAGAATCCCTGGGCCATGGAATCCGTCTTGTCGCGCCAGAGAAACGTGTCCGCCGTCACCGGCAGAAAGCGCGTCTCGCCGCTATCCAACTTCACCACCAACCCCGGCATATCCGCCGGATAGATCGTCGCCGGCTGCGATAACCCTTCGAGGTTCAACGCCGGCAGGTCCACCGTGACGGTGTCGCCCGCGAGCCCGGCGGTGTTCAGCCCCGCTATCAGGAAGGCTAGTGTTGATATGAGACGCCACGCCCCGGCCTGTGGGGGCCTATTCCTGTTGGTGTTGATCATGGACATTCGGCCTTTAGTGTGTGGAAGCGGCGCATCAGCGAAAGATTAAAATCGTACCGCGAGGCGGGACGGAGGAGACCGTTAGCACAACATCATTGCCCGTGCCGCCCACATTGCTCACGGTGAAGCCGTATTCCCGTCCGACGTAGGTGGCGGTCAGGCTGCCGGCGTTGGAGAAGGCACCGACCACTGCGTCCGTGCTGTCGTTGGCGATGAGCGTGAAGGTCTGCCCCTTCTGCGCGGCGTAGCCGAGTTCGATGGAAAGCGTTCCACCCAACCCCACGGTGCCGGTCACCGCAAGTTGATCGTGCTGTGTGCCGACTGTTGTTCCCTGCAACTGCACCGCGAAGGTTGAACCGCTCTCGAACATCACCGTCTGCCCGGTCGTCTGCGCGAGGCCGTCCACGGTCAGGATGCCCGGCGCACTCGATGCGTTGCTGGCCGAAACGTTGCTCCCGGGGGCGAGGGTCGCCGCGTTCTTGACGGTCAGTTTCGACGCGTTGGTCGTCAGTTTGAAGCTGCCCTTGCCGCCCAGTGTCGCCGCGGCTGTTCCGTCGCCGACGGTGTAGCTGTTGGCGACTGTGCTGCTATGCTTGCCGTCAACCAGAAGGGTTCCTCCGTATACCTGCGTCAGGGCCTCGTAGGTGTTTGTTCCGGTGAATTTGAGTAGCCCCGCGCCGCTCTTTGTCACGCCAATACCCGTACGTGCGCTGGCCATGGGGCCCGAGATCAGGACATCGACGGCTGCTGCACCATCGCGAATGTAGAATATGCGCTGTGCGTTGAAGCCTGATACCGGTATGCCGAGAAGCACACCGCAGCGGATCTCGCTCGTCGTGCTGGCGGGCGTGTTCGTGAAGGAATAGGTGGAAGCGGTTAGGTTCAGTGTCCCGCCAACGCCCTCGATAACGCCCCCGCCGAGGATCAGCGTTCCGAGCAGTTGCGTCGTCGCGTTGAAGTCATAGATGCCGCCGTTGACGATCAGCGTGGGGTGCGTGGTGGGCACGACCATCTGCTCCACACGACCCGCATTGAGCGTGAACGGGCCGACGAAGGTGGTGGCGTTCAATTCGAGCGTTCCGTCGCCATCTTTGGTGATCGAGCGACCAGACCCCTGCGAGGTGAGGATCGGCGACGTTATCCGCAATACGTTGCCAGCACCCACGGTCCAAGTATCAACAGCCCGGTTGATCAACTTCGAGATGGCGATGATATTCGTTCCGGCGCCAGCGCTCTTGAAGCCGCCGACGGGTATGGTGAACTCATGAGGCCCATTGATTTCACCCAGCGTCCACCCTGCCGTCCTGAAGTCGATGCCCGTGGAGGGGCTTCCGGGATTGCCGCTGAGGCTATAAGTGATGACCGGTTGATTCGGTGTCGCGGCATCAAACACCGCAATGTCATTGCCTCCTGGCACGGTGGCGGTAGTCCAGTTCACTTTATTGGAAAAAACGTCGGTAACTCCGAGCCATGTCCGCTCCACCGCCCTAGCCGTCCAGGGAGTAACGCACACGCCCGATAGAACGACTAAACTCAGCAGACCCATCCATCTGTTCGATGTTCTTCTCCTGTTGCGCCACGTCGTCGACGCGGCCTGGGTGCTGATGGCCGCGAACGCCATCGACATTGCCACGCAGTTGACCCGAATGGGAGTGAAACGTTGCATAGCGTCCTCCTTGTTATTGCGCTGCCTCGTGACCTTGAGCAGTCGCAGCGCCGGCCTCCCAAGAGTTCGTCGCTTACTGCGGGGCCGAGGAGAAAAGGGCATCATCGCGTCGGGGTTCAAACCCGTCTGCGCCTTGTCCGACAGAACGGTGCTCCCGTCGGAAGCGTAACGCGTGACCGCGACTTCCGGGCACTCGCCAAGATCATGCAAATGGACTGTCATGACACCGGTTCTCCTATTGAGAGCCATACGTTACAACTTAAGCGCATAAGACGCAAGCGTTTTTTCAGTTTTTGATGTGGGGAGGCTTACCGGAACCAAAATGGTGCGCCGGGCAACTGCCTCCAGCATCGCATGAGGATCATGGGCTGCTCACCTTGGGTTCCGCCTGCAGCCGTAGCACGCCCTGAGTTTCCGATACGCTGACGACGAGCTCGGCCGTTAGGCCTTTCACCGTCCACACGGCACGGGATTCTTCAACCTTCATCAACACCTGTTGAGAGCGATCAAACTGGGTTGCGATCACCCAGCCCAGGCCCATCGGATTGTCGGGCTGCGTCTTGTGGAGGCCGTGCAGAGCATGGCTCGCCATGTGCTTTTCATCGTTCGGTACGATCCTTCGTCTTGATCGTTTTTACCTTCTTCACCTGAACACACGTTGCTTCGCTACGCGTCTTTGCGCGAGACCGCGCCGCCGGTGCCGAGCACAAGGCCACACTCCATCCCGCTTGCCACTCAAACGGAATCACCTTCGTCGGCTGCGACGCGCCGGAATTCTCGATTCTCTCCAGCAGGAGCCGCACGGCCTCCGTGCCGATCCGGGCATCCGGCAACACCGCCATGCTCACGTGCAGCTCATCCGTCGGCAGCAAACTGGGAGTACCAAACGTGGCGAGCGATAGGTCGGCGGGCAGCGTGAGACGGACCTGGGCGGCGGCCAACTGGCACGCGCGGATTTCCCGTTCGCTGTACCCGATCACGGCCGTCGGTCGATTCGCCCGAGAAAGCCGGTCGCGAATGAAGCTCACTTCTCGTCCAGGGGCCCAATCGGCGTCGCACCAAAGCTCAAGCTGCCGTCCGGCTTGCGCCATGGCCTGTCGGCACCCTTCCAGCCGATCGGGCTTACTGTAGTGCTGGTGCCCGTGTTGCAAGGAGCGATGAAGCCAGAGGTCTGCGTAGGCGATTCGCCGATGGCCCAGTTCCAGCAACCGCTGCACGATCATGGCTCCTGCGGCGAAATCGTCGGGACGGATACAGTCCGTTTCCGCCTTCACATTGATCCAGATCGACGGCAGGCAATGTCCGCGGATCAGTTCGTCCATCCGTTGGGGTACGCTGGCGATGTAGTTGAGCAGGAGTCCGTCACACATCCACTGCTGAAGAAACTTGGGAGCATACTCGGGATCGGTCAACTGTTCGTCGGGAATACGCGCGTAACCCATGTGATAGCCCCTGGCCGCCAGTTCGTCATACGCCGCCGTCACCGTTTCCCACGACAACCAGTTTGTGTTCTTGCGCGTGCCATGAACCATGAGGACGCTGAAAAAGCGGCCTGTCGACACCGTCCGCGCCGCCAAGTTTGGACGATAGCCCAGTCGCTGGGCGGTCGCCAGAACCTTCGTCTGCATCGCCTTGCTCACTTGATCGGTGCGTCCATTGAGAACATAGCTTACGGTAGCGGACGAGACTCCGGCGCTCTTGGCGACATCCTGTAGATTGACTGACATGGTGTTAGATCCCCGTTGAGGCCAAACGTTACAACTTAAGCGCATAAGGCACAAGCGGTATTTCTGTCTTCGTTTTCTGCCTGTCATTTCGGACGCCAGCGGTAGACGAGTGTCCACGCCTTGGCACCTTCTTCGAGGAAGACCCCGGAATCGCCGGCCGCGCGGTGGAAGGCTCTCATGCCGTGCGTGATGTCCCGAATGCCGACGTCGCCAGACCCTGTCGTTCCGCACCGGTGGCGGGTCAGCGGATGAACAGCAGCGTGCCGTCGCCGATCGTGAAGTCGGCGCCCGCCGTCTCGCTGGGCCACCACCAGTCGCCCCACCAGCCACGGGCCTTGAGGGTGCCGCTGCGCGGGACCGCCACCCAGCCGGGGGAGAGGAAGCCCGGGGCGCCCTCGTCGGGCGTGGTGCCGTCCTGCGTCGTGCGAACAGTGGGGTTCTGGGCGGGGATGTCGTCGCCGCTCAACCGTTCGATGTCGCCCGCGTTCTCGTCGCCGACGCACCAGACGTAGATGTTCGTAGCGTCGCGGGAGTGTCCGCCGTTGGGGTAGAAGTGGGGCGGCGCGACCTGCGCGAACTCGTCGGCGCCGATGTCGATGTGGGGGAGCATCAGGCGCGGCTGGATGTCCAGGTCAACATTGCGGCTCATGTACGTCTCGCGCCAGACGAGGTTCGTCGGATAGTCACCCACCCACCACTCCCAGTATCCATCCTGATCCCTTGAGTAGACGTACTCGCCGTCGTCGCCCGCGTCGACGGTCGGCGACTCCGGCAACTGGTGGAGGTCGTCGGCCCAGAACGCGGGCATGACGCAGAGGTTGCCGTCGGTGCCGGTCGGGTCGGGGATGCCCGCCCAGTTCGTCGGACTGTTGCCCCAGGCGTCGTTGGCGCACAGGATCGGATCGTTCATGGCCTGGGCGTCGATATGGACCCCGTGGGGCTCGTTCTGCACCAGGAGGTTGTTCGAAAAGCGCAGTTCGTCCAAGTCGAGGTCGGTGTAGAACCCGCCGCCGGAGCCACCGAGTGCTTTATTGACGACGAAGGTGTTGTTGATGACGAGGGTGTCGCGTTTACGTGTCCGGCCGGAGACGTTGAACACCAGCATGCCGCCACCGAGGCTGTTGATGCCGTTGAATGAGTTCTTGTAGAACCAGTTGCCGTAGACCCACGTGGAAACGCGCCCGCTCAGGATGGCGATGCCGCCGCCGCCGCCAGCGGGGCCTGGGCCGCCGTTGAGGACGATGCGGTTGCGCAGGATGCGCGCTCCGGCCCCGTAGGGCGAGGGGCCTTCGACGCAGATGCCCCCGCCATAGCAGTCCGGGATGTGGACGCTGTTGGTGGCGATCAGGTTCGCGGCGATGTCCGCGCTGGCATCCTGGACGTGTATCCCGCCTCCTCGGCGGCGCGCGCCGTTGTTGACGATGCGGTTGCTGAAGATGCTGGGGGCGCTGCGGTATCCGACATAGATGCCGCCGCCACAGCCGGGTGGGATCCCGGCGGACTGATCGATGAAGGCCAGATTGTCGTCGATCTGGTTGTCGTAGATGAAGGACGTCACGGGGAAGTTCTCGATACGGGCATCTCCCCAGCCTTCGGTGTAGATGCCACCCCCCTGCTCGGCCTTGTTTTTCTCGATGAGGTTGCGGGCCACGAAAAAGTCGCAGTAGCTCAGGCCGATGGCTCCTCCCCGCACCGCGTTGTTGTTGTAAAGATGACAGTCCGTGACGCGCAGTTTGCCGGCATAGAGACCGGCGACGCCGCCGCCGTAGCCGGTGTAGGTGACCTCGTTGTTATGCACCACCCAGCCGTTGGCCGAGATGATGCAGGCGCGGATGTCGGCCCAGACGCCCTGCCCGACGCTGACGCCGCCGCCGTAGATATAGCCCATGCCGGGCACCCACTGCCCGCGGCCGAAACCACCCGAGATGCCGAAACCATCGAGGATCGTCCAGAGGAGCGGCACGCTCTCGTGGTAGATGCGCACCACGGGTTCCTCGGCGTATTCGATCTGCTCCGGGTAGATCCAGGTCATCGTGGCCCGATGCAGCGGCGGCCTTTCGGCGAGCGTCCGTTCCGTGCCGGTCAGGAACGAGCCGTAGAGCCGCAGGCCTTGCTTGTCGACCAGCACGAGCTCGCGGTAGGACAACGGGACTTCCAAGGGCACTTCCCAGCAGGTGGCGACCCAGATCTCGCTGTTGGTTTCGGCGGCGGCGATCGCCGCGCTGATGCTCTGGAAGCCCTGATCCCAGCTCGTGCCGTCGCCATCATCGCCGGGCGGGTTGGTGCGACGCACGAAGAGCGTGCGGATACGGTACCAGCCCTCCTTGACGTGGCTGGGGTTCAGCCCCTCTTTCCAGGCCTTGGCCTTGACGACGGTGTTGGACGAGAGCAGGATCGTGTCTCCCGAGGCGATGACCGTGTCGTCCTCGGTCGGGTCGGAGCCGTCGAGGGTGTAGCGGAGCGTCGCGCCGGGCGTCGCGCAGGAGATGGCCATGGCGATGTTGGTGGGATACCAGCCGGGCTCGGGGGTGAAGGTCGGCAGGGCGACGTTGAGGATGGTGAAGACGGCCTGCGTGACGGCGCTGGGCGTGTAGGGATCCAGCCAGGCGCGGGCGCGCAGGGTGGTGTCGACGGCGAATCCGATGGCGTACCCGTCGGGCACGGACGGGTCGGAGGGGTCGGGGTCGGTGCCGTCGGTGGTGTAGCGGACGGTGGCGTTGGCGACGCGCTCGATCGTGACCGTCACGGCGTCGTTGAAGGTGCCGCCGGGGGGCACGATGACGGGCGTGGGCACGATGCCGACGGCGACCTCGTCCGCGCCGATGTCGAGGTCGTCCGTCCAGGGCGGCAGCACCCGGTCCAGGCCGTCGATGTCGTTCGCGAGGTCGCCGACGTAGGCGCTGTCGCCGGCGTTGAGGCACGGGGAGTTGGTGGCGATGTGGCCGTAGGCGTCGGTCAAGAGCGGGTCGACCTGGAGGTCCGTGGCCCCGGCGGCGAGGCCGACGTAGCGGCTGCCGGGAACGGCCTCGTAGACGCAGTTGTTGACGAGCGTGGGAGTGCCGCTTCCGGACTTGACGATCCCCGTCACGTTCGAGGCGACGAGGGTGTTGGCGATCTCGGGGCTGGCGTTGACGAGGTAGACGCCGTTGGTGAGATTGCCGGTGATCGTCGAGCTGTGGATGCGCGGCGAGGCGCCGACGCAGGCCACGCCGCCGCCGCGGTTGGCGCGGTTCCCGGCGACCACGACCGAGCCGAGCAGCAGCGTCGAGGTGCAGTTCGTGGCGTAGACGCCGCCGCCCACGGCCATCGGCCCGGGGAGGACGCGGTTGGCGCGGATGTGGCTGGTGACGACGCGGGCGCCCGACTGCTGAAGGTAGAGGCCCGCGCCGGCCAAGGACGCCTCGTTCTCCTCCACCATGCAGAACTCCAGCGTGGGCGAGCTGGCCAGGGCATAGAGCCCGCCGCCGCGCGCGGCGCGGTTGGTGGCGATGGCCGGGTTGCCGAAGAGGGTCGCGTCGGAGCCGGTGGCGCAGTAGACGCCGCCGCCGTTCTGGGAGGCCACGTTGTTGCAGATGCGGCTGTCGGTGACCTCGGGGCGCGAGGCCGACTCGCAGGACAGCCCGGCGCCGCTGGGGGCCTGGTTGGCGTCGAGTGTGCAGTCGTCGATGGTGGGCGACGCGCCCTGGCAGGCGATGCCGCCGCCGACCATGTTGGCCGTGTTGCGGTCGAGGGTGTTGCCCGTGAGTGTGGGCGAGCAGTCCTGGAGGTGGATGCCGCCGCCCTTCTGCGTGGCCTGGTTCTGCGAGATCGTGTTGCCGCTGAGGGTCGCCGTGCAGGCTTTGGCGCAGGCGATGCCGCCCCCGAGCAGGGCCCGGTTGTTCGACAGGATGTTGTCCGCGATCACGGGTACCGAATTGCTGGCGCAGAAGATGCCGCCGCCGCGGTTCGTCGCGTTGCACGATTGGATCGTGCAGTACCGCACCGTCGGCACCGCGCGGATACCGATCTTCACGCCGGCACCGTCGGGGCCCGAGCCGCCGGTCACGGTGCAGCCGTCGAGCACCGTGCCAGACGCCGCGTCATTGGGGATGGTGACGACCGGGCCGCCGGTGCCGACGAGCGTCGTGGCGAAGGGGTCGGACGCGGCGCGCGGGAAGGCCGGGCGTTCCTCGCGGATGGACTCCGTGCCCATGAACCCGCCGTAGAGGGCGACGCCCGAGGGCAGCGTGAGGCTGCCGGGGTAGCTGCCGGCGGCGACCCAAAGCTCGTCGCCGGCCGTCGCGACGGCCAAGGCGGCGGTGGGGTTGGGGTAGGCGCTTTCCCACGAGTCGCCGTCGGGCGGCAACGGCGCGCCGCCCTTCACGCGAAGCACCGTCCCCTGCGCCGAGCCCGAAAGCAGCAGCAAGGCGGCAACCGCACAGCCCCGCATCCAACCGAAGTATGCTTTTACGTTCATTACGAGACTCCTTCCTTGTTCTGAGATCCTGAGTTCACGTCCGACAGGCTGCTAGCGCACCATCAACAGCGTGCTGCGCGGGCCGTAGTACGTGCGCTCCACCGGTCCGGGCCAGTAGACGCCATACTCCCCGTCCCAGTAGGCTTGTGCGCGCAACACCGTGTCCTGCGTCAGCGTGACCGTTCCGCCGGGCTCCATGCTGGCGGAGGTCGGCGACGGCGCGGAGCCGTCCGTGGTGTACCGGATCACGACGTTGGACGTCGAACACGCGATCATGACGTTCGTGGGCACGTGCGTCCCGGCGGGCGGGTCGAACACCGATCGCTTGCAGTAGTTCACCTCGTCGGCCCCCATGTCGTAGCGCTCACCATCCAGCCCCTGGCAGTCCATGTCCCGGCCCTGCTGTGGACAGCGGGTCATCCCGTTGAAGACGACCGACCCGCGCATGAAGTTCAGCCAGTAGCCGCCACCGTCGTCCGAGGAGCCGTTCTGCCCCAAATTCACCGAGTCGAGCACCGTGTCCTCGACCGGCGATTCCGGCGTGAGGCGGTAGCTCTTGTCGATAGCATAGAGGCCGGGATTCACCGCGATGTTTCCATTCTGCCCCGTCAACGAGCCGAGGACGCCGGACCACGCGATGACGTCGTTGTACCAAATCTCGTTGGTGATGGCCGCGCGCTCGATGTGCTCCGAAGACAAGACGATGTCGCCAACCTGCCGCCACGATCCAGTCGGGCGGGGATCCTCCGGCGGCCACGGAAGGAAGTCGATGTAGTAGCCGTCGAAGCCCATCGGCGACACGTTTTCCGCCACGGTGTTGTACTCGCAGACGACGTTGTACCCGCGCGTCTGGAGGAAGAGTCCTGCGCCCCAAGTGGCCAGATTCTCGACGATGCGGTTGTTGCGCATCTCGAAGTCGGAGAGCGCATCGTAGCAAGCGTTCCCAAGCACGGCGACGCCCCCGCCCGAGGTCGGGAAGGACCCACGGTTCTTACGGATGTAGTTGTTAACGAGGCGGGCAAACCAAGTGTGCGACGTGTCGGTGATCTCCACGTAGACACCGGCCCCGTACTCGGGCTCGTCCTTGAGGGAGTTGTCCTCGATGACGTTGGCGGCGAGGATGACCCGGGGGTCGTAGACGGCCACGCCGCCGCCACGGCAGCGCGCCTCGTTTTCGACGATGAGGTTCTCGCAGACGATCCACTCCTGGTCCGAGGACGTGAAAACAAGGCCGCCGCCCTCGCCGCTGTGTTTGTAGTCGTTGCAGCCGTTCCCTTTCACCGTGCAGCGGCGCACCCAGGCTGGGTGTTCCTCGTCGAGGCCCGCGTCACTGAAGAAGCCGCCGCCGCCGCGGGTGTGGGCGCTGTTTCCGGAGATGCCGCAGTCCTCGACAATCAGCTTGCCCGAGCCCTGGATGCCGCCGCCCTGCCCCGCGAAGTTGCCGGAGATTTCGCAGTCGTGGACCCAGCCGTGACAAGCGCGATCGAGGCCGATATAGACACCGCCGCCCATCTCGCCGTATAGGACCACGGAACTGTCCGGCGCGTAGTAGTAGCCGTTTTGATGAATGCGGCAGTTGGCCAGTTCGATGTAGCTTGAGTAGTGGCTGATGAAGACGCCGGAGCCACAGCGGTTGCAGCCGCGGCGGATGGTCAGCGAGTCGATGCGGGTGTGCTGGCCGCTGCCGAGCGGCCAGTCGCGGATGACCGGCTTGCCGACTTCGTGCTGGCCGTCGACGATGACCTCGGCCTTCTCGGGCCAATCGTGCAGGCGCTGCTCGGGCGTGTACTCGCCGCCGAGAAACCCACCCATCAGTTCGCAGCCGTCCCCGCCAGGCATGATGAGGTGCTCGTAGTAGGGGTAGCAGGCGCTGCCGTACGGCTTGTAGGCCGCCACCCAGACGCGCCGCGCGCCGGTGGTCTGGGCGTAGTCGAGCCCCGCCTGGATCGTGCGGAAGGCCGTGTTCCACGTGAGCCCGTCCTCCGTCGGCCCACCCGCCTGCTTGCGCACGAAGAATACGTCCATGGCGTAGCCCGCCACCGCGATGCGGCTTGGATCGAGCGGGTCCTTCCAGGCGCGGGCCTTCAGCAGGCGCGGATCGGTGAGCGTCAGGCTGCCCCCATTGGCGATGACCGGCGAGTTGGTCGTGGGATCAACCGCGTTGGTCGTCCAGTGGATCTCCGCGCCCGGCGTGTCGCAGGTGATCGTCACCTCCAGCGGCGAATCGTAGCGCCCCTGCCCCGGCGAGAAACACGGCGTGGCCACGCGCGTGAAGATGTAGTCATCCGTGCGGACGGGGCTCGGGGCCCAGCCGGTGCGGAAGGCACGCGTCTTCAGCGTGACGGCCGTGGTAAAGACGAAGGTCGCGCCGTTCGTCAAGGCCGGCGCGCTTGCGTCGGGCGGCACACCGTTGGTCGTGAAGCGCACGACTGAGCCGGCCGTCACGGCGCGGACGCTCACCGTGACGGGGTCGTCGTAGGTCCCGCCGCCGGGCACCACCGACGGCGTCTCCATGTTGCCCGTGTGATACTCGTCGGCGCCGATGTCGACGCGCCCGCCGTCGGGCGACTGGATGCGGTACTCGCCGTCGAGGTCTTCCCAGGCCACGTCCACGGCTGCGTTGGTGCCGGCCTCGCGGCACGGCGAGGCAGCCGAGAGGTGGATGCCGTCGGCGGCGAAGAGCGGGTTGGTGGCGATGTTGCCGGCCGATCCGGTGGGGTCGGCGGCGAAGCCGGAAAAGGCATAGCCGACGCTGAGCGTGACGTCGTTGCAAACGAAGCCCGGCGCGTCGTCCGCGTCCTTGCAGACGCCCGACGAGTTGGCGACGATCAGGTTGTTGGTCAGCCCGGGCGAGGCGCCGTCGAGGCGCAGGCCGCCGCCCTCGCCGCCGGTGCTGCTGTTGCCGGTAATCGTGTTGTTGACGAGGCTGGCGTCGGCGCCCGCGTCGAAGAAGAGCCCGCCGCCGTCGCCTGCCGCGACGTTGCCGGCGATGACGTTGCCGATGCACTGCGGCGTGGCCGCCTGTCCCAGAAAGGCACCGCCGCCGCGCCCCGTGGCCTGGTTGGAGGCGAGCGTGTTGCGGAAGAGAAGCGCCGTTGTCTGCACGGCGGCGATGCCGCCGCCGTCCGCGGCGCGGTTGCCATTGACGAGGTTGTCTCGCACCTGCGGCGCGGCCAGCTCGTCCAGCGAGAGGCCGCCACCGCGTTGTGCGGCGCCGTTCCCCTGCAGGAGGTTGGACGCGACGCGGCCGAGGCTGTTGCTGCCGCGGCAGGCGATGCCGCCGCCGTGCCGACCGGCCGTGTTGCCGACGAGCTGGCTGTTGTTGGTGATGATCGCCGGGCTGTCGTCGCAGAAGATGCCGCCGCCGTCGTTGCCGGCCTGGTTGAGGGAGATCGTGTTGCCGCGGACGACTGGAGCGGAGCGGTCGAGGCAGGCGATGCCGCCACCGTCGGTGCCTGCCTGGTTCTGTTGGATAGCATTCAGGCGGATTTCCGGTGCCGAGTCCGTGTCGCAGTAAATGCCGCCGCCGCAGCCGGTGGCGAGATTCACGCGGATGGTGTTGCCCGTGATGCGCGGCGCGCTGCCCGTGCCGCAATGGACGCCGCCGCCAGCGGCGGCCGCGCCCCCCTGGATGATGAAGCCGTCCAAGACCGTCGATGCGGAGGCGCCAGCAGGGATGATCACCACGCTGCCGCCGCCCCCGTTGAGGATCGTCTGGTTGGCCTGCGGATCGCGCGCCCAGCGGGAGGTCTCGTTGCCGGCAAAGCCTCCGTAAAGCCCGACACCCGAGGTGAGCGTGAAGCCCCCGGCATAGCTGCCCCCGGCCACCCAGACCTCGTCGCCGTCGCCGGCCAGTGCCAGCGCCCCCGCGAGAGTCAGCCTGGCGGCCGGCCAGGAGTTGCCGGGGAGGGAGTCGTCACCCCCGGGCGACACATACCAAGTCGCCCCCCGCAGGACGGAGGACGCGAAAACGACAGCCAGCGCGATTGAGCGCTCACGGCACACCCAATGGTCCATCAGTTTCTTCCGTTTGTGGCACGAATTTTACGTCGTCCGGCACCGGCCCGAGTGGACCGGACACGTGCCGTAACCGTCAAGATACACACGTTTCATTGGGTTATCGTGCCAAATAACAGAAAGGGACGTCAAGCACACAAAACTCAAAGGCTTATCCCTGGGCGCATGGCAGTTCTGTTGGTGTTTCAATACCAATCTTAATCTTAATCTTAATCTTAATCCTAATCTTAATCTTAATCTTAATCTTAATCCTAAGTGTAACCGACTAAGCGTGAGATCAAGTGTGGCGACAACATTTTATCCCCTATGCGGCGAAAAAACCGCTTGTCACCAATCTGCAGCCGCCCTACACTTGCCGTACAAGGGATCAAGCGCTATTCGCGGAGGGTTGCCGGACGTGTCAACGGACAGCGAGAAACCAGAAACACCGCCTGGGAGAACACCATGAGCAATGAAGGCAAGTGTCCCGTGACCGGCAGGACCCGCGAGCCCGCTGCGGGAAAAGGTGCAACGAACCGGGACTGGTGGCCGAACCAGTTGAATCTCAGGATCCTCCACCAGCATTCCGCCAAGAGCAATCCGATGGACCCGGATTTCGACTATGCGGAGGCGTTCGAAAAGCTCGACCTGCAATGGAATACATGCACCGGATGAAACGAATCGCATTGACCGCCTGCGGCACCCTCTGCGTGGCCCTGGGTGTCGTGGGCATGTTCATGCCCGTCCTGCCCACGACGCCCTTCCT
>CAZQKI010000023.1:0-39666 GCA_964592855.1 uncultured Lentisphaerales bacterium
GCGGCAAGTCTCCTACTCGATCCAACTGGCCCGGCGCAGCCGGGGCAGCGGCCTCACTGAGCCCTCCAAGAATATTTTTCAGGGGAGGGCTTGACGAACCGCTGTTCAACGTGTAAGCTAATTAAGTTTTCAATTTAGCCCAGATAGGCTAAGGCGAACCACAAATCAGGCACTGGGCAGTTGCCCTCCAATCTACGGCGCTGGTGTGTCGCAGTTTGGCAGGCTGTCTGTTTCACGGCTGAGTGGGGACAACGATCAACGGCCCATGTAGCTCAGTCGGTAGAGCACTTCCTTGGTAAGGAAGAGGTCAGCGGTTCGATCCCGCTCATGGGCTCCAGTAACGGGGCAACGGTACCTCAGGAGAATAAGGCAATGGCTAAAGATACATTTGTCCGCAACAAGCCGCATGTGAATGTCGGCACGATCGGCCACGTCGATCATGGTAAGACGACGCTTACCGCGGCAATCACCCGCGTTCAGTCGCTGAAGGGTTTTTGCGATTTCATTCCTTACGACCAGGTGGCGAAGGCTTCCGAGTCGGCGGGTCGCCGCGATGCGACCAAGATCCTGACAATTGCCACGTCGCATGTGGAGTATGGCACCGCCAGCCGCCACTACGCGCACGTTGACTGCCCCGGGCATGCCGACTTCGTCAAGAACATGATCACGGGCGCCGCGCAGATGGACGGTGCGATCGTCGTGGTCAGCGCGGCCGACGGACCGATGCCGCAGACCCGCGAGCACATTCTGCTGGCCCGCCAGGTTGGCGTCCCGGCGATCGTGGTCTTCCTGAACAAGGTCGATCTGGTCGACGATCCGGAGCTGCTTGACCTCGTCGAGATGGAAATCCGCGAGCTGCTCAGCAAGTACGAATTTCCCGGCGACGACATTCCCGTCATCCGCGGTTCGGCGCTGCCCGCGACGAAGGTCACGACGTCTGATGAGCCGGCCTGCGCGTGCATCACCGCCCTGATGGATGCGCTGGACAGCTACATTCCCGAGCCCGTCCGCATCCTGGACCAGGCGTTCATGATGCCGATCGAAGACGTCTTTTCGATTGAAGGTCGCGGCACGGTGGTGACGGGGCGCATCGAGCGCGGCATCATCAAGGTCAACGACCAGGTCGAAATCGTCGGCATCCGTCCGACGCAGACTACGGTTGCCACGGGCGTTGAAATGTTCCGCAAGCTGCTGGACAGCGGACAAGCCGGCGACAACATCGGCTGCCTGCTCCGCAGCATCAAGAAGGAAGATGTCGAGCGCGGCCAGGTTCTGGCCAAGCCCGGTTCGATCACCCCCCACACCGAGTTTCAGGGCGAAGTCTACGTCCTGAGCAAGGAAGAGGGCGGGCGTCATACGCCGTTCTTCAAGGGCTACCGCCCGCAGTTCTACATCCGTACCACGGACGTGACGGGTGACATCACCCTTCCCGATGGCGTGGAAATGGTCATGCCCGGCGACAACATCTCCGTCCGCGTCACGCTGATTCAGCCGATCGCGCTCGAGGAGAAGATGCGCTTCGCCATCCGCGAAGGCGGCCGCACGGTCGGCGCCGGAACGGTTTCGAAGATTTTCGCATAATCGCTGTTGTTCAAATAGCGGTGGACAGAGGGAAGCCGGAGTGGTATACTATCCGGCTTTCCTCTTCAAAGGACGACACGTTATGCCTCGGGAACTAGCAATAATGGCTTGCAGCGATTGCAAGCGTCGCAATTATACGACCACGCGGAACAAGCGGACCATGACGAATCGTCTGGAGATCGTCAAGTTCTGTCCGGCGGAGCGCAAGCGTACCGTGCACAAGGAAGTCAAGTAGACTTTCGTTGGCTTTCGTTTTGCAGGCCAGTAGCTCAATTGGCAGAGTAGCGGTCTCCAAAACCGCGGGTTGGGGGTTCGATTCCCTCCTGGCCTGCCACTAGTTCGTTGCGGTGTTGCCGTGACGGTGAAGAGGATCAAGATGGCGACGGGAGTCGCGGAGCGAGCCAGCGATGAACGAAAAGGTACAGCAGATCATCAATACGGTGCGCGGATTCTCCAGCGAAGTGGGCGCTGAGTTTCAGCGCACGTCCTGGCCGGATCGGCGCGAGCTCGTCCAGTCGACGATCGTCGTCATGTTTTTCATCGTTATGCTCGCTTTTTCGGTGTTGATATTTGATCGGGTGATTCAGTTCGTGTTGCACTTGATTCACGCTTAATCAGCGAAGCGTCGTGGGTTGCGGTCTCCCATGACCCGGCGCACGAGGATGGACGGGGTAAGCCGATGACCAAGCAGTGGTTCGTTCTACATACTTTGACCGGGCAGGAGCAGAAGGCGAAGCGCTTCATCGAGGCGCAGGCGAAGCTTCAGGAGCTCGACGCCTACATTGGCGATGTCGTCATCCCGACCGAGAAGGTTTCGGAGACGAAAGAGAACAAGAAGACGACCGTTGTCCGGAAGTTCTTCCCGGGGTACGCGCTCATCAACATCGCGCTTTACGATGATGACCGGAAGCTGATGGCGGCGACGTGGCGGTTCATCCGCGACACGCCGGGTGTAATCGGTTTTCTGGGCGGCGACAAGCCGGTGCCGCTTTCGCAGCGCGAGGTCGATGCGATTTTCGACCAGGTTGAAGCGAAGAAGGACAAGGTTCGCCCCAAGGTGGCTTTCGAGCCCGGCGAACTGGTGACGATTTTGGAAGGGGCCTTCAAGGGCTCGCAGGGCGCAATCACAGAAGTCGATCCCGACCGGGGCCGCCTGAAGGTCAATGTCATGATCTTCGGCAAGGAAGTCCCGGTTGAGCTGGAATACTGGCAGGTTGAAAAGGTGATCGAGAGACCGCCGCAACCGGGCGAGATTCATGGCTGATAACAGCTGGCTCGCTGGCACCGGATGGGACCCGGGAGAGTCGCAAACGACGAGGACAACATGGCGAAAAAAGTAACAGGCATCGTAAGATTGCAGGTTCCGGCAGGTGCCGCCAATCCGGCACCGCCCATCGGCCCCGCGCTCGGCGCGCAGGGCGTGAACATCATGCAGTTCTGCAAGGAGTTCAATGCGCGCACGGCGGACCGTGCGGGCCTGATCATTCCGGTGGTCATCACGGTCTATGCGGATCGCAGCTTCACCTTCATCATGAAGAGCCCGCCTGCCTCCGCGCTGCTGAAGCGCGCCGCCGGTCTGGCCAAGGGTTCTGGCGTTCCCAACCGGGACAAGGTCGGCAAGGTCACTCGCGACCAGATTCGCGAAATCATCAAGCTCAAGCAGGCGGATCTCAATGCGGCCAATGAAGACGCAGCCATGCGGATCATTGAAGGCACCGCACGCAGCATGGGGATCGACATCACCGACAAGGCGGAGTGACAAGACTATGGCTAAGCACGGCAAGAAATATCGCGACACCCTGAAGAAGGCGCCCAAGGCGGCGGTCAGCTTTGAGGAGGCCATCGCCTTCATCAAGGAAAATCCCGGCGCCAAGTTTGATGAAACCATTGAAATCGCCATGCGGCTCGGCGTCGATCCCACCAAGTCGGACCAGACGGTGCGCGGCACGGTGAGCCTGCCCCACGGCACGGGCAAGACGGCTCGCGTGATCGTCTTCGCGGCCGGAGCGCAGGCGGATGCCGCCCGCGCGGCGGGCGCCGACGAGGCGGGCTACGACGAGTTGATCGAGAAGGTCAAGGGCGGCTGGACCGACTTCGACGTGGCCATCTCGACCACGGACGCCATGAAGGAAGTGCGCAAGCTCGGCCGTGTGCTGGGCCCGCGCGGACTCATGCCAAACCCCAAGACCGGAACGGTGACGGACGATGTCGGCCCTGCCGTCATCGCCGCCAAGGGCGGCCGTGTGGAATTCCGCATGGACCGCACGGGCAACGTCAGCGTGCGCTGCGGCAAGCGGAGCTTCGATGCACCGAAGCTTCTCGAGAACATGCAGGTGATCATCGAGGCCCTGAGCGCCGAGCGTCCCGCCGGAGCCAAGGGCGCCTTTATCCGATCCTGCACAATCAGTTCGACCATGGGCGTCGGCCTTGCGGTCATCCTGCCCACGAAGGAATAACGGGAGCGAATGATGAGACCCGAAAAAATAGCGATCATGAAGGAAATCACCGACCGTCTGCAGAACGCCGACAGTGCGTTTCTGCTGGGATACGGCGGACTCACGGTGATGCAGATGTACGAGTTGCGTCAGGCGATTCAGCCGGTTGGCGGACGCGCGCTGGTGGCCAAGAACACCCTGGTGGGCAAGGCCGCCGAGCAACTCGGCTGGGAAGATCTTTCTGCACTACTGACAGGCCCGACCGCCATCGTGACCGGCAAGGGGGACGCCTCCGAGCTGGCCAAGACGCTGGTCAAGTTTGTCAAAGCGCATGATAAGGCTGCAATCAAGGGCGGTTGCCTCGATGGCAAAGTTCTGCAGGCAGCGGACGTCGACGCACTATCCACGTTGCCACCACGCGAAGTTATGCTGAGCATACTGGTTGGCACCGTGGCGGCGCCGCTGTCGCAACTGGTTGGCGTGTTCAGCCAGAAGTTGCTGACTTTGCTGTATGTCCTGAAGGCAGTTGAAGCAAAGAAGAGCCAAGCCGCCTAAGTAGTGCGGACTGGTGTGAGTGAATCTAAGAGAGTTAAGAGGAACGAACAATGAACGACGAAGCTAAAGTTGAAGTGTCTGGCAAGATGGCTGAATTCATCGACTGGGTCGGGACCCTCACGGTGCTCGAACTGTCGAAACTGGTGAAGGCTCTGGAAGTGGCGCTCGGTGTCACGGCTGCCGCCCCCATGGCCGCCGCCGCCCCCGCCGCCGCGGCCGCTGCCGCGCCGGTCGAGGAGCAGACCGAGTTCGATGCCGTCCTGGTCGAAGTCGGTGCGAACAAGATCGCCGTCATCAAGGAAGTCCGCGCCATCACCGGCCTGGGACTGAAGGATGCGAAGGATCTGGTCGATGGCGCCCCCAAGGCGATCAAGAGCGCCATCCCCAAGGAAGAGGCCGTCAAGATCAAGGAACAGGTTGAGAAGGCCGGCGCCAAGGTTGACATCAAGTAATCCGCACCGATCCTCACTTATCCGAGCGGCCACCCTTCCGACGCGTGGGTGGCCGCTTTCCTTCCCTTTTGCGTCCCCTATTTTTTCATTCTTTCGCTTTCGAGGTAACCGATGTTAAAGAGACACGTATTCGGCAAGCTCAAGCCGGTTATCCAGCCGCCCAACCTGATCGAAATTCAGACGCAGTCGTACAAGGACTTCCTGCAGGCCGATTCGGCCCCGACCAAGCGCGACAACAGCAAGGGCTTGCAGTCGATCTTCCGTGAAGTGTTCCCCATCGAGAGCTTCGAGCCGGGGAAGTATATTCTCGACTTCGTCAAGTACACCCTCGGCGAGCCCAAGATGAACGCCGTGGAGTCGCTCGCCAGCGGCGGCACCTACGCCGCCCCCTTCCATGCCACCTTCACCCTCAAGGAGGGCGAGGAGGTGCGCGAAGAGGAAGTCTACATGGGCGAGATTCCGCTGATGACGCAGGACGGCTCGTTTGTCGTCAATGGCGCCGAGCGCGTGATCGTCTCGCAGCTGCACCGTTCGCCCGGCGTCTGCACGGAATCGGCCCTGCATGCCAACGGACAGACCCTCTATTCCGTCCGCCTGATTCCCGACCGGGGTTCCTGGATTGAAATCCAGTTCGACACGAGCGATGTCATGTGGGTCTACATGGACCGCCGCCGCCGCCGCCGGAAGTTCCATGCCACCACCTTCCTCCGCGCCCTGGGCTTCGGCACCGATGAATCGATCCTCAAGCAGTTCTACAGCTTCAGCACCGTCCAGGCCGGCGGAACCTATTCCGCCGACGACCTGGAGTGGCTGCGGTTCAAGGACGATGTCATCGACGTCGATTCGCAGGCCGTTCTCTCGCGCCGCTACGAGCCGCTTTCCGATCCGCTGCTGAAGCAGATGGCGCAGGCCGGGTTCACCAAGATCGACGTCATCGACGTCTCCTGGGACGAAGGCATGCTGCTGAAGACGCTCGCCGCCGACCCGACGCGCTCCGAAGAGGAGGCGCTGAACGACATCTACCATCGCCTGCGTCCGGGCGATCCCGCCACGGCCTCCAACGCCAAGCAGCTGATCAAGCGCCTGTTCTTCGATCCCCGACGTTACGATCTGGGGCGCGTGGGCCGGCACAAGATCAACCTGAAGCTCAAGTTGGGAGGCAAGGTTCCCGAGGAACTGCGCGTCCTGCACGAGAGCGGCATCGACGTCATTGAAGCCATCCGCATGCTGCTCGACATCAAGTCGGGGCGCGATGTTGTGGATGACATCGACCATCTGGGCAACCGCCGCATCCGCACTGCGGGCGAACTGCTGGAAAATCAGTGCCGCATCGGCCTCGGCCGCACGGAGCGGCTGATCCGCGAACGCATGAGCGTCTTCGACGCCGGCACGAACGGAACGCTCTCCCCCGCCCGCCTGGTCAACAGCAAGTCGCTGGCCGCGGTCGTGCAGGACTTCTTCGGGCGCAGCCAGCTCAGCCAGTTCATGGACCAGACCAACCCGCTCAGCGGGCTGGCCCACAAGCGCCGGCTTTCGGCCCTGGGGCCTGGTGGACTGAGTCGCGAGCGCGCCGGATTTGAAGTGCGCGACGTCCACAGTTCGCACTACGGCCGCATCTGTCCGATCGAGACGCCGGAAGGGCCGAACATCGGCCTGATCTCGTCGCTCGGCCTCTACGCCCGCATCAACGACTACGGATTCATCGAGAGCCCCTACCGCCGCGTTGTCGGCGGGAAGGCGACCCATGAAGTGGTCTACATGACGGCGGACCAGGAGGAGCAATACGTCATCGCCCAGGCGAA
Organism: uncultured Lentisphaerales bacterium; assembly: GCA_964592855.1. Classification (GTDB taxonomy): domain Bacteria; phylum Verrucomicrobiota; class Kiritimatiellia; order RFP12; family JAAYLN01; genus JAAYLN01. The sequence goes on from CAZQKI010000023.1 coordinate 6,826, forward strand.
TTCGGCCCTGAAAAGCGACAACAGCTTCGCCACAGATCTCGTCAACGCCCGCTATCAGACGGAGTTCGTCGAAGTCCAGCCTGCGAAGATCCAGTACATGGACGTCTCGCCGATGCAGGTGATTTCGATCGCCGCGGGACTGATCCCCTTCCTGGAGCACGATGATGCCAACCGCGCGCTGATGGGCGCCAACATGATGCGTCAGGCGGTCCCCCTGCTGCGTCCCGAGCGTCCGTTCGTGGCGACGGGGCTGGAACAGCGTGCGGCGGCCGACTCCTGCGTGACGGTCTGCACGACGGCGCCCGGCATCGTGGCCTACGTCTCGGCGACGGAAGTCATCGTCACCGAAAACGGCAAGCTCGGCTCGGGCCGGAACCGCCGCGGGGGCCGTGGCGTTCAGCACTACCCGCTGCAGAAGTTCCGCCGGACGAATGCCGGCACCTGCTTCAACCAGAAGCCCATCGTCAAGGTCGGCCAGGAGGTCAAGACGGGCGATGTGCTCGCGGACGGTCCCGCCACCCAGGATGGCGAGCTGTCGCTCGGCAAGAACCTGCTCGTGGCATTCATGCCCTGGAGCGGCTACAACTTCGAAGATGCCATTCTGATCAGCGAGCGCGTGGTGCGCGACGACGTCTTCACCTCGATTCACATCCAGGAGTTCGAGGTGGGCGCGCGCGACACGAAGCTGGGTCCCGAGGAAATCACGCGCGACATTCCCAATGTCGGTGAAGACGCCCTGAAGAACCTGGGCCCGGATGGCGTCATCCGCATCGGCGCCGAAGTCCGCCCCGGCGACATCCTGGTCGGCAAGATCACGCCGAAGAGCGAGACGGAACTGGCGCCGGAAGAGCGCCTGTTGCGCGCCATTTTCGGCGAAAAGGCTGCGGATGTCCGCGACACGTCGCTGACCGTTCCGAGCGGGGTCTACGGCATCGTCATGGACGTGAAGGTCACCGCGCAACAGGATGCACGCCGGTCGTCGACTTCCGCCGCCATCATTCCCCGCATCTCCGGTGACGAGCCCGTCGAGGGGGTTGAGGACGACGAGCCGCACGCCCTCGAAATCGACGAGCCCGACGAGAACGCGGGCGAGATCAAGCCGCATGTCGAGGAGCTGGATGTCCGGGATATCGATGCCGAGCGCAAGAAGCAGCGCGTGGCGCTCGAGGAGCAGCTCACGACGGCCTTGAGCAACATTCTGCTGGGCGAGAAGATCCCCCTGGATGTGATCGATGTCGAGACCGGCGATACGATCATCCCGGCCAACCGCAAGATCACCAAGACGCTCCTGTCCCGCCTGGCACGCGCGCACGATCACATTCAGATCGAACAGAGCCCCGTGCAGCAGAAGATCGAGGAGATCATCGGCGAGTACCGCCCGAAATTCGACGCGCTGGAGGCGCAGGGCGATGCCTTCGGCCTGGACAGCTTCGGCAACCACGACGAGAACGGCGTGGTCAAGCAGGTGCGCGTCTACGTGGCCAGCAAGAAGAACCTCTCGGTCGGCGACAAGCTCGCCGGCCGTCACGGCAACAAGGGCGTTGTCGCGCAGATCGTTCCGGTCTGCGACATGCCGTTCCTGCCGGATGGATCGCCGGTCGACATCGTCCTGAATCCGCTGGGCGTGCCGTCCCGCATGAACCTGGGGCAGCTTTTCGAGACCTATCTCGGGGTGGCCTGCAAGGTGCTGGGCTTCTACGCGGCCACGCCGGTGTTCGACGGCGTCTCGGAAAAGGAGATCGACGAGCTGTTGCGCAAGGCGCGCCAGGTCCAGGAGAAGACGCCGGGCGAAACCCCCTATCTCTGCGAGGATGGCAAGACGGTGGTCTACGACGGCCGCACGGGCGAGCCGTTCGACCAGCGCGTCGTGGTCGGCCAGATCTACATGCTCAAGCTCCATCATCTGGTCACCGACAAGATCCATGCGCGTGCGACCGGCCCCTATTCGCTGGTCACGCAGCAGCCGCTCGGCGGCAAGGCCCAGTACGGCGGACAGCGCATGGGCGAGATGGAAGTCTGGGCACTGGAGGCCTACGGCGTCGCCTATGCGCTCCAGGAGCTGCTGACGGTCAAGAGCGACGATGTCGCCGGCCGGACGCGCATCTACGAGTCCATCGTCAAGGGCAACAACACGCTGGAAGCCGGCATGCCGGAATCCTTCTCGGTGTTGATGAACGAATTGCGCGGACTCTGCCTGGACATGAAACTGCTGGGCGGCAACAGCCACCCCGCTCCGGTTATTTAAAGCCTTTAGCAGGAGACGAACATTGAATCCATATGCCGCCAAGGAAGTGCTGGGAGGCTCCGAGTCAGAGCAGTATGATGCGGTGAGCATTTCGCTGACCTCGCCGGAGACCATGCGTTCATGGAGTCACGGCGAGGTCCGTAATCCTGAAACCATCAACTACCGGACCTACCGGCCGGAGCGGGACGGGCTCTTCTGCGAGCGCATCTTCGGGCCGACGCGGGACTGGGAATGCGCGTGCGGAAAGTACAAGCGCATCAAGCACAAGGGCGTGGTCTGCGACCGCTGCGGCGTCGAAGTCACCGTTTCCCGCGTGCGCCGTCAGCGGATGGGCCACATCGAGCTGGCCGTGCCGGTTTCGCACATCTGGTTCTTCAAGTGCACGCCCAGCCGTATCGGCCTGATGCTCGACCTGACGGCGACCCAGCTTGAGCGCGTCCTCTACTACGAGGATCGCCTGGTTGTCGATCCCGGCGACACGCCGCTCAGCTATCTCCAGTTGCTGCCCGAGACGGAGTATGCCGAAGCCGTCGAGAAGTACGGCGAGAACTTCCAGTCGATGATGGGCGCCGAGGCGATCCGCAAGTGTCTGGGCAAGATCGATCTCGACCAGATGATGGCCGATCTCGAAGAGCAGATCGAAAACACGAAGAGCAAGCAGACCCGCAAGCGCATCACCAAACGGATGAAGTCCTGCGAGGGGTTCCGCTCGAGCGGCACCAAGCCCGAGTGGATGATTCTCGACGTCCTTCCCGTCATTCCGCCGGAGCTGCGGCCGCTGGTGCCTCTGGAAGGCGGCCGGTTCGCGACCTCCGACCTGAACGATCTCTACCGGCGCGTCATCAACCGCAACAACCGGCTGAAGAACCTGTTGCAGCTCAAGACGCCGGACGTCATCATCCGCAACGAGAAGCGGATGTTGCAGGAGGCGGTTGACGCGGTGTTCGACAACGGCCGCCATGGCCGTGCGGTCTCCGGTTCGGGGAACCGCCCCCTGAAGTCGTTGAGCGACATGCTCAAGGGCAAGAACGGTCGTTTCCGCCAGAACCTGCTGGGCAAGCGCGTCGACTACTCCGGGCGATCCGTCATCGTCGTCGGTCCCGAGCTGAAGCTGTATCAGTGCGGCCTGCCGAAGAAGATGGCGCTGACCTTGTTCGAGCCGTTCATCATCCGGCGCCTGAAGGATCTGGGCATCTGCCACACCGTCCGCAGCGCGCGCAAGCTGATCGAACGTCACGACGACCAGGTCTGGGAGGCGCTCGAAGAGGTGATCAAGGGCAAGACGGTCATGCTGAACCGTGCGCCGACCCTCCATCGCCTTTCGGTCCAGAGTTTCGAGCCCATGCTGATCGAGGGTGAGGCCATTCAGGTACATCCGATGGTTTGCACGGCCTTCAACGCCGACTTTGACGGTGACCAGATGGCCGTGCACGTGCCCCTCTCGGTCGAGGCCCAGCTTGAGAGCCGCCTCTTGATGCTGGCGTCGAACTCCATCTTCTCGCCGGCGTCGGGACGGTCGATCATGACGCCGACGCAGGACATCGCGCTGGGAATCTACTACCTGACGGTCGCGGGACAGCAGGACAAGCTGCACGGCCGTGTGGCCGGCAAGAATCCCTTCGCCCCCGCGGAGCACATTCCGCTCTTCGGCTCCGCGCCGGAAGTCATGCTGGCGCGTGCCGAGGGCCACGTCCATGTCCACTCGCGCATCCGCTACCGCAATCCCGACTATGGCCGCGACACCCGCATCGGCAAGCCCGAGGCGAAGCTGCTGGAGACGACCGTCGGCCGCGTGATCTTCAACGAGGTTTGGCCGCCCGAGCTCGGCTTCGTCAATGACAAGGTCGACAAGAGCAAGCTGGGCGATCTGATTCTCCTCTGCCATCAGGTGGCCGGTCACGCCGTGACGGTCCGCGTGCTGGACGAGTTGAAGTCGATGGGCTTCGAGCATGCCTGTCTGGCCGGCGTGTCGATGGGTCTGAAGGACATGATCCGCCCGGCTTCCAAGGATGGGCTGCTGGTCCGGGCCCGCGAGGAGGTCCGGAAGGTCGAGCAGCAGCTGCAGGTGGGCGTCATCACCGAGGGCGAGCGGCACAACAAGATCGTCGACATCTGGACGACCACCCACGAGAAGATCGCCGAGGATCTCTACGTCGCCATCGACAAGAACGTCACGAGCGAGACGCCAAACCCGTCCGAGACGAATCCGATGTACATGATGGTCGACTCCAAGGCGCGAGGCTCCAAGGCCCAGATCCGCCAGCTCGCCGGCATGCGCGGCCTGATGGCCAAGCCGTCGGGCGAGATCATCGAGAACCCGATCACGGCCAGTTTCCGCGAAGGGCTGAGCGTCCTGGAATACTTCATCTCCTCGCATGGCGCCCGCAAGGGGCTGGCGGACACGGCCTTGAAGACCGCCGATGCCGGCTATCTGACCCGAAAGCTGGTCGATGTTGCGCAGGACGTCAACATCATGACGCAGGATTGCAACACCGTGAACGGCATCGAGATCGAGGCGAGCACGGAGGGCGAGGGGAACCTGCCGCTGAAGCAGCGCATTCTCGGGCGCACCTCCCTGCACGACGTCATCAACGCCGCCAACAACGAGATCATTCTGGCGGCCGATCAGGAGATCGACGAAGCCGCCTGCGCCCGCATCGACGCTGCGCAGATCGACCGCGTCTGGATCCGCAGCGGTCTGACGTGCGATTCGCGCTACGGCATGTGCGCGAAGTGCTACGGCCGCGACCTGTCGACGGGGCGCCTGGTGGAGATCGGCACGGCGGTGGGCATCGTGGCCGCGCAGTCCATCGGCGAGCCCGGCACGCAGCTCACCATGCGTACGTTCCATATCGGCGGCACGGCGCAAGCCGTCGTTTCGACGCCGGAGATCGTCACGCGGCATACGGGTGTCGTGACCTACGAGGACGACCTGCGTGTCGTCCGCAACGACGACGGGCACAACATCGTCTTGAACAAGAATGGCGCGATCGTGATCCGCGATGCCAAGGGCCGCGAGCTCGAGCGCGTGACCCTGCAGATCGGCACGGCGCTGATGGTCGACAACGGCGACAGTATCGCCACCGGAAAGACCGTCGGCATGTGGGATCCGCACAGCGTGCCGGTGCTTGCAGAAAAGAACGGCACGGTCAGCTTCCACGACTTCGTCGAGGATGTCACGGTACAGACCGAGCGCGACGAGCAGACGGGCATGCACACGCTCGTCGTCATGGAGACGCGCGAGGCGCTGCATCCGCAGATCATCGTGACCGACTCCAAGACGGGCTCTGTGCTGGGCTACTACCACATCCCCGTGGGTGCGCACGTCATGGTCAACGAAGGCGACCGCGTTTCGCCGGGCAAGCTGCTGGCCAAGACGCCGCGCAAGGAAGGGAAGACCCGCGACATCACCGGCGGTCTGCCCCGCGTGGCTGAGCTGTTCGAGGCGCGCCATCCGAAAGACGCCGCCGACATCGCGAAGATCGAGGGCGTGGTTGAATTCGGCGAGAACCAGCGCGGGCGCCGCTGTCTGATCATTCGCGACGAAGTGACGAATGCCTACGAGGAGCATCTGATTCCGATGGGCAAGCACATCGTCGTGTTCAAGGGCGACCGCGTGAAGAAGGGTCAGCAATTGACGGACGGGCCGATCGTGCCGCAGGAGATCCTGGATGTCTGCGGCCCGCAGGAACTGCAGCGCTATCTCGTCAGCGAGGTCCAGCAGGTCTATCGCCTGCAGGGCGTCGAAATCAACGACAAGCACATCGAGATCATCGTGCGCCAGATGCTGCGCAAAGTGCGCATCACCAATCCCGGCGACACCGATTTTCTCTGGGGTGAACAGATTTCGCGCCAGCACTTCATCGAAGTCAACGAACAGATCGCGGCCGAAGGCAAGCGTCCCGCCGAAGCGCAACCGGCGCTGCTGGGCATCACCAAGGCATCGCTGGAAACCGACAGCTTCATTTCCGCGGCCTCCTTCCAGGACACCACGCGTGTCCTGACGGACGCTGCCACCATGGGCCGCGTGGACGAACTGCGGGGCTTCAAGGAAAATGTCATCCTGGGACACTTGATCCCGGGCGGCACGGGCTTCCCGATGCACCGGCATATCAAGCTGGTGCCGCTGGTGGAGCCGATCGAGTTGGACGAACTGCGACCCAGTGCCGAAGAGGCGCAGCGGAAAGCCCAGGATGTTTTAGGAATATGATTTGGTGCTTGCCGATCAGAAGTCCCTTTGATAACATAACCGCCTTTTTGCAAGCGGGAGGAATCACGCCGAATGCCAACTATCAATCAACTTGTCCGCAAGGGCCGCAAGCAGACGACTAACAAGAGTAAGTCGCCTGCCCTGAAGTGCTGCCCCCAGCGCCGGGGTGTCTGTCTGCTCGTGAAGACGCAGACGCCCAAGAAGCCGAACTCCGCCTTGCGCAAGGTGGCGCGCGTCCGTCTGACGACGGGCTACGAAGTGACGGCCTACATTCCGGGTGAAGGCCACAATCTTCAGGAGCACAGCGTTGTCCTGGTGCGTGGCGGGCGCGTCAAGGACTTGCCGGGCGTCCGTTACCATATCGTCCGCGGCACGCTGGATTCGCTGGGCGGTGCCGGCCCCAGCAATACGAACAAGCTGGAGCGCAAAGTCAGCCGCTCCAAGTATGGCGTGAAGCGCACGAAGGCGCCTGGCAACAAGTAATATCGCGAGGATTGAACAGCCATGTCGAGAAGGCGAAGAACATATAAGCGCGGCGTAACGCCGGACCCCAAGTTTAACAGCGAGTTGGTCGCCAAGGTCGTTCGCGCGTTGATGCGCAGCGGCAAGAAGACCACGGCTGAGCGGATCGTTTACGGTGCGCTTGAAGTGCTGGCTGAAAAGACCGGCAAGGACCCTCTGGAAGTTCTGGATGCCTCGATCGGCAACATGAAGCCGAAGGTCGAGGTCAAGTCCCGCCGCGTCGGCGGCACGACCTACCAGGTGCCCGTCGAAATCCGTCCTTCGCGTCAGCTTGCGCTGGCGTTGCGCTGGATGGTTCAGTACGCCAGTGCACGCCGCGGTACGCCGATGCCCAAGGCCGTCGCGCTGGAGATGCTCGAAGCCTACGAAAATCAGGGCAACATCGTCAAGAAGCGTGACGACACGCACCGCATGGCGCAAGCCAACAAGGCCTTCGCGCATTACGCCTGGTGACGGCGACTCGAAAGACCGGGATGAGTTTAGTTTTGGACAACACGGAAAAAGAGCAGAAGGGATCTCAGCCCGATAAAACGGGCTCAGGTCGTGCCGTGCCCCTTTCCGATGTCCGGAACATCGGCGTGGTCGCCCACATTGACGCGGGCAAGACCACCACGACCGAGCGCATCCTCTTCTATGCCGGCGGCACGCATCGTCTCGGGAACGTCGACGACGGTAACACCGTTACCGATTGGATGATCCAGGAGCGCGAGCGCGGCATCACGATCACGAGTGCCGCGATCACCTGCGCCTGGCGTGGCATGCAGATCAATCTGATCGACACGCCCGGGCATGTCGATTTCACGATGGAGGTCGAGCGATCGCTCCGCGTGCTCGACGGTGCCGTCTGCGTCTTTTGCGCCGTGGGCGGCGTGCAGCCCCAGTCCGAAACGGTGTGGCACCAGGCCGACCGCTACCGGGTCCCGCGCCTGGTCTTCGTCAACAAGATGGACCGCATGGGCGCCGACTTCAAGGCGGTTATCGCCGAGATCCAAACCAAGCTGGGCGCCGTGCCGGTGGTCCTGAGCATCCCCATGGGCCAAGCCGAAACCTTTTGCGGCGTCATCGATCTGCTGGCGATGACGGCGCTCACCTTCGAAGAGGGCGATCAAGGTGTGACGGTCGTGCGGGCGCCGATACCCGCCGCCTACGCCGCCGAAGCCGAGCGTGCCCGCGCCGAGCTGGTGGAACGCATCGCAGGCGACGACGAGTCGCTGCTGGATACCTACCTGGAAAACCCCGATATTCCGGCCGAACGCCTGATCCCCGCCATCCGCCGGGCGACGATCGCCTCGCGCATCGTCCCCGTCTTCTGCGGGAGCTCCCTGCGCAACAAGGGCGTTCAATGCCTCCTCGACGGGGTTGTCGATTTTCTCCCCTCGCCCGAGGATCGTCCGGAGATCGCCGGCACCGATCTCAAGACCGGTGCGGCCGTGGCGCGCGCCTGCAACGACGGCGAGTTGCTGGCCGCCCTGGTTTTCAAGGTCGCCACCGATCCCTATGTCGGGCGGCTGTTCTTTGTGCGCATCTATTCCGGTGTGCTGCGCCGGGGCCAGAATGTCTTCAACCCGCGGACGCACAAGCGCGAACGAATCCTCCGTCTGGTCCGTTTGCAGGCCGATTCGCAGAGCGATGTGGACGCTTTGCATGCCGGTGAAATTGGTGCACTTGTAGGCTTGAAGGGCGCGACGACAGGTGATACACTGTGCACCGAACATCAGCCCCTGGTCCTGGAGCGCATCGTGGCGCCGGAGCCGGTGATGTTCATGGCCATCGAACCCAAGTCCCGTGCAGACCGGGACAAGCTGGAGACTGCGCTCAAGTCCTTGAGCGACGAGGATCCGACTTGCATCGTCCGCGTGGATGCCGATACGGGGCAATTGATTCTGAGTGGAATGGGCGAGCTTCACCTGGACGTGCTCGTCGATCGTCTGCGGCGCGAATTCAACGTGTCGGCCAATACGGGTCGGCCGATGGTTTCGTACTATGAGACCGTCATGGGGCCGGGCCGGGGCAGTTATATTTTTGATCGCGAGATCGGGGGCAAGCGCCTCTATGCCGAAGTGTCCGTGGAAGTTGCACCGCGTCCCCGCGGTTCAGGCGTGACCACGGAGGCGAAGCGCGCATGCCGCGACGTGCCGGAGGCTTTGGCCGAGGCCGTGGATTTGGGTTTGGCGGATGGCATCAGCACGGGTGTGCTGGCGCGTTATCCGATGATCGACTTGGCGGCGAGCGTAACGGCGGTCAAGATGGGGGACGCGGAGAATGCGTTGCCCGTCGCGTTTCGCACGGCGGCGGTGATGGCCTTTCGGGCGGCGGCGGAAGCCGCGCAGCCCGAGTTGCTGGAGCCGATCATGGAATTGGTGATCGTGACGCCGCCGGAACATGTCGGCGAGATCATTGGCGATGTCAACGCGCGCCGCGGACAGGTGCGCGACATGGAGGAACGCGGTGGCACGAAGGTCGTGCGTGCGGGCGTTCCCCTGGCGGAGTTGTTCGGTTATTCGACGGGGATCCGGTCGCTGTCGCGAGGTCGCGCCAGCTACACGATGGAGCCGGATGAGTTTTCCGTCGTGCCCCGGGCCATACGAGATCAATTATTAAACAGGTAGCGGTAGCAGCATGCAAAGTCAGCGCATACGCATTCGATTGCAGGCCTATGATCATCGAGTACTCGATCAGGCCGTCACGGACATCATCGACACCGCCCGGGGTTCGGGCGCGCAGGTCGTGGGACCGGTTCCCCTGCCGACGCGCATTGAGCGTTGGACGGTGAATCGCAGTCCGCACGTGGACAAGAAGTCCATGGATCAGTTTGAGATGAGGACGCACAAGCGTCTGCTCGACATCGTCAGTCCCACGGCCAAGACGGTGGATGAGTTGAAGAAACTCAACCTGCCGGCCGGCGTGGACATATCAATTCGAATCTAAGCGCAGCAAGGCGGTGGGAATACCATGGATGGGTTGATTGGAAAAAAATTAGGCATGACGCAAGTCTGGGACAGTCATGGACACTTCGTGCCCGTCACGATGCTTGAGGTCGGGCCGTGCCCCGTCGTTCAAATCAAGCAACTGGCCAAGGAAGGCTATGATGCGGTTCAAGTGGGCTATCTGCCCCAGAAGCCGCAACGCCTGACCAAGGCGGTTCGCACACGCTACGAGAAGGCCGGGGTTCAGCCCTGCCGCGAGTTGCGCGAGTTCAGTCTGGATGCCGGCGAGAGCATCAAGGTCGGGGATACGATGACGGTGGGCGTTTTCGAAGGCGTCAACCTCGTCGATGTCACGGCGATCTCCAAGGGCCGCGGCTTTGCCGGGGCGGTCCGCCGGTTCCGCATGGCTGGCGGTCCCCACGGGCATGGCGGCCATTCGAAGCGCCGCATCGGCTCGATCGGCGAGCGCAACCTGCCCGGCTGGGTCCGCAAAGGCAAGCCGATGCCGGGGCACATGGGCGCGGTCTCGGTGACCGCCCGGAACCTGGCCGTGATTCAGCTCCGCAAGGACGACAACGTGCTGCTCGTCCGCGGTGCGGTTCCGGGACCGTCGGGTGCGATGGTCATTGTGAGAAAAGCCCTCAAGAAGGCATGAAGACGCCATGAGCAAGATCAATTTATACAATGCAAAAGGTGAAGCCGCAGGCGCGGTGGATTTCGCGGACGACCTGATGGTCCTCGATAAGGGCGATCAGGCCGTGAAGGATGTGGTGGTCGCGACGCAGAATGCACGGCGCGCCGGCACGGCTTCGACGCTGGCCAAGGGCGAGGTCGCGGGCAGCGGCAAGAAGCCCTGGAAGCAGAAGGGGACGGGCCGCGCCCGCTCCGGTTCGCGCCAGTCTCCGATCTGGCGGGGTGGCGGCGTCGCGATGGGGCCCCATCCGCGCAGCTACGGGGTCAAGGTCAACCGCAAGGTTGCACAGCTGGCCTTCCGGCATGCGCTCAGCGAGCAGATCAACACGCAGAAGGTCGTCGTGGTCGATGCGTTTGACATTGCGGACGGCAAGACGAAGACCCTGGCGAACCTCCTGAAGCAGATGGGGGCCGCGGGACGGATCCTGCTGGTGACCGCGAAGGTGATTCCCACGGTGGAACGCTCTGCGCGCAATCTGCCACGGGTGAATGTGGTCACGGCCGACAATCTGGATGTCTATTCCCTGCTGGCGCCGCGCCTGGTCGTTGTGGCTCGCGATGCCCTGGACCTGCTGGTGGCCCGCATGCGGAAGACGGAGGTGGAGTCGTGAAGCACGCCGAAATCATCAAACGCGTTCAAGTGACCGAGAAGGGCACGCAATTGGCCGCCGGCAACCAGTATTTGCTGGAAGTCGCTCCGGCGGCGAACAAGATCGAGATCCGAACGGCTGTCGAAAAAACGTTCGGGGTTCACGTCTTGTCCGTCAACACACAGAATTACATGGGACATACGCGCGTGCTGCGCAATCGTCGCGTCGTGAAGGGTTCCGATTGGAAACGCGCGATCGTGACATTGAAGGCCGGCGAACGTATCGAGACGATCTGACGCCGTTGGAGGCAACAGAAACATGGGCTTAAAGAGTTACAAACCAAGATCAGCTGGCCTGCGGTTCCGGATATCGCAGACCTTCGAGGAGCTGACAACATCCACGCCGGAGCGCGGGCTTACCGAAGCCAAGCGCCGCACGGCCGGGCGCAACAACGTCGGCCGAATCACGACCCGCCACCATGGCGGCGGTGCGAAGAAGCGTTACCGCATCGTCGACTTCAAGCGCGACAAAGCGGGCATTCCCGCGCGTGTGGCGAGCATCGAGTACGATCCGAACCGCACGGCGAATCTGGCGCTGCTCAACTACGTCGACGGCGAAAAGCGCTACATCATCGCGCCGGCCGGCCTGGTCGTCGGCACGTTGCTGTTGTCGGGACCGGATGCGGAGCCGAATGTCGGAAACGCCCTGCCGCTCTCGAAGATACCGCTGGGGCTGATGATTCACAGCATCGAGCTGGTTCCGGGTGCCGGTGCGCGGTTGGTCCGTTCGGCGGGCAACAGTGCGCAGCTGATGGCCCGGGAGGGCGAGTTCGCCAGCGTCCGGATGCCGTCTGGCGAAATCCGCCAGATCCGCGTGAAATGCCAGGCGACGATCGGCCAGGTGGGCAATGCCGACTGGAACGGCGTGAAGCTCGGCAAGGCGGGTCGCAAGCGTTGGATGGGCATTCGGCCTACCGTTCGTGGTGTGGCGATGAACCCGGTTGATCATCCGATGGGCGGCGGCGAAGGCCGTACCTCCGGTGGTGGTCATCCGCGCTCGCCGTGGGGTCAGTTGGCCAAGGGTGGCAAGACGCGCAACCCGCGCAAGCAGTCGGCCAAATTCATTGTGAAGCGGAGAAAGTAAGCGATGGCACGGTCAATCAAGAAGGGGCCCTACGTGGAGCCCAAGCTGCTGGTGAAGGTGGAGAAGATGCGTCAAAGCGGACGCGTCCAGCCGATCAAGACCTGGTCGCGCCGCTCCATGATCATGCCTGAGTTCGTAGGCTTGACGTTTGCCATACACAATGGCAAGCAGCATATCCCCATTTTTGTCAATGAGAACATGGTGGGCCACCGTCTCGGGGAGTTTGCGCCGACGCGCATTTTCCGCTCGCATGGCACGACCACCAACAAAGTTGTCGCCAAGTAGGCGGAGTGGATAGACCATGGAAATCTCTGCAATAACTCGAAATGTGCGCTTGTCGGCCCAAAAGGGTCGGCCCCTGGCACGCAAGGTTCAAGGGCTTCCTGTCGCGGAAGCGCTCAAGGTCACGCAGTTCAGCGCCCAGAAGGCTGCACTTCACCTGAGCAAGACGCTGAAGTCGGCGATGGCCAATGCGCGTCATAACAACAACCTGGACGTGGATGGCCTCAAGGTCAAGTTGGCCGTGTTTGACGAGGGCGTCCGGATGCGTCGTCACTGGCCTCGCGCTCGTGGCAGCGCGAGTCCGATCGCCCGGCGGTTGTGCCATGTGACGGTCATCTTGACCGACGGCGTCAAAAACTGATTTAGGAAGGAGCGGAACTTGGGACAGAAAGTCAATCCGATCGGATTCCGGGTAGCCCTGGATAAGCAGTGGCGGTCGCGCTGGTATAGCGACAAGAAGCATTTCGGCGAGCTGCTGGCCGAAGATCAGGCCATTCGTGCCGCGGTCATGAAGCGTCTGGCCAATGCCGCCGTTTCAAAGGTCGTCATCGAACGCTATGCGAACCGCGTGCGCGTCAACATCTTCACGGCTCGTCCGGGGATCGTCATCGGCCGCAAGGGCGGCAACGACGTGGATCAGGTCCGACAGGAACTGGCCAAGCTGACCGGCAAGGAGATCTATCTGGAGATTCACGAAGTCCGCGACGCGGACGCCAATGCCCAGCTCGTTTCCGAGGGCATTGCGCAGCAGATCGAGCGCCGCGTGGCGCTGCGCCGCGCCATCAAGCGTGCGCAGAAGATCGCCATGGACATGGGCGTCGACGGAATCAAGATCCGCTGCTGCGGTCGAATCAACAACGCGGAAATCGCGCGTGTCGAGTGGAGCAAGGAGGGCAAGGTGCCCCTGCACACGATGCGTGCCAACATTGACTACGGTTTCGCCGAAGCCCACACGACGGCCGGTCTGATTGGCGTCAAGGTCTGGATCTGCAAGCGGGATGATTTCCAGCCTGCACGGACCAGCGGAACCCGGAGGAAGAGCCATGCCCCTAATGCCTAAGCGGGTCATTCACCGCAAACAATCGAAGGGTAGCCGCAGCGGCTACGCCACCTCGGGGACTGAGCTGACCTACGGTGATTACGGGATCAAGGCCCTGTCGCGCGGTTGGTTGAAGAGCACGCAGATCGAAGCGTGCCGCGTGGCGATGAACCGCTCCATGAAGCGCAAGGGCAAGGTCTGGATCCGAGTTTTTCCGGACAAGCCCGTCACCAAGAAGCCCATCGAGGTTCGCATGGGCAGCGGCAAGGGCAATCCCGAATACTGGGTTGCCGTGATCGTGCCGGGAAAAATTCTGTTCGAGATCGGCGGCGTGCCGGAAGCGATCGCCCGCGAGTGCCTGCGCCTGGCGGACACGAAGATGGGTATCCAAACGCAACTGGTCACGCGTAACCGCTGACAATCGCGACGAGGCGGCTTTGCCGTCGGGAGCTATGTGATGAAGCCAAGGGATTTAAGAGAATTAAGCGCAGAGGAACTGGCGTCGAAGATCCGCGAAACGTCGCGGGAAGTCGCCTCTATGCGTCTGAAGAATCGCAGCGGCGTTGCCGTTGAGAAGGCGGTCCAGATTCGTTATCTGCGTCGCGACGTCGCACGCATGCAGACGATCGCCGCCGAGCGGGAGAGTTTGTCATGAGCGAGGAAGTCCTAATTCGCGGGGGCCGCAAGAGCCGTCGGGGTGTCGTGATCAGCCGCAGCGGCGACAAGAGCATTGTCGTCCAGGGCGAGCGTCGCCTGCCGCATCCGAAGTATGGCAAGGTGATTCGCCAGACGAAGAACTATCATGTGCACGACGCGGCGAACGTGGCCGTGGTCGGCGACACGGTCGAGATTGCCGAGTGCCGTCCGCTGAGCGCCACCAAGCGCTGGCGCCTGGTCGCCAAGGTCACGGCCACTGAAGGAGCTAAGTAGCCATGGTTCGCGAAGAAACCAATTTAGTTGTTGCGGACAACACCGGGGCGAAAATCGCCCGTTGCTTCCGCGTGCTGGGGCAGCGCAAGGAGTTTGCCCATATCGGCGATGTGATCCGCGTGGCCATCAAGGAGGCGGCGCCCACCGGGGCCGTCAAAAAGGGGCAGGTCTGCCTGGCCGTCATCGTCCGGACCTCGCATCCGATCCGCCGCGAGGATGGTTCGCTCGTGGCGTTCGATCAGAACGCCTGCGTTATCGTCGACGCCAAGTTCAACCCGCTCGGCACCCGTATCTTCGGGCCGGTGGCGCGTGAGCTTCGCGATACGGCGTGTGCCAAGGTCATCTCTTTGGCGCCGGAAGTTGTTTAACGGGACTGTAAACATGAGTATCGCACGAATCAAGAAGAACGACGTGGTGATCGCCAATGCCGGCGAATATGCGGGGCAGACCGGCCGGGTCCAGTCCGTCGATGCGACCAAGGGATTCGCCCTGGTGGAAGGGCTGAATCTGGTCAAGCGGGCGGTGCGCCGCTCGCAAAGCAAGCCCGACGGCGGCTATGATACGTTCGAGGCGCCGATCCGGCTCTCGAACTTGATGCCCTACGACCCTGACAAGAAGAAGGGCGTGCGTATTTCGCGAGTGCGCGTCGGCGGGAAGGCCGTACGCAAGGCTAAGGGTTCCGGACGCGTGTTGGATTGATAAGAGGACGAATATGGCCAGGTTGAAGGATAAGTATCGCACCGAACTGGTGCCTAAACTGCGGGAAAAACTCGGCATCACGAATCCGATGCTCGTTCCCAGATTGACGAAGATCGTCGTCAACATGGGCTTCGGCATCGTCGAGAAGGATGTCCAGAAAAAGCTGGTTGAGGGGTTGGCCGCGATTACCGGCCAGCAGCCCCAGCTATGCAAGTCCCGCAAGAGCGTTTCGAACTTCAAGCTCCGCGAGGGGATGGTGATCGGCGCCAAGGTCACCCTTCGCGGCGACCGCATGTTCGAGTTCATGGACCGTCTGGTCTGCGTCGCCTTGCCGCGTATCCGCGACTTCCGCGGCCTTTCGCCCCGCGGCTTCGACGGGCGCGGCAACTATACGTTCGGTCTCAAGGAGCAGACGATTTTCCCGGAGATCGACTCCACCAACGTTCCGGCGGAGAAGGGGATGGACATCACCTTCTGCACAACCACCGACGACAACAAGATGGCCCGCGAGCTGCTTGCGTTGCTCGGTGTGCCGTTCACCGGCGCCAACCCGAAGTAAGGAGTCCCTAGTGGCTAAGACGTGCTTGATTGTTAAAGCGAAGCGCACTCCCAAATTCGGCGTGCGCAAGTATACCCGGTGCTCGCGCTGCGGGCGTCCGCATTCCGTTTATCGCAAGTTTCAGCTCTGCCGACTGTGTTTTCGCGAGCTGGCCCTGTCCGGGCAGATTCCCGGCGTCACCAAGGCAAGCTGGTAGGTCCCGAAGATGAGCTGGTCAGATCCAATCGCTGATATGTTGACGCGCATTCGCAATGCGCAAAAGGCTCGCCTCCCCGAGGTGACCATGCCGACTTCCCTCATGAAGGGCGAAATCGCCCGTGTCTTGAAGGCTGAGGGTTTCATCGGCGCCATCACGCATGGCGATGCCGCGAGCCGCGAGTTGCGGGTCGTGCTGAAGTACACGGCGGATGGCGAGCCGGTCATCCGCGGTTTGCGGCGCATCAGCCGCCCGGGGCTTCGCCGGTACTGCGCCACAACTGAAATTCCGTCTGTGCTCGGTGGCATGGGCATTGCGGTGATTAGCACGTCGAGTGGCGTCATGAGCAGCAAAGAGGCTCGCAAGCGCAAACTTGGCGGCGAAGTGCTGTGCACCATTTGGTAAGGATTGAACGATGTCGAAAATCGGAAATAACCCGGTCGCCATTCCGGCCGGTGTGACCGTAACGGTCAATGGCCAGACACTCTCGGTCACGGGAACTCGCGGCGCACTCTCGCAGGAGTTGCCCGCCGGGATCACGGCCCGCGTGGACGGCGCGATTCTGCATGTCGCCCGAAGCGACGACTCCCGTAGCCAGCGCAGTCTGCACGGTCTGTTCCGCACGCTGTGCGCCAACATGATCATTGGCGTCACCGCGGGTTACCGTCGCGAGCTCGTCATCGAGGGGACTGGTTTCAAGGCCCAGGTTCAGGGACCGAAACTGATGCTCTCGCTCGGTTTTGCCTCGCCCAAGGAGTTTCCCATTCCTCCCGAAGTCAAGATCACCGAGAAGCAAGGCGTCCGCCTGCTGGTCGAAGGGATCGACAAGCAGCTTGTCGGGCAGGTTTCGGCCCGCATCCGCAGCTATTATCCTGCCGAGCCCTACAAGGGCAAGGGCATCAAGTACGCCGACGAGGTCATCCGCCGCAAGCAGGGCAAGAAGCTGGCTTAATGCCGCACAATCGGAGTTTCGGATACTATGAAGAATCGTAAAGAGCAGCGCCAACGGCGTCATCAGCGTTTGCGTCAGCGGGTCAAGGGCACGGCCGCACGGCCGCGCATGTCGATCTGCGTCAGCAACAAGAACATGTATGTGCAGTTCATAGACGATGATGCGATGCGTACCTTGGCCGCGACGTCCACGGTCGGCGAGAAGGCGTCCGTCAACCGTACGACCGCGCAGGCGGTCGGCAAGGCGGCGGCGGAAGCGGCCTTGGCCCGGGGAATTGTTCGCGTGGTTGTCGACCGCGGCGGGTTCCTGTACCATGGCCGCATCAAGGAAGTTGTCGAGTCGGCGGTTGCCGCCGGTCTTAAAATCAGCGACAAGATCAAGACGGAAGAGGAGTCCAAGTGAGCGCTATGGAACGTAGAGGCCGGGGCGATCCCCAGCAGCAGAGCGAATTCGACGAGCGTGTGGTCTTTGTCAACCGTTGCGCGAAGGTTGTGAAGGGCGGGCGCCGCTTTAGTTTCAGTGCCGTGGTCGTGGTCGGGGACCGGGATGGCCGCGTGGGCTTCGGTTTCGGCAAGGCCAACGAAGTGAGCGAAGCAATCCGCAAGTCGGGGGAGGCCGCCAAACGCCAGATGATGAAGGTCACCATGCGCGGACGAACAATCCCGCACGAGGTGGTCGGCGTCTTTGACGGCGGGCGCGTCCTGCTCAAGCCGGCGCCAGACGGCAGCGGCGTGATCTGCGGCGGCGGCATGCGTCCGGTGCTGGAGGCCGCTGGCGTTCGTGATGTCGTGGGCAAGTCCCTCGGCAGCAAAAACCGCCTGAATGTGGTCAAGGCCACAATTGCGGCGTTGGAACAACTGCGTTCGAGCGAAGCCGTTGCCGCGGCTCGCGCCTAGGCAATTCGCGTGGATGGTTCGCGGGAGCCATCCCGCACAGGGAGTTTTGGAAGATGGATCTGCACAGTTTGACGAACGAGCCCGGAACGCGCAAGAGCCGCAAACGCCGGGGGCGCGGCCGGGCCTCGGGGCTCGGTAAAACCTCCGGGCGCGGACACAAGGGCCAGTACGCCCACAAGGGCCACAAGCACAAGGACCACTTCGAAGGCGGTCAGATGCCGTTGATCCGGCGCATGCCCAAACGCGGCTTCAAGAACCATACGCGGGTGAACTGGCAAGGCGTCAATGTCGCCGCGCTCAACGCCTTTGAAGACGGAGCGGTCGTCGATGTCTGTGCACTGGCGACCATCGGGCTGGTCTCGGGTTGCGGTGCGCATGTGAAGATTCTCGGCCTGGGCGAGCTGAAGCGGAAGCTGACCATCAAGGTCGGCGGCTACAGCGAGTCCGCCAAGGCCAAGATCACCGCTGCCGGCGGAACGTGTGAAGCGTCCTGAGGAGCACCACCATGCTAGCAGCCTTTGCCAATACCTTCAAGGTTCCTGAACTGCGGAAGCGCATCCTGTTCACGCTCGGCCTGGTTTTCATCTGCCGTTTCGTGACCATGGTGCCGACTCCCGGCGTCAATTGGCAGGTGCTGGAGGCCGCGCTCGCGCGCATCAAGGAGACGAGCGGGGCGGGTGGAGGCCTGATGGGGATGTTCGATGTCTTCACCGGAGGCGCGATGAGCCGCTGTTCGGTGGGCTTTCTGAGCATCTGGCCGTACATCAGCGCCTCGATCATCCTGCAGCTGATGACGGCCATCATCCCCGCGCTCGAGCGCCTCGCGCGTGAAGGGGATACCGGCCGGCAGAAGCTGAACCAGTACACCCGCTACTTTACGATCATCATCTGCGTGTTTCAGGGATTTTTTCTGGCCCGTGCGCTCGAAAATCCAGCCTTCCTCGGACAGGGCGATCTTCAGCTTGTCGCGCAGCCGGGCTTTTCTTTCGAAATCATGACCGTCGTCGCGATGACAGCCGCCTCCATGCTGATCATGTGGCTGGGCGACCAGATCACCGCGCGCGGCATCGGCAACGGCATTTCACTGATCATCATGATCAACATCAGCAGCCGGCTCCCCGTGGCGCTCATCGAAACCTATGACCGCTACTTTGCAAAACAGGCCACGCACAGCCTCTTTGAACTGACCCTGTTGTGCCTCCTCGGATTTCTGGTCACCGCCGGCACCGTGATGCTGACGCAGGGCGTCCGCAAGGTCCCCATCCACACCGCGCGCCGCACCGTCGGGGCCAAGAGCTACGGGGGACAGGCCAGCTACATGCCCCTGCGCGTCAACTTCTCCGGCGTCATGCCGATCATCTTTGCCGGACCGCTGCTGCAGTTCCCGGCGGTCATCCTGACCCGGATCAACATCGACAAGTTTCCCTGGCTGGGCTGGGCCAAGTGGATCGGTGGCCAGATGATCGAGATGACCAGCGCCATCTACCTGATTTCATTTACGTTGCTCGTGCTGTTCTTCTGCTTCTTCTGGGTGGCCACCCAGTTCAACGCCATGCGCATTGCCGACGAATTGAAGCGGACGGGGGGCTACGTGCCCGGCATCCGCCCCGGGCGGGCCACTGCCGAGTATCTGGATCACACCATGACACGTGTGACTTTGATCGGCGCGATCGGCCTGATCGTCATCGCCATCTTTCCGACCCTGCTGCGTGCGCAGCTCAATGTGCCCTGGGAGATGGCCTCCTTTTTCGGCGGCACGAGCCTGTTGATTGTGGTCGGTGTTGCTCTGGATACCCTGCGCCAGATGGAGTCCATGTTGTTGATGCGCCATTATGATGGCTTCCTGAAGCATGGTCGTTTGCGCGGCAGGAAATAACCGGTCATGAAGCTGATTGTTCTTCTAGGAGCGCCGGGTTCCGGAAAAGGCACGGTTGCGGCACGATTGGTGAAGCGGTTCAAGGTGTGTCACGTGTCGAGCGGAGATTTGCTGCGCGTGGCGGTCAAGCAGGCCGACACGCCTGCCTCCAGGACTGCTGCGGCGGCGATGCGCGAGGGCGCGCTGGTTGCCGACGAAGTGGTGGGTGCGCTGGTGATCGAACGCCTGGAGCGGTGCGCGCCGGCAGCGGTGATTTTGCTGGATGGTTATCCGCGCAACGAGCATCAGGCCTCTGCATTGGCTGTTGAAGTGGCGCGTGCCGGCGCGACGGTTGCGGCGGCGGTCTGGCTGGAGGTGCCCGAGGCGATCCTCATCCGGCGTCTGGCTGGGCGGCGGATCTGCGGCAAGTGCGCCGCCGGGTACCATGTCGAGAACATGAAGCCGAAAGTGGATGGAATTTGCGATAGCTGCGGTTCGGCGTTGATTCAGCGTGAAGACGATTTGCCCGGCAGGATCGCCAACCGCCTGGTGGTTTACAGGCAGCAGACGGCGGCGCTGATCGACTGGTACGAGTCGCGCGGACTGCTGGTCCGGATTGATGGAAGTGACGATGCCGACGCCGTCGTTGAACGTGTCGCCCAGACGGTGATGGCGTGATACCGATCAAGAATGAGGCGCAATTGGCGGGCATGCGCGTCAGCGGACGCCTGGCGGCCGAAGTGCTCCGTGAAGTCTGCCAGGCCGTTGCACCCGGCGTGACGACGGCCGACCTCGACGCCGTGGCCGTCCAGGCGATCCGGGCGAGAGAGGCGGAGAGCGCGTTTCTGAACTATCGGGGATTCCCGGGTTCGATTTGCGTCTCGGTCAATGAAGAGGTGATTCACGGGATTCCCGGGGATCGACGCGTTGAGCTGGGCGATCTGGTCAGCGTGGATGTCGGCGTGCGTTTCCGCGGCTTCAACGGGGACAACGCCGAGACGGTGATGGTTGGGGTCACGGACGCGTCCGTGATCGATTTGGTGAACACGACACGGCGTGCCCTGCACCAGGGCATTGCCGCCGTTGCGCCCGGGCGTCATTTATCCGACGTCTCGCATGCGGTCGAACGGGAGGCGCACGCCGGCAGCTGCGGCGTCGTGGAAGAATTTGTCGGTCATGGGATTGGGGTCGATCTGCATGAGGAACCGCAGGTTCCGAATTTTGGCCGTCCCGGTCGCGGGCCGATCTTGAAAGAGGGAATGGTCTTCTGCATTGAGCCGATGCTCAATCGGGGGAGCAGGAAGGTGCGGGTTTTGCCGAACAATTGGACGGTCGTGACCTGCGACGGGAAATATGCGGCACACTGCGAGCACATGGTCGCGGTGGTTGCAGGGGGCGTCGAGATATTGACGCAGCTATGATTTTGGCGGCCATCTGACTGATGATGCGGTTCATTCTTTTTAGAGTGGACAAGTCTAGGGTAAATGGTCTAAACTGTATGTCTTTTTCGATTTGGAGAGATTCACCATGAAGGTGCGAAGTTCAGTGCGTCGGATATGTGAACGCTGCCGAATTGTGCGGCGAAAGGGCATTGTGCGCGTCAGTTGCACAAACCCTCGTCATAAACAACGCCAAGGTTGATTGGAGAAATAGACCATGCCGAGAATGATGGGTGTGGACATTCCTGGACGCAAGCGCGTGGATTACGCCTTGCGCTACATACACGGAATTGGCCCGGCGCGTTCGCGCGCAGTTGTACTAGCTTGCAAGGTTGAGGCATCGAAACATGCCGATGACCTCACGCCTGAGGAGGTGCGCCATATCACGGCGTACATTCAGGAGCACTATCGGGTGGAAGGTGATCTGCGCCGCGAGGTGTCTCAGAACATCCGCCGCCTGATCAGCACGGGTAGTTACCGGGGTCAGCGGCATCGCAAGGGTCTTCCCGTGCGCGGTCAGCGGACGCGGACCAATGCCCGCACCCGCAAGGGGTCGAAAAAGACCGTAAGCGCTGTCCGTGACAAGGCAGTGCGTTCGGCAGTGAAGAGTGGCGCGTAAATTTTGAGGCTTGACGCATGAGCGAAGAGAAAACCGAAGAAGCAAAACCCGTCGTGGTCAGCGAGGCCATGTCCATTTTAAGCGCGGGCGGGCCGGATGTGGCCGCCGCGAATGCCGAGGCCGACGACAAGACCAAGGCGAAAAAGGCCCGTGCGCGGTCGGTGCCGTCCGGCATCGCCTTCATCAAGGCCACGTTCAATAATACGATTGTTTCCATTGCCGATGCGCGTGGCGGCGTGATCGCGTGGAGTTCGGCCGGCAAGGCCGGGTTCAAGGGGTCGCGCAAGTGCACGGCCTTTGCCGCCACGATGGTTGCGCAGGACGCGGCTCGTCAGGCCTATGCCAAGGGCATGCACGAAGTCGAAGTGCGCATGCATGGCGCGGGTGCGGGTCGCGAGTCGGCCGTGCGCGCCATCCAGAACGCAGGTATTCAGGTCAGCGTCATTCGTGACTGCACCTCCATTCCCCACAATGGATGCCGTCAGCGCAAGCGGAGGAGAGTATAATGGGCAGGTACACAGGTCCCAGTTGCAGGTTGTGCCGTCGTGCAGGCGCCAAGCTTTTTCTCAAGGGCGCGCGTTGCCACATGTCGAAGTGCGCCTTCGCCCAGGGGCGTCCCGCTCCCGGCGTGCATGGCATGCGCCGGAGCCGCAAGGTTTCGGAATATGGCCGCCAGCTTCGCGAGAAGCAGAAGCTCCGTCAGCAGTACGGCATGCAGGAAGGCCAGTTCCGCCGCTTCTTCGAGCATGCGTTGAGCGCCAAGGGCGTCACGGGCGAGAACTTGCTTCAGCGGCTGGAACTGCGTCTGGACAACGTGATCTTCCGCATGGGCTTTTCCGTGTCGCGCCAGTCGGCTCGTCAGTTCGTCCTGCACAAGCATGTGTCGGTCAACGGCCACACCGCCAACGTTCCTTCGATGATCATGAAGGTGGGCGATGTGATTGTCGTCCGCGACCGTCCGCGGAGCCGCGATCAGGCGACGCGTGCGATCGAAGCGGCGACGACGCGCCAACTTCCGGGATGGATCTCGGTCGATTCGAAGGCCTTTCGTGGTGAATTGCTCAGCATCCCGACGCGCGAGGAAATCGCTCCGGTTGTCGAAGAGCAGGCCATCGTTGAGCTTTATTCGCGGTAATTCGATGACGGGGCGGCGGCTTGTCCGCCGCCCTGCCAAACGAAAGGATTCTCACCATGTCAGTTCGACTCAGTCGTTTTGAGATGCCGAAAAAGGTTGTCAAGGACGAAACGACGGCAAACCTCAAGTATGCACGTTTCGTGGCCGAGCCCTTTGAAATCGGTTACGCCCGCACGATCGGGAATTCCCTTCGTCGCGTCATGCTCTCGTCAATCGAGGGGCTGGCCATCACGGCCGTCAGGCTGAAGGGCGCCAGCCACGAGTTCTGCTCGTTGCCCGGCGTCTCCGAAGATGTCACCGACATCATCCTGAACCTCAAGCAGGTGCTGATCAAGGCCCATGGACGCGTGCCGCAGCGCATTTCGATCCACAAGAAGGGCCCCTGCACCGTCACCGCCGGCGACTTTGAAACATCCTCGGCGGTTCAGATCGTCAATGCCGCGCAGCCACTGGCAACCGTGGGCGAGGATGGCGATTTCGAGCTTGAGGCGGACATCTGCACCGGTCGTGGATTCCACCCAGCCGAATGGAATAAGACCGATGAACAGGAAATCGGCCTCATCCCCATCGACAGCATCTTCTCGCCGGTCACCCGCGTCAACTTCCAGGTCGAGCATACCCGTATTGGTCATCGCACCGATTACGAGAAGCTCGTCATCGAAGTGTGGACCGACGGACGGATCACACCCGAGGAGGCGCTCCGCACCGGCGCGTCGCTGCTTCGTCACCAATTCGATGTCTTCGTGGACTACAGCGAAGAGGTCGTCGAAGTCGAGGAGGCCGAGCGTCGCGAGGACCAGGACCGCGAGCGCCTGCGCGCCATTCTGGCCATGAGCGTCAACGAGATCGAGCTGAGCGTGCGCGCGGCCAACTGCCTGAACAACGCCAACATCACGACGGTCGGCGAACTGGCGTGCAAGACCGAAGCCGATATGCTGAAATACCGCAACTTTGGCAAGAAGTCGCTGACCGAGATCAAAGAGAAGCTGGCCGAACTCGGCGTGGGCCTGGGAATCGCGATCGATCCCGAGCTGCTGGCCCCTTTTCAAAAGAACAACGAATCGTAGTCATCCCGAAGAAGAGAGCAATAAGTCATGCGCCACAAACGCGTCGAAAAGAAATTTGGACGGTCCAAGTCCCATCGCGAACAGATGATGGGTTCGTTGGTGTCTCACTTGATCGTTCAGGGCCGTATCGAGACCACGCTGCCCAAAGCCAAACAGGCTCGCCGCGATGCGGAGAAGATCGTCTCCCTGGCTCGCAAAGGAACCTTGGCGTCGCGCCGCCTGGCCGCCGCCCGCCTGCGCAGTCCGGAGGCGGTCGTGAAGCTGTTTGATGATGTTGTGCCCGCCATGGACGGTCGCACGGGGGGGTACACCCGCATTATCAAGACGCATACGCGCCGCGGGGACGCCGCCGAAATGGCGTTGATCGAGTGGGTTGCCGGCAACAAAGCCACCGTGCCGGCTCCAGAGGCGGTCGACGCTGTGAAGGCCTAGCCGGCATCCGGGCGGATGCGTGCGGGAGTGCGAGACGGCGAACGCGGAGTTCCGCGTACGCCGTTTCCGTTTAGCCGATGTTTGATTTTACTTCAATTCAGTTCCACCAGGATCTGCTTGCCATCCTGATGGCCGTCGGCGTGGGCGGCCTGATTGGCATCGAACGCCAGTCGCGGGACAAGGCCGCCGGGCTGAGGACCATGATCTTCATCTGCCTGGGCGCGACATTCTTCACCATCATCTCGCGACGCCTGGCGCCGAATGACCCGGTGCGCGTCGCCGCGCAGGTCGTGTCGGGAATCGGTTTTCTCGGCGCGGGAGTCATCATGCGCAATGGTCCGCGCATCCTGGGCGTGACGACCGCCGCGGTGATCTGGATTGCCGCCGCACTGGGGATGGGCATCGGGGCCGGCTATTTTTCGCTGGTTCTGACCACGACCCTGCTGGTGGTCGTCGTGCTCTGGTTTTTCCGTACCGTGACGCGGTTGATCGACGGTGTCCGCGAGGAACATGCCTACACGGTCGGCGTGACGGCGCCTTTTGACGCCCGGTATTTTGACGCGATGCTTGCCGCGTGCCACCTCGAATGCCACTCCCGTTCGTTTGAGCGTGACGGCAAGATGGTGAGCTGCACGATGTACGTCGCAGGGCCGGCCAAGGCCCATCAGAAGCTGGTTGAAAGCTTGCTGAACGACCCGAAGGTCGAAAGCCTGCACTACTAAGCCCGCACGATGAAGGTCGCGGCTAAAAAAAACTAACTGGAGTGTTGACAGAAAGCCTCAGCATGGGGTAAACTGACCACTCATTTTTGACGAAGAAGAATTGAACTTATTATCATGAAGACTTTCCTTCCGAAGGATCCCGGTGTCAACCGCGAGTGGATTGTGGTTGATGTCGCGGATAAACCGCTGGGCCGCGCGGCCGTCATTATTGCCAATGCACTGCGTGGCAAGATGAAACCTACCTTTACGCCTGCGGTTGACACGGGCGACTTTGTCGTGGTCGTCAATGCCGCCAAGGTCAAGTTGACCGGCTCGAAGGAGACCAACAAGATCTACGAGCGTTATTCCGGCTGGCGTGGCGGACGCCGCACGTTTACGGCGGCTTCGATGCGCGAACGCCATCCTGACCGCATGATCTCAGAGGCGGTTTCGGGGATGCTTCCCGGAAACCATCTCTGCCAGCGCATGATGCCACGCCTGAAGATTTATGCAGGTGCCGAGCATCCGCACCAGGCGCAACAACCGCGCAAGGTCGAGCTCTGATTCAAGGTTCGTGCCTCCTGCTGGGCGGCATATTGAGAGAAACGAAGAGGATATTCCATGGCGAATGAAATCGCAGCAGCTACCGGTCGGCGCAAGACCGCAGTCGCGCGTGTGCGCCTGTTCTCGGGAACGGGCAAGTGGACCATCAATGGTCGCGAACTCCAGGACTTCTTCCCGAGCGAAGCGACTCGCACCTTCATGGCGCAGCCCCTGGTCATCACCAACTCGGCTGACAAGTTCGATATGATCGTCGTCGCCAAGGGCGGCGGATCGACCGGTCAGGCCGGCGCGGCGCGTCATGCGTTGTCCCGCGCCCTGGTCATCGCCGATGCAACCCTCCGCGAGCCGCTGAAGGCCGCCGGTTGCCTGACTCGCGATGCGCGTATGAAAGAGCGCAAAAAACCGGGACAGCCCGGCGCCCGCAAACGCTTCCAGTTCTCGAAGCGTTGATCGACGTGCCTTCGGGCACGCTCACACTGGTTTCATCTGCAAGCGGGCGCGATACGTGCCCGCTTTGCTTTTTTTTGGAGATCTGGATGCCTTTGCGCATATTGAAAAAGCTGGGTGAAGCGCTCCGTGACAAGATCGCCCCCAGAGGCGATGTTCAAACGAAGCCCGCTTCAACAGGCCGTCCGCCTGCCCACCGCGATGAACCCCGCCATCGCGAGCCCCGTCGTCCGAACCGGACGACCGACCCCCACCAACCCCGTCAGGCGCGTGAAGCCACGCCGCGGCAGGGCGATCCCTCGCGCGAACCCCGCGAATCGATGCCACGGCAGGGCGACGCCTCGCGCAGACCGCCGGATCGGCGGCCGCTGCGTGTGAATGACCAGCCTCAGACCGACGCGCAAGGATCCTCATCGCGTCAGGCCCGCGGCGGCGATCACCCGGCTCCCCGTCGCGAGGAGGACCGCCCCGTCCGTGAGGGACGTCAACCCCGTCGCGAGGAGGACCATACGGCCCGCGAGGGACGTCAACCCCGCCGCGAGGAGGACCATACGGCCCGCGAGGGACGTCAACCCCGCCGCGATGAGGCCTCGCCCGCCCGGGATGGCCGTCAACCGCGCCGCGATGAACATTCCCGGCAAGCGCCCGGCGACCACGCCCCCACCGCTCCTGCGCCCGCGGTTGATGCCGCTCCGTGGTCTTTGGACGCGTTCCCGGTGCCCGTCGAAGCTGGGCGCATGCGGTTTCACGATTTCGATCTCCCGCTCGAAATCATGCACGCCATCGCCGATCTCGGCTTCAAGTATTGCACCCCGATCCAGGCCGCCAGCCTGACGCAGGCACTGGCCGGTGCGAATGTCGCCGGACGCGCCCAGACAGGGACTGGAAAAACCGCCGCTTTTCTGGTCGCCATCCTGACCCGCTACCTCCGCTCACCTGCGGCCCGGGCCGACAAGCCCGGCACGCCGCGTGCGCTGGTCATCGCGCCGACGCGCGAGCTCTGCGTGCAGATCTGCAACGATTCGCAGTTGCTGGGCAAGTACTGCGGCCTGCGCAGCCTCGCCGTCTTCGGCGGCATGGACTACGTCCGCCAGCAGCGCCAGCTTGCCGATGGACCCGTCGATCTGCTGGCCGCGACGCCCGGCCGGCTCCTCGACTTCCAACGGCAGCGTGTCATCGACCTCAGCCGCGTGGATACGCTGGTCATCGACGAGGCCGACCGCATGCTGGACATGGGCTTCATTCCCGACGTCCGACGCATTCTGCACTGCCTGCCGGACAAGGAGCATCGCCAGACGCTGCTGTACAGCGCGACCCTGAGCGACGATGTCATGCGCCTGGCGACGCAGTGGATGCCCAACCCCGTCAAGATCGAGATCGAACCCGACCACGTCGCCTCCGACAGCATCGACCAGAAGGTCTTTATCGTGACCGCGGCGCAAAAGTTCATGCTGCTGTGCAACCTGCTGAAGCGGTTCAAGGACGAACGCGTCCTGATCTTCGGCAACCGGCGCATGAGCACCGATCGTCTGGCCATCCGTTTGCGTCGCCAGGGCTTCCCCTGTGAATTGCTTTCGGGCGATGTCCTGCAAAATCGACGCATGCGCGTCCTGGAGGATTTCCGCTCCGGCGCCGTAAAGATCGTGGTCGCCACCGATGTGGCCGGACGCGGTCTGCATATCGCCGACATCGGCTTGGTGGTCAATTTCGAATTGCCCTACGAGGCCGAGGACTATGTCCACCGCATCGGCCGTACCGGGCGCGCCGGCAAGGTCGGCATCGCCGTCTCCTTCGCCTGCGAGGACGAATCGTTCCAAATCCCGGAAATTGAAAAGTTCCTCGGCGAATCCCTCAAGTGCACGCAACCCGAAGAGGAGTTGCTCCAGCCGCTCCCGCATCCGTTGCCCTATACGCCCCATGGCGGAGGACAGGATGGCCCTGCGGGTTCCGGTTCATCCGAGCGTTATGCCGGCGCGCGCCGCGAGCGCCCAGCCTATGACCGCCCCCGCGAGGAAGGCCCTCATCGTGATGGACACTCCGGGCCCCGTCCACGGCCGGCCGACCCCCATCGCGATGACGGACCCCGTGGCGAACGACCCCGTCGCGAGGACCCCCGTCCGGAACGCCCGCCGCGAGACGATGCCCGCCAGCCCGAACGGACACCGACCCCGTCCGTGCTTCCCGCCGCGAGCAGCGAGCAGCCGCCCGCACCACCAACCCGGAACGAGCCGCCTGCCGACCGCAGCGAGCCGCCGTCCGCACCCCGACGTGAGCCGACTGCCGACCGCCGTGAGCAACCGTCCTCACCCCGTCGCGAGCCGCCTGCCGACCGCAGCGAGCAGCCGTCCCCGCACCGTCGCGAGCCGCATTCTGACCGCCGTGAGCAACCGTCTGCACCCCGTCGCGAGTCGCACCCCGACCGCCGTGAGCAACCGTCCTCACCCCGTCGCGAGTCGCACCAGCGCCGGCCCCACGAAGAGCCGGCACCGCCCGCCCGCGCCATTCCCCCTCCATCCGCAGCGACCCAGCCCAGTCATGCCCATGCGCAGACCTGGGTTCCCGGGGGCGGCGGAGATAAGCAGGCCTAGCGTGGCCTGCCATCGGAAGGCATTGGACGGATCGGACCGATCAATCCGATCCCGAACGGACTGACTCCGGCATGAGCTTCTTTTTCGACACCCATGCCCATTTCCCCGCCGACCGGGCCCAGATTGACGGTCTGCTGGAGCGGGCCCTCGCTGCGGGCGTCCAGCGCCTGCTTGCCGTCGGCGGCAGCGCAGCGCTCAACGCTGGCGCCCAGTTGGCGGCCGTGACCCATCCCGAGCAGGTGATGCTGGCGCTGGGGTTCGACCGTGACCAGGCCAAAGGCATCGAGGCCTGTACCGCCGCTACCGCGTTCTTCATCGATTCTTCGCTGCCCGGACTCGCGGCGGTCGGCGAGATCGGGCTCGACTACTCCCGCGCCGAAACAGACCGCAGCGGCCAGTGCGCGCTGATGGAGTGCCAGTTGGCCATTGCGGCACGCCTGCACCGCCCCGTCATCGTCCACACGCGCGATGCCGATGAAGACACGCTGGCCCTTCTCCGGAATGCGGATCACCGGCGGGGGGGAGAGGACCGCCCCGGGGTGATCCATTGCTTTACGGGCAATCAGGCCTTCGCCGAAGCGCTGCTGGAACTGGGCTACTTCCTGAGCTTCAGCGGCATCGTCACCTTCGCCAACGCCGCCCCCCTGCGCGAGGTGGCCCGGACGGTGCCCGACGACCGGCTGCTGATCGAGACCGACACGCCCTACCTGACCCCGGTCCCCCTGCGCGGCCGCCCCAACGAGCCGGCCTATCTGCCGCACGTGGCGGCCTGCCTCGCGGTACAGCGGAAAACCACGCCCGAGGCCATTGCGACCCTGACGACCGCCAACGCATTGCGGCTGTTCGGCGGGGAGTAGGGGGTATGAGGTTGCAGCCCACGGCCGACCGTTGAACCGCCCGGTTGCCGATCTTGCCGACACCACGACGTTTTGCCGCGTGTCCGCTTCGTCATGCGGGGGGTGACGTCTGCGGCGACGGGACGCGGCTTTGTTCGACGAGTTCGTGTGTGGTTCGGGCCCCCATCTTCTCCATCAGACGGGCCTTGTAGGTGCCGATGGTTTTCGGACTGATGCTCAGCCGCTCGCCGATGGCCTTGTTGCTCAGCCCCTGACAGAGCATTTCATACACCTGCAACTCGCGGTCGCTGAGTTCACTGAGCGGATGGGCGCCCGGTTTCGGTGATGGGCGCAGGAGCAGGGAGGTCATGCTGGCGCTGACCACCAGATGTCCGGCCAGGATCCGCCGGAGCGCGTCCAGCACGATGCGGATGGGCTCGTCCTTCATCAGATACCCCCGCGCGCCGGCATCCAGCAGCCGTCGTGCATAGACTTCCTCGTCGCAGACGGAAAGGACCAGCGTGGGCGGCAGGCGGCCTTCGGTGTCGAGTTGTTGCATCAGCGTCCAGCCGTTCCCATCCTTGAGGTTCAGATCGAGGACCAGCACGTCGGGTTGCGATGCGCGCAGGCCGCGCAGGGCGTCGTGATAGCCTTCCGCTTCCGCACAGACCCGCAAATCCGCTTCGGTGTTGATGGCGTCGCACAGGCCCTTGCGGGTCAGGGGATGGTCATCGACAACGAAGATGTCATGCGTGGTTTTCATGCGATGTGTCCTGTTCACAGGCCTTGGGGGTCTTCCAGCGGGACGATCAGTTCCATGACGGCGAGGTTGGCGTCGTTCCGTCTCAAAGAAAAACTCGCGCCCAGCAGGCGGGCCCGCATCTGCATTTGCCTCAACCCCAACCCTTCGATCAGTTGGCCGGGGTCCGGCAGCGGAAGCCCGTCGTTGCTGACGGATACGACAAACTGGTGCGGCTCGCGCACCAGCTCGATCCACAGGTGCCGGGCATGGGCATGCTTCACGGCATTGGCGACCGCTTCGCGCACGATGCGGTAGAGGTGCAGGTGCTGATCGCGCGGCAACGGAATGATCGGGTCGGACAGATTGATCTCGGTCTCCGTGTCAAACACTTGATCGGTCCGGCGGGCCAGCGTCTCGAGCGCTTCCGAGAGCGTCTGGACCTCCAGTTCGTGCAGGGTGAGATCGTGCGAGAAGGCGCGGGCGATGCAGGCCAGGCGGGTGGCCTGTTCGCGGATACGGGCCATCGCTTCCCGGCAAGGGCGGCACTGGTCCTCCGCCGGCATCGCGGTGACTTCCGCCAGACGAACGATACCGATCAAGTCCTGGCAAAGTCCGTCATGAATGTCCTGTCCGATCCGGCGTGCTTCGCTCTCAGCGGCGGTGAGCGCCTCCCGGATTGCCTGGCGCAGTTCCGCCTCGCGGCTCGCGATCAGGCCGGTGAGTCGCTCGTTGGCAACGTGCAACTCCTGCTGGGTCTGCTTCAGCCGGGTGATGTCGTGCGCCGCGCCGACATAGGCCAGCAACCGGCCCTTGCTGTCGTTCACCGGCAGGATGCTTGAGGTGTGCCATCGAATCTCCCCGCTCTTGTGAACGACGCGGTATTCCACCCCGGTCTGCAAGGTGCCGGTGGCGACCACCCGTTCCAGAAAAGCGTGGCAGGCGGCATGATCTTCGGGCAGGACGAACACGCTGAAGCTTCGGCCCGTGACCTCCTCCGGCGCATGGCCCAGCAAGTTCGGCCAGTTCGGCGAAACATAGGTCATGATGCCATCGGGACCAATGGTGTAAAAAATGGCGTGGGCGTGGCTGAGCAGCATCTGGTTGCGTTCCTCCATCTCCAGGGGCAGGGCTGCGATCAAGCGGAACCGGAAGATGGCGATCGACAGCAGCAGCGCCGCGCAGAAAAACCCAACGAGCGTCAGATTGACGTGCGGGGTCGGCATCCAGCGGAGGGTGTAGGGGAGGTTCAGCAGAATGGGGATCAGGAACGCAGCCAGCAGCAGGGCCAGCTGGGGCCGCGGGGTCAGGCCCGGACGGCGCAGGGCGCGGACGATGAAGAACAGGGCGAGCGCGAGGGCCGCATAAGCATAGCCGAAATTCAGCAGATAGAGCGGGCCTCGCGCCTTGGCCAGCAGGACCAATGTGCCACCCGGCTCCAGCCAGGTGCGCGTATAGTAAAGTCCGTGCCAGCCGTTGGTCCAGTTGGCCAGCATGGCCATCGCCGGCAGGGCGAACAGCCCGGCCAGCGGTCCGGGAAGCAACCAGTTGCGCGGTCCGGTGATGGCCAGCGCCACCGTCAGCATCAGCGTGGGTATATACGCCGCGCCTAGATATTCCACCCGGTTCCAGAACAGCTTGTCCTCCAGGGTGAGCGCGGACACGTTCATCGCGTAGCTGAAACTGGCGACCGCGACGGTCAGATGCAGAAAGAAAAGGGCGCGGGAACCCAGCGCCGCCCCGCGGCACCACGCCTGCACCGCCAGCGTCAGGGTGACGCCGGTGCTGATGAAGAGGATGATGATGAAGAGGGACATCTGCGATTAATGATCCAGTCGGCTAACCTGTTTCGCAAGTGCGATCACCTGTGCGTGCGGCGCATGGGCGTAGATTAAGCGTGATGGAATAGGACGTCAAGCGCAATGCTTTGGTTGGCCTTCGCGTACGCGCCCGATTTCGAGTCATTGCGGTGCAATCAAGCCTGTAGGCCATGGCTTACATTTGCTCGTTTCCGTAAGCCGCGCCTATGCAACAAATCAGCCTCGCGGACTACAGACAATTTGTGTGTCCTGTCTCATAATCATCCTTATGTTTCCTGCTAATTATGCATCGGCCTCGTTGCACACGTTGCGTGCGGAGATTTTCGGCGCGTCCCTGCGCGTGAAACAGACTCTGCAGTCGCATGAGGCGAGCGCGGCGAATGCGGCAGCTTGGCTGGTGGAGGAACTGGCGCACAGGCACCTGTCCGCAGTGCTGGTCGACGGCGGGTGCGTGGTCGACAACCGGATCGTGGTGCAACTGACCCACGATGATGCCCGTCTCTCACATGAAGGCGTTTTGCCGGGCCGGCTGGCCGCGCAGGGGCTGGAAATGGGCCTGCTGATCGATTTCGATAAAGACCTGCTGGTGGACGGCATCACGACCGTGGAAAGGGAAGACCAATGAGACATGCATGGATGACACGAGGATGGCGGGGACGCGGGCTGGCGCTGGCGCTGGTGTGGCTGGCCGCAACGGCCGGCCAGGCGGCGACCAC
>CAZQKI010000024.1:0-6604 GCA_964592855.1 uncultured Lentisphaerales bacterium
CAGCCAGGCGGGACGGGCGTTGTAGAGCTTGGTGAGGGTGCGGTCTTTCAGACGGGCGGCGCACGCGGCGTCTCGCGGTACAAGGCGCGGATAGTGCACGGTGCCGATTGAGAATCCTCCCGCGGAGGCGCTGAGGCGCGGAGGTTGGATGGTGGCGGGATCAATGTAGCGGTCCCAGGGACCGCCGACGGTGCCGGGAAACTCGAGCGTCTCGGTACGCGTCCATTCGGGAGGGTTCAGCCATGTCTCGCGCAGTTCGTTCAACTCCTTGGCGGCCACCGCTATCGCGGCGAGGGGGGAAGCAGGAACCAGGGTTCGGGGTTCAAGAATCACGCCGGACGGGAATGGAAAGGTCTCGAAGCAGGTGGTCGGGGTGTAGCGGAACCCGCTTTCTTTCTCGCGAAGTTGAGTTCCTTGTGCCAGCGCCCACACTTCGTGAAAGCGGGAATGGAGGATGCCAAAAAAAAGATCGTCGGAGCGGGCAAAGACGATGAGCTGGCAGTCAGGGTTTGTCGGCGCGGATAGCCATGCAAACAAACGGTGCTTCGCAACGCGGGTTGTCGCCGCGTAGCGAGGTAATCCAGCAAGCGCGGCGCGCATGGCGTCGCCAGTCTCTCCGTGCTGCCACCAGCGCATCCTACGTCCCTCTCGCTTGCCATTGTCCCTAAGCGGCTTTACAAACTCTGTGACGTAGGCAAAGGGTTTCTGGTAGAGCGCGGCGTCTTCTGCGGACCTCTTGAAGAAATCCACCGCAAAGGATTCGCGGGGGCGGCTTGTGATGTCCTGCCCGTTGCACAAGGGATTGAGAACGTCCGAGTTCGGCTTGCCGTGGGGATTCGGTTCGCCAAGCATCCGGGCGGCGGTCGCAAGGGCGATGTCGAACTTGCCGACCTTGACCGGCCCTTGGTAGGAAATACCGCTGTTGCCAGGGATTCGGAGGGAGGTCGTTGTATCGGCGGTTGCAGCGGTCAAGTTGGCGTTGACAGTGGGTACCGACTTCCCGTCAAGGGTATGGGTTGTCTCCGTCCCGTCGTCGAAGCTGATCATGCTGACGTGAACGGTAGCGCCGTCAAGAATCCACGGACGGTCGCTTTCGGCCCAGAAAATGTCGCCGGTTTTCTTGATCCGTTTGAGCACTTCACGGTTTGCGCCGCCGCGGATGCCCTGGGTGGCAAGCAGTCCGGCGCGTTTGCATTTGCCGGCGGCGATGTGGGCACGGGCCTTCTCAAACCAATAGCAGCAGAGGTCGGACTGGCCGGGTATGCGGTCGGCGTAGAGGGCGCGGAGCCGGTCAACATAGGCGTCGCCGAGTTCCCGGCGCATCATCTTGTCGCCCAGGAAGGGCGGGTTGCCGATGATGAAGTCGACGGTGGGCCATTCGGGCTCGCCGTCGTCGGCGAGAATGGCATCCATCAGGCGGATGTTGCCGGAGAGGGAGCGAAGGACGGGGTCGGCGGGGAAGCCAAAGCCGTTGACGCGAATCCACTGGAGCCAGCCGATCCAGACGGTCATCTGGGCGAGATCGTGGGCGTAGGGATTGATCTCGATGCCATAAAGCTGCCAGGGGCCGCAGGAGGGGAGGAAGGCGCCGAGGCCGTTGTCGGCGCCGTAGAGGATGACTTCCTTTTCGAGGTCTTTGAGTCGAAGCAGGGCGACGTAGAGGAAGTTGCCGGAGCCGCAGGCGGGGTCGAGGATTTTGACGTTCTGCAGGCGGGTGAGGAACTGGTGGAGGATGCTGCCGGCTTCGCCGCGGGCCTTTGCCAGGGCGGCGGGGGTCAGCGGTTTGGCGGCGGTCTTTGGGTCGGCGGGGGTTTTGCGGCCGGTGGTCAGCAGGCAGTCCAGAGTTTGGCGGCATTCGTCCCATTCGCGGCGGAGGAGGGAGAGGACGACGGCGTCGACGACAAGCTCGATGTCGGCCATGCCGGTGAAGTGGGCGCCGAGCTGGGCGCGTTTGGCCGGGTCGAGGCCGCGTTCGAAGAGGGTGCCGAAGATCGAGGGATCGACGGCGCTCCAGTCGAGGGAGGCGGTGGCGGCGAGACGCTTGACGTCGGCCGGGGTCAGATCGAGGACGGTGCGGTCTTCGAACAGGTTGCCGTTGAAATGCCGGATCGGGTCGGTGCCGAAGTCGCCGCCGGTGGCCATGGCGTCGAAAAGCTGCCCCAGCAGTTTGACCGAACGGGCGGCATCGCCGCCCGATGTCGTCACGATGCGGGTGAAGACCATGGCGGGCAGGAGGCCCGTGTCTTCAGCGAAGAGGCAGAAGACGATGCGGTCGAGGAAGTGGGCGACGGCGGCGGGGTCGATGCCGCGTTCCCGCAAGGCGGCGGCGATGTCGCCGAAGTGGCGGGCGGCCTCCTGCGTCACGGAGATGCTCGTACGGCCGGGGCGGAGGGCTTCGGGGTTATGGAAGACCGCCCGCATGATTTCGATGCTGCGGGGTTCGGCAAGGGATTCCAGGGGGATGTCGTAGGTGGCTTCAACGGTGCCGGTGAAGTTCGTGTGGATGACGATGCGGTCCAGGTCGCAGACCAGCAGCAGGGGCGGATTTTCCAAGGCACTGCGGTAGCGGAGGAGCTGGTCGTAGGCGGCGTCGAGATCCTTGTGCCGGCCCTTGTATTCAAAGCCCCAGAAGCCGCGTTTCCACACATCGGCGAAGCCATCGCCGCCACCGTGCTTGGCGGCGCCCTTCTCGAAGCAGAAGGTTTCGCCAGTGGGGTCGGCAAAGGCGGGCGTGGGGTGGCCGAAGACGTGGCAAAGGTCGAGGAAATGCTCCTGTGCGGCAGAACGCTCCTTCAACTCCACCTTGCGCCATTTGGCGATAAAGTCGTTAATCGTCATCATTGTTCAGCCGGGGTGTGCCAATCGATGCAAGCACGGGGTTCAATCCAGGCAGCGAACAAGCCGGCTGCTAACATCCCAACGAAGCTCGGAGCGTCGGCAGCACATGCTCGAACATGCGGTAGAAGCCGAGGTCGTTGGGGTGGCAACGGTCCACGGTGCAGGCGCTGCGGTCGTGTACGCCGAAGAGCCCCGCACCGTCAATGAAGAAGACCTTCTTGTCACCGTTGGCTCGGGCGTTCAGGTAGGTCTGCATGATGATCGCCCGCCGGGTCAGGTTGTCTTCGAGTCCCGCGTCGTCGACCTCGAACCAGATGTCGGAGCGGGAGAGCATGATGATGGGGAGATCGGGATGCGCCTCGCGTACGATCTTGAAGAACGGCTCGTGCGTGGCCTGCAGGTGCGCGACGGTTGGCGCGTTGTGATCGTAGTCCAGGACGAAGCAGGCCAGGTCGAGCGAGGCAATGGCTTTAGCCATGGCCGGTTCGCCACGCGCGCTTCCGGAGAAGCCGAGATTGATCTGCGCGGCGTCAACGGCGCGGCAAAGCATCGAGGCGTAGTTGTTCCCGGGACGGGAGGCGCATCCGCCCTGCGTGATGGAGGAGCCGTAGAAGAGAACCGGCTTGCCAATGGCATGCGGGGTCGGCGCTTCGATGTGACTGCCAGGGAGAATGCCGATCTCCACCTTTTTTGCCCCGCCGTAAAGCGGAAAGTTGACGGTCCAGTCCGCCCAGTTTTTCGTGGAATCCTTGGAAAGTATCCGCAGCAGTTCGATCTCGCCCGCATTGGGCTGCGCGGTGCCGAAGTGCAGCGCGTTGCGTCCCGTGCCACGGTAGATGTCGAACCCTGCGCTCCCGGCGCGCGGCATGTGGTTCATATCGCCCGAGTTGGCCAGTGTTGCGCGGATCGCAATCTGCCCCGAGTCGGTCCGGAACCGGATCGCGCCGCCCGCCGTATGGTTCCTGCCGAGGTAAAGTGCGCCTTCGTTGACCTCATCCTTGGTCAAGGAGGGAGGGAGGCGGCAGAAGGGGTGGTCGGGGTCGACCCAGGAAAATCCCTCAAGCGCGAAGGGGGGCTGCGTGACATCCGCAAAGGCGAAGGTGGTGTCGCCGACCGTTGCCGGGACGAAATTCTTGTCGATGCTTTCAATCTTCATTCTTTAGGTTCCAGGTCGGATGGCTTGAAATCGCCGAGATCGGCAAGGATTAGGTCGGCCCTGCTCAAATCCTGATGCGGGTGCCCGGCCAGCGCCAGCGCCACGCAGCGCATGCCCGCCGCTTTGGCGGACCGGACTCCGGCCGTCGAATCTTCAAAGACGACGCAGTCGGCCGGGTCGACCTTCAATTTCCGGGCCGCAAGCAGGTAGCAGTCGGGGCTTGGTTTGCCGGGACCATAGTCCTCGGCGCCCATGAAGAACCCGACACAGTCGCCAATCTCCAGAAGCGCAATCGCTTCCTGGATGTCGTGACGTGTCGAACCGGAGACGATCGCCACCGGATACTGTTTGGAAAGCCGGCGCAGCAGGGCTACCGATCCCGGTAGGGCGATGCTGGTGGTTTCGCGTAACCGCTGATAATACAGCCGGAGTTCACTGGCGGTCTGGAAGATGCCACGTTCCGCCAGGTGAGCGGCATGCTGCGTCATGGCCTGAAACACCTCGCGCCAGCCATGGCCGTAGACGATCGACTGAACGTCCTCCAGCGGAAGATCAGCTCCCTGGTCCACAAGATAGTTGCGGGTTGCGGCAACCCAGAGTATCTCGGAGTCTTGCAGCGTGCCGTCGAGATCGAAAAAGAAGGCCTGGATCATGAAGCCGTTGTTTCCGTTGCGCCGCAGCATTTCTTGAATTTCTTGCCGCTGCCGCAGCTGCAAGGATCGTTGCGTCCGACCTTCGGTGCCTCGCGGCGAATGGGCTCGGGGCCGACGACTTCACCATCGATGAAGAACCATTGTCCGTTGATCTTGTTGAACACCGCGTTTTCGTGATGGTCGAATTGCTTGTCCTTAACCGCGTAATGCGCGACGAATTCGATCTTGCCGGCTTCGTCCTGTTCACCGCCGCCTTCGCTGGATAGCACCTCGAGGCCGCTCCATTCGGCGGCTTCCGCCCAGCGCTTGCTCCCTTCGGCATCGAATTCCTTGCGGACGCGCGTGCCGGAGGTCTTGTAGAGATAGTCGATGCTGCACAAGGCATAGGCCGTGTAGCGTGACCGCATGAGGGCTTCCGCCGTGGGCGCAGCCAGCCGGCCGAGCAAATAGGGTTCGCAGCAGACTTCAAACGCGTGACCGCTGCCGCAGGGACAATTGTTATCGGACATAATCGACCTTGAGTGAAAAAAACAATGTGGCGAGTTTATCGCAAAGGGCGGGGGGTTCGCAAGTCTTCACGTGCTCACGGACCTCGCCGGATGATCCGGCCCTGCGAAATGTGCATCTTGCCGGCGGACGGCGAATAGATCAACAGCGTCAAACGCTGAATCGCCGCCGTTGCCGGCAGCAGGTCGCGGTACAACCACCCTCCCGTTTCGGTCTTGAAGGTGGACTCGCCGCAGGGGAAGGTGACCAGATTTACGCCCGGTTTCACGTAGACGGGACGGGCTTCAAAATAGCAACCGTCGATCGTGAAGGCCAGAGCCAGCCGGGCGCCGCCACGCAGTTCGCTCGTCACCTGGAAGGCGATGACATCCTGGGCCGTCACCGTGCAGGGTGGATCTTGAAGCTGTGAAAAAGCGCACTTTTGATTTTCGCCCACCGTATACGCGATGTCGAAGACCTGGTCTTTTTGCGAGATAATGCCGGCGTCGCTCCAGGCTTCGTGTTCCCAACTGGCCGTAGGGGCGAATGCCGCAAGCGGGCGGGCGGTGCCGCCGGGAACCGCAGTGACGGTGGCCTCGCGCTGTTGCCGCAGGGTGGTGGACGTGTGGTCCATGAACGCGGCATCCCCCTTGCCATGTGTGAGAAAGTAGAGGGTGAGGTTCATGCCCATGCGAACGGCACCCTCCTGCATCTCAGCGGGGCTGAGGTCGGTCAGGGAGACATGCAGCGGATGCGTGTGCGCGTCGATGTTCAGACCGTCGCCGTAGTCATTGCGCGTATAGACGACCGAAACACGATTCCCCAGCGTCACCCCTTCGATGTAATCAAGCCGGTATTTGTCGCCGGGTGGAATGGCGTAACCCTTGTAGCCTTGGCTGAGATCGTATCCCGTCTTGAACCCCGCAAAATCCATGCCCAGTCGTTCCAGCGGAGCATCGGGCAGAATCCGAGCCAGTTCGCGCCTGAAGGCCTGGTCGAAGGTTTCATCCTGATAATGGGTGGAGTCGTCGGCCCAGAGGTAGCCGCCCCCGAGCAGATAGGCCCGCAGATTGGCGACTTCGGTCTCGGTCAGGCGAAAGTCCTTGTGGCCGGTCATGTAGACGAAGGGGAGTTTCGCAAGATCGGGACTGCTGAAGGTGACGACACGATCGCTGGCGTTGATGGCCAGCCGTGTACGCTCGCGAAGCTGATGTCCGAGAAAAGTCATGGCATGCCGTGCCCAATCCCAGTCACCGCCATATTGCGCCAGACCGATGGTCACCGTACGCGAATCCACGCCACCCTTGCCGATCGTGAACGCCAGTGGCGCCGCTTCGACGTCGTGCAGCATTGGCGAAGTCAGCTTTGCCGACTCCTTGGCATCGGCAGTCGACAGGGTCGCGGTGGGAAGCGGCGCGGTGGGTTCGGTAAGCACGCGCTGCGAAGGCTGATAGAACGCCATGTCGGTTGG
>CAZQKI010000024.1:6704-37566 GCA_964592855.1 uncultured Lentisphaerales bacterium
CGGTGGGTTCGGTAAGCACGCGCTGCGAAGGCTGATAGAACGCCATGTCGGTTGGTACCGGGGTGGCCTGCTTGGCGATTGCCACCGTCTGAGCGACCGAACCGGAATCGGTCGCCGTGGCGGCTGGCGCCTTCGGCGTCGGCGCGAGTGCCAGGGTCTCGGCGGCCGCCTGGGGCGGCGCGGGCAGATCGGATTTGACGTCGGGGCTTTCGGCGCCAGGAGCCAGTGCAGGCGAGTCCAGTCCCTTGATGGCGGCGATGACCGTTGGGGCGGATGCTTGCGCAGGCGTAGATGATGGAGCCGCCTTGGCGGTGAATTGGGGTGGGGCGGCATCGGAAGGGCTCGCACGTGTCGTTTGTGCTTTGGCGAGCGCCACCGGCTGAGCGGCCGAACCGGCATCGGTCGCCGTGGTGGTTGGAGCCGGTTGCGTCGGTACGAGCGCCAGGGTCTCCGCCGCTGCCTGGGGCGGCGCGGGCAGATCGGATTTGACGGCGGGGTTGTCGGCGCCCGGAGCCAGTGCAGGCGTCTCCAGCGCCTTGGCGGTGGCGGCGACCGCTGGGGCCGGGGCTTGCGCAGGCGACGCCGATGGGCTCGCCTTTGCGGTGAACTGGGGTGGGACGGAATCGGAAGGGTTCGCCCGTGTCGTCTGTGCTTTGGCCAGCGCCACCGGCTGAGCGGCCGAACCGGCATCGGTCGCCGTAGCGGTTGGAGCCGGCGGCGTCGGTACAAGTGTCATGG
Organism: uncultured Lentisphaerales bacterium; assembly: GCA_964592855.1. Classification (GTDB taxonomy): domain Bacteria; phylum Verrucomicrobiota; class Kiritimatiellia; order RFP12; family JAAYLN01; genus JAAYLN01. Next base: position 7,443 of record CAZQKI010000024.1, read on the forward strand.
TTTCCGCCGTCGCCTGGGGCGGAGCGGGCATCGCGGATTTAACGTCAGGTCTGTCGGCGTTCGGAGCCAGTGCAGGCGTCTCCAACGCCTTGGCGGCAGCGGCGATCGCTGGGGTGGGGGCTCGTGCAGGCGAAGACGATGCGCTCGCCTTTGCGGTGAATTGGGGTGGGGCGGCATCGGAAGGGCTCGCACGTGTCGTTTGTGCTTTGGCGAGTGCCACCGGCTGGGCGGCCGCACCGGAATCGGCTGCCGGGGTGGCAGGAGCCGGCGGCGTCGGGGTGAGTGCGAGCGACTCCGCAACCGCCTGGGGTGCCGCGGGCAGCTCGGATTTGGAGTCGGGGGTGTCGGCGCCCGAAGCCAGCGCAGGCGTCTCCAGCGCCTTGGCGGCGGCGGCGGTTGGGGAGGGGGTTTGCGCAGGCGATGATTCTGGGACAAGCCTGGCGGAAAGCGGGGAAGACTTGACGTCGGATGTCTCGGGCATGGCAGGTGATGGCTTGGCCAGCTCGGTGGTAGGTGCGGAATCGCGCAGCGGAACGGCTGGCCCCGGCGGTGTCAGTGATACGCCCAGGGATTGTTCGACGGCTTGCAGAGTAACGGCAAGCGACGGTGAGATCTGCTCGACGGTAATCACCCGGGTCTGGATCAGCAGATTCATGAACAGCACGGCCAGAAGGGCATGCAGCAGGAGACTGACGGCAAAGAAAGGCGCCATGCGGGAGGTTCGAAGGTTGGGGCGTGCAAACCAGCGCGAAATCAGCCACAGGAGAAACACAATCGCCAGAAGCAGCAACAAAATGGACCAGAGGTTGAATTGCGAAAGCCAGCTGGGCGGTGCTGTGTCCTCGCTGGCGAGCAGAGTGGTATCCGCGGGAATCAGTGACTCGGGCGAAGCCGCCGCGTCGGGCGTGAACAGTGTGGCCGGTTGTAGCGCAGGCTCCAATGCGGCCCAGGCGTCCAGGGAGACGAGGCCCTTGGAGGATCTGATCTCCGCCAGGCCAGGTGCAGACGGCAAGAAACGAGGCTGGGCCAGTGTTGGCCAGGTCGACAGGGCGTCGCCATCGAAATGCCATTTGGCTCGGGGAATGGCATTCCGATGAGCGGAGGGGTCGACCGACTCGGCCTTGCGCACCACGCAGGATCGGTAGGCCAGGCGCTGAAAGGCTAGTCCGGCAGGGGTTGTGCCGGTGGCCTGAAAGGCGAGGCGTAAGTCGCCGGGCTGTTCAACATTCAGGTATCCGCCGTAGACGCCATCACCCGCCAAACCGTCGGCGTTCATCCCATCGTCCTTGAGCAAGCAATCTGGACCTTGCGGAACGCGCGCATGGATTGTCGCTGAAGGAACGATGCGGTCGCTCTGCAGCACAAAAGCCGCGACGGGAAATGGCGTGCCCGGGGTTGGCTCCGCGACCAATGGAAAGGGGATGATGTCGAGCGAACTGCTTGCGGAAACGGCGATCAGCGCTTCGGCCCGCGTCCCCTGAAGGCTCCAACTGCCCGTTGCGGGGGCGTAGATGTCGGCGAAGGCTTCTGCCGGACGGTCGGTTGCAAGGGCCCTGAGGACCGCGTCCGGAGCCCGCAAAGAGCAGGCCGAGGCGGTCTCCAGCCTATCGATCAGTGCGAGCGACAGGATGCGCACCGTGTCATCGACCGGAAAAGTTCCCGATTCATCGGGCGCCAGCGACCATTCGCCGAGCGAGACGCTGGGCTGGAGCGATGTGGCGATGTCGCGGAAAATATGCGCCAGGGATTCGGTGTTGCGTGCCCGGTGATAGTTGCCGCCGGTCGAGGCGGCGATCAACTGCAAGGTCTGCGCGTCGATTTCGTCGGACATGCCGATGGTGTGGACGGGCCAATGCCGCGCGCTGAAATGACGATGCCCGAACGTGTAGTTCCCCGGCTCGTCGCGACCGTCGGACAGGACCACGGCGATTTTTCGCGAGGGGGGGAGTCCGTCGAAAACATCGCCGGCGAGGGCGAAGGCGCTGTCCAGGTCGGTTGCGCCGGACGCCTCCAGATTATTCAAGGCGGCGTCGATGGTGGCGGTTTCGCCGGGATGCGTGGGTCCCAGCAGGAGGCGCGCCCGGCGATTGAAGGCCACCAGCGTGATGGTTTGGATGTCGCCGCGTGCGGCGGCCAGCTGCGCGAAAAGCCGGGCGGCCGCGACACGGAGCCGCAGCGGATCCGTCGTGCGCATGCTGTGCGAATCGTCCAGGAGCAGCGCAACGTCCATGCGGCGCGTCTGGCGGTGGATCGCGGCCGGGAGTCTGACGACGGGGGCCTCGGGTGCTTCGCCACATCGGACCAGCAGGTCGAAGCGGCCGTCCAGATTCTCCGGCCATCCGCCGGCGAAAAGAATCCAGCCCCCGCTCTCGCGCCGTTGAATGACGGTTTGTGGCTGCAAGGCAGCAAATCCGGGCGGCGCATCCACCGGCGCCAGTTGCACCGCGAAGCGGTCCGCCGTGCCGCATTCCGCGTCGGTCAGCCGGATGAACCCGCCATCCTCGCCCGCCGGAATGTAGTCGGCGGCCGGAAGCCCGCCGGCCAGCAGACCGGCAAGCGCAAGCAACCGAAACGGACGTGGGGAGGCGCGCATGGGGCTTACTCGTCCGTTTGGAAGGTGGCCACGGAAACCTGGCGGACCGCCGTGCGTTCGCAGAGATTGAGCACCTTGACGAAGTCGGCATGCCGGGCGCGGCGGTCGCATCGGATGATGACGGCGAGCTTGGGATTGCGTTGGATGCTGTCGCTGAGCAGCGCTTCCAGTTCGCTTTCCGAGTAGACGCGTTGATTGACGACGATCACGCCCGCTTCGCCGATGTTGACCATCAACAGGTCGATCACGCTGTCGCGCTCGGCGCCTTCGGTTGCCGCCGCCAGGCGGATGGTGATGTCCTTCTCCGACTCGTAGAAGGTGGTCGCCACGAGGAAGAACACCAGCAGCAGGAAGACGACGTCGATCAAGGGGGCGATGCGCACACCGCTGAACTCCTCCTCGGAAAGCAGGGCCTTCATGGCTGGGTTGCGTCCTTGGCCGCGTGACGCAGTGCGGTGAGGATGTCGAGTCCGGCATCCTCCATCATCCGCAGGAGATTCTCGGCCTTGCTGCGGAAGATGTGATAGATCACGACGGCGGGAATGGCGACGATCAGGCCGAAGGCCGTGGTGAGCAAAGCCTCGCTGATCCCCTCGGCCAGCAACTCCGTCCGGCCGAGCGCGCCCGAGCGCGCCACCACGTCAAAGGCCTTGATCATGCCGGTCACCGTCCCCATCAGTCCCAGCAGCGGCGAAACATCGGCAATCACCGCCAGCGGCTTGCAATTCCGCCGCAGGTCGTAGAGCACGCGGGCGCCGGCCTCTTCGAGGGCGACTTCCATCTCGAAACCGGGATTATCGGACCGTTGCAAACAGGGTAGCATGAGCCTGGCGAAGGGCGACGGATCTGCCATGCAGCGCACGCGCGCCTCCTCGGACTTGCCGGCGCGCGCCAGCGTCTTCAGATCGAGATTGAGCTGCGCCGGAAAAATATGGGCGGCACGGAGACCGACGGCGCGCTCGAGGCCGAAGGCAACCATGATGACGGAGCAGAGCAGGATGGGCCACATGAGCAGTCCACCGCTTTTGAAGAGGGCCACCAGGTTCGGGCCCTCGTCCGCAGGTTGCGGGGATGCCGCCGTCCCGGATGCCGATGTCGCGACATCGGCCGGCCCCGTGGTCTTCGCGACAATCGATGTCTGGGCCTGTGCCCCCGCGAGGAGGGCAACCCCCAGCAGAATTCCGAGCGTGATCGACTTCATGGCTACTTGGCCTCCGGGTAGCGCTGGGCGCGCTCGTTGCGATAGCGTGTGGCCTTGTCGGCATCGCCGGCCTTTTCCCACGTCAGGGCAAGCTGTTGCAAGGCCTCGGCCTTGAGCGCGTCGTAGCCGTAGAGAATATCGACTTTGAGGAAGGCCTTGGCCGCCTCGGCCCAGTTCTGCATGGCGAAATGGCAGTAGCCTTGTCCAAGGGTTGCCTGCGCGGCCTCCTCGTTTGACGTGGCCGCTATTACAGCGGCATAGGCCTCCAGCGCGTCCTGATGGGCGCCCACGGCGCGCAGACTGTGGCCACGCCCGAGTTGCGCCGAGATGCGGCAGGCCCCTTCTGGCCACGTCTGCAGCAAGCGGGTGTAAGTATCGAGTGCCTCGCGCTGCTTGCCGGTGGCCCGCCAAGCTTCCGCTGTGAGCAAAGCCGCCCGCTCGGCGAAAGGCCCCTCTTTGACGACACTCAGCACGGCGATGGCCTCCGCGCACTTTCCTGCCGCCTGCAGGAGCCGGGCCTGCCGGTAGCGCGCCTCCTGGGCGCGCTCGCTCCCGGGTTTGCGCTCAATGAGCTTGGCGAAAGCGGCCAGGGCCTCGGCCGGCCGGTTCAGCCGCTCGTAGGTCCAGCCCAGCTTGTAGAGGACTTCGTCCGCGAAGGCGAGGTCCGGCGTTTGCAGCGCCGCCTCATAGGCGACCGCCGCCGCGGCAAAGTCGTTGCGGCCGTAGGCCATTTCCCCCAGGCGAAAATGGACATCGGGAGCCAGGGCGTGCTGCGGGAAGCGCTTGACCAACTCCTTGAACCGGGCTTCCGCGTCGGCGGCCTTGTTCTGCTCCTGCAGCAGCCAGGCCTGATCGTAGAGGGCCTGCACGGCATATTGGCTTTCGGGTTGCCGGCTTGCGATTGCCGTGAAAAGCCCCGCCGCGCCATCCAGATCCTTGGCCTGCCACGCGCAGTTGGCCTCGCGGTACGCGGCTTCGTCGCGCTGTGCCGCAGGCTGCTTGTCGTCACGGGCGACTTTCGCATAGGCGATGCGGGCGTTCGCGAAGTCCTTGGCATCCTCCCTGGCGCGTGCGGCCAGGAATGCGGCTTCGGCGGCGCGCGCATTGCCCGTGGCGGCGACTTTCTCGAAGACCGCCGCGGAGGCCTCGTGCCGGGCGAGACGACGCAGGCACCACGCCGCGCCAAACGCCGCATCGGCTGCGGTTTCGCCCTGGCTCAGCGCGGGGGTCTGATAGACCGCCAGCGCCTCTTCAACCCGTCCCAGTTGCGCCAGCGCCTCCGCGCGATACAAGTGGGCAAACGACAGCAGTCCGCCGGACGTGTGCTGCTTGATGAAGGAATCCGCCCGGATCAACGCGTTTGAACAGTCGCGCCGGCCGAGTTGGATGGCCATCTGAGCCAGAGCCGCCTGCTGGGCAAAATCACTGGCGGGAGACAAGGCAACGACCTGCTCATAGGCTGCGCAGGCGACATCGGGTTTCTGCAGCGCCTCGGCGCTCTGTCCCGCCCGGAGTGCGGCTTCCGCCGCCAGCGGGTGCTGCGGATACTCGCGGCACACGATCTGAAAATGGTTGAGGGCCGCCTCCTGCTGCTGGGCGGTTCGCGCGCACCAGCCCAGCTTGTAGTGCGCATCCGGGGCCAGGGCATGCTTGGGAGTCGCCTCAAGAAATGCGGTAAGCGCGGCTGCTGCGGTTTCGTATTGTTTTTGGCGGAAGCGGAACTCGCCGACCCAGAAGCGCATTTCGGGGCAGCGTTCATGCGCGGGGAAGGCGGCGGCAAACGCGGCGGCGGACTTCTCGGCGGCGGCCAGGTCGCCGGCCTTTTCAAAAGCCGCCAGCTGACCCGCGAGCGCATCGGGCGCCAGCCGGTGGTCGGGCTTGAATTGATAGGCATCCCCGTAGGCCTTGGCCGCAGCCGCAAAATCCTTTTTCAGCAGCTGCGCCTCACCGATCAGCATATGCAGGTCGAAGCCGAAGGATTTCTGAATGACCGGGTTGGTGATCAGCGGCACGAGCGTTGCGGCGGCGTTGGTGGCATCGCCCATCCGCAGTTGCGCATAGCCCATCCAGTAGGTGGCCGTGGGGATCAGGGCATGCTGCGGATGTTCCTTGAGCAGCTGCGAGAACGTGGCGGCGGCCTTGGCGAAGTCGTTGGTGGCAAACCAGGCATGGCCCGCATTGAGCAGGCAGACGGGACGCCGCGGATCGTCGGTCAGCTGCTTGACGGCTTCCTCGAACGTCGTGGCGGCCGCGCGCTTGTCATTCCGCTCGAACAGGATGGTGGCGCGTCCGATCAGCGCCTCGCGGCCAATGGCGCCGCCGGCCGCAGTCAGTCCGGTGTAGGCGGCAAGCGCTTCATCCAGCCGTCCGAGCTTGTGCAGGGACTGGGCGATCTTTTCCTGAGCTTCGCGCTTGAATTCCGTCTCCGGGAAGCGCTTGAGGAGGTCTTCGAAGCTGGCGAGCGCCAGCTTCCAATCGCCGGATCGAATGGCGGCCCACCCGCGCGTGTAGATGGCGTTGGGGACTTGCTTGCTGTTGGGATATTGCTTCAACAGCAGATCGCAGGCCGCGATGGCGGCCGGCCACTCGGAAGTCTTGAAACGGGTCTCAGCCACCCCGTAGGCCGCCGCTTCGGCAAGCGGGTTGGCCGGCCACCGGGTGACGATGGCTTGATAATGCTCGGCGGCCTTTGCGGGACTCTCGGCCGACAGCAACTGCGCCAGCCAGTAATGGGTTTGCGGGGCGCGTTCGGACGCGGGATAATCCAGGAGCAACTGCTCAAAGGCCTTTTGCGCGGCTGCGCGATCACCGGCCTTCTGGCGGGCTTCTCCCAGACGATAGCGCGCAATGTCGGCCTGCTTGAAAGCAGGGAACTTCCCGAGCAGGGCTTCGAACTCCCCGGCGGCCAGCGCATATTCGTTTTTGATGAGCAGTCCGGTGGCGAAATTGAATTGCGTCTCGGCTTCATCCGCACCCTGAAGACTCCGGCCCAGCAGGAGCCCGAGAGCGAGTGCACACAGTTTTAGGTTACCGTTCATTTGGAAAATCCTTCGTATCCAGCATTTTAACAGGCGGCCGTCCCTGCGACAAGCCGGGCTTGCCATCGGTCCTAACACCTAACACCTAACACCTAACTCCTAGATCCTTCTCTTCCAGTTTGAACGCATGCGGCAACAATTCGCGGAAAGCGAAAAACAGCGGCTGGATCCGGCCGGCTTCCAAGGTCACGCAGCAGATGGGCATGTCGGGGGCGCAGAACTCGACCAGCACCTGCAGGCAAGCCCCGCAAGGGGTGGCCGGTGCATCGACACCCGCCGCAATCACCAGCGCGGTGAAGCGCCGCCGGCCCTCCGACACCGCCTTGACCAGCGCGACGCGCTCGGCGCAGAGCGTGACACCGTAGGAGGCGTTCTCGACATTGCACCCCGTCACCAGCGTTCCATCCGCGGCCAGAAGCGCCGCGCCGACGTGGTAACGGGAGTAAGGGCAGTAGGCGCTGAGCGCGGCGTTCCGGGCCGCCATTTCCAAGGCTGTCCAGTCAATGGTGTTCATCGGGCCTCGCTGAGCGTTTCCAAAATGAGGGGTTGCGGCGGGGGTGGCGTTGGCGACCATGTGATCGCCTGCAGCACCCCCTGCGCCGCCACCTGAAAATCGGCTTCGGTGCGCGCGTGAACGCAGCACAGGGACTCGCCCGGCGTGACCGGGGCGCCGCTAGAGCGCAAGCGCGAGATCCCCACCGCGTGGTCGATCATGTCCGTGGCGAGCAGACGTCCGGCACCCAGCGAAAGCACCACCCGCCCCAGCGTTTCGGCATCGACGTCCGCAATGAAGCCGCCCTGGGGTGAAGGGATATCGCGTTGCACGGGGGCCGACGGCAACCGGGCCGCATCGTGGATGAATCCGGGGTCGCCGCCCTGCGCCGCCACCATCCGCGCGAATCGCTCCAGCGCCCGTCCATCGTCCAGATTCAGGGCCGACGCCTGACGGGCCTCCGCCAGTTTCGGAAAGAGGCCGGCGAGAACCGCCAGGTGTGCCGTGAGCTCGATCGTCAGGCGGCGGACATCGGCGGGGCCGTTCCCCTTGAGCACCTCCACCGCCTCGAATACCTCCACGGCATTGCCGATCGTGGCGCCCAGCGGACGGTTCATGTCCGTGATGAGGGCCGCCATTTTGCGATGCAGGGCCGCTCCCGTGCTGATGATGCTTTCCGCCAGTTGACGAGCCGCTTCCCGGGTGCGCATGAACGCGCCACGCCCGCATTTCACATCGAACACCAGCGTGCAGGCACCCTCGGCCAGCTTTTTCGACAGGATGCTGGCGGTGATGAGCGGAATGCTGGGGACGGTTCCCGTAACGTCGCGGAGCGCGTAGAGTTTGCGGTCGGCGGGCGCCAGCGTCTCCGTCGGTCCGATCATGCAACAGCCGACATCCCCGACAATGCGTTTGAACGCGTCCGTGTCCAGATGGACATTGAACCCCGGAATGGCTTCCAGCTTGTCGAGGGTTCCGCCGGTGATCCCCAATCCGCGTCCCGAGATCATGGGAACCGTCAGTCCGAGAGAGGCCGCGAGCGGGGCGAGAATCAGTGAAATCTTGTCGCCGATTCCTCCGGTGGAATGCTTGTCGGCCGTTGCACGCGCCGAGGCGCCGAAGTCAAGCACATCGCCCGAATGCAGCATGGCCTCGGTGAGCGCCGAGGTCTCCCGGGCGGTCATGCCGCGGAAGAATACCGCCATTGCGAAGGCGGCCATCTGGTAGTCGGGAACATCACCGCGGGTATAGCCGCGAATCAGGTTGCCGATCTCCTCCGGCGTGAGTTCGCCGCCATCCCGTTTGCGTTCGATGATCCATTTGGTCAGCATGCTGGCAACTCCCCGGCCTTACAGCAGATTGCCGGCCACCTGCGAGAGAATGGGACCGAGCAGGACGATGAACACCGCGGGGAAGATGAAGAGCATCAACGGCCCCAGCATCTTGACCGGCGCCTCATTGGCCAGGCGTTCAGCGCGGTCGAAACGGCGTTGCCGCATCTGGTCGGATTGAATGCGGAGGATGACGCCGATGCTGACGCCCAGTTCATCGGCCTGGATCAGCGCATAGGCAAAGGAACGCATGTCGGGCATGTTGACCCGCTGAGCCAGATTGCGCAGGGCGATGCGTCGCGAGGCCCCCAGTTGGATCTCGTGAATCATGCGGATCAGCTCTTCGGTCAGCGGATCCATTCTGCGCCGCTCGATCGCGCGTTGAAGTCCGCTCATGAAATCAATGCCCGCCTCGACGGAAAGGGTCAGCAGGTCGATCACGAAGGGCATCGCGCGCTGGATGGACTTGTGGCGCAGCTTGATGGTGCGTCGCAGCCAGAACAGCGGCTGCATGTAGAACAGGCCCACGCCCAGAAGCGCAAGCATCGTCAGGTTGTCGCGAATGGTGGCATCGGTACGGGCCAGCAGCGACAGTCCCACAACCCAGAAACCGCCGAATAGCAGCGGATTCAGAATGCGGATGGCCAGATACTCCTCGCTTGTCAAGAGCCCGTCGAAGCCCGCGGAAACGAGTTGGCGCTCCGTGATGTCGCGGCGTTTCTTGAAGAAGGGGCTGCTGGTCAGCGGCCGCAGATTGGCGGTGAACGGGAGAATCAGCCGGAAGGCGAGGGGCAGGGAGCGCTCCTGCTTGCGTCCATCGGCCAGCGTGACATAGGTGAGCTGGCGGGCCATGTGCAGGCAGTAGGCGGCGATGCCCGCGGCGCAGAGCGCCCAGCAGAGGATGGTTAGATAGGTCAGCACGTGGAAGGTCATGGCGGATTACACATCAATGCGGATGATTTTGCGGATCATGAGCGCTCCCAGCGTGAGGAGCACGATGACGGCGGCGATCGCCGCCATGCCGTTGGGGCTTTTCAGATAGGGCATCATGATTTCAGGCCGGAAGACCGCCATGGCCACGCCCACGACAATCGGCATCGCGCCGACGATGACGCCCTGCAGGCGCCCCTGAGCGGTCAAAGTCATGACGCGCCGCTCAATGCGCATGCGCTCGCGAATGGTCACGGAGATCTTGTCGAAGATTTCTGTCAGGTTGCCGCCGGTCCGTCGTGCGATGTCCAGCGCGGAGCACACGAGCTCCAAGTCCTCGCTGCCGACGCGATGATCCAGATTGGACAGCGCATCGCTGAAGCCGATCCCGACCCGCATCTGCTGCAGAAAGACTTCGAACTCCTGGGCGATCGGATTTTCCCCGTTGGCCACAACGGTTTCAAAGGCCTGCGTGATGCTGAACCCCGCTTTCAGCGCGTTGCTGATCTGCCCCAGGGCCTCGACCAGCTGTTCATTGAAGCGGCGCCGGCGCCGGTCTTTGAGCAGGACCAGGATCCGCTTGGGGATTTGAAAGGCCCCGGCTCCGGCCACAATGCCCACGGCAATGCCGATGGCGGTCAAGCCCGGCTGCTTCGGGTTGAACAGGAGCAGGGTGAACAACAGGAACGCGGCAATGCCGCAAGCCCACCCCGCTTCGGCGATGCGGCGGGCGGGAATGAAGAGGAAGATATCCTCGAACTGGCGTGACGTGGCATCGCTGTATTGGCCGGTGTAACTCTCCGCCCCCGATGAAAAGGCGCGGAACAGCACATAGGTCAGCAGCGCGAAGCAGAGTCCCGTGGCGGTAAAGGCCATCCTTTGGAGCAGGACATCGTTCATGAAGGTCCGCCTCCGGCCGCCTGAGGCTGGAACATGGCAATATCCAGTTCCAACCCGCGCGCCTTGAGTTCCTGGAAGAAGGACGGCACGGCCCCCGTCGGCCGCAGCGCACCGATCACGCGTCCGTTGGCATCCACGCCCGTCTGGACAAACTCGAAGATGTCCTGCATGACGGTCTGCGTGCCCTCCAGCCCCATGACTTCAGTAATGTAGGTGATGCGCCGCGAACCATCGCTGAGACGGGATTCATGGACAATGAGATCGACGGCGGAGGTGATCTGCTCGCGAATGGCGCGGGAGGGGAGGTCCATGCCCGACATCATGACCATCGTCTCCAGACGCGCCACGACGTCGCGGGGGGCATTGGCGTGCACCGTCGTGAGCGAACCATCGTGGCCCGTGTTCATGGCCTGCAGCATGTCGAGCGCCTCGCCCCCGCGGCATTCGCCCACGATGATGCGGTCGGGACGCATGCGGAGCGTATTGCGCACGAGGTCGCGGATCGTGATGGCGCCGCGTCCTTCGATGTTGGGGGAACGCGCCTCCAGCCGCACCAGGTGCGGTTGCTCGAGCCGCAACTCCGCCGCGTCCTCGATGGTGACGATCCGCTCGGCGGCCGGAATGTAGGCGCTGAGCACGTTCAGCAGCGTCGTCTTGCCCGAGCCCGTCCCACCGGAAACAATGATGTTCTTGCGCATCTGCACGCAGATCTTGAGAAAGGCGGCCATGTCGGGCGTCCAGGTGCCATAGCGCACCAGGTCATCCTCGTTGAGCGGAATCTTCGAGAACTTGCGGATGGTCACGCAGGGACCCGTCAGGGAGAGCGGCGGAATGATCGCGTTGACACGCGAACCGTCGGGAAGCCGGGCATCGACGTACGGTTGGCTCTCGTCGATGCGGCGGCCGATGGGCGAAACAATGCGCTCGATGATGGCCAGCACGGAGGCATCGTCCATGAAACTCTGATCCGTCAGGGTCAGCTTGCCGTTCCGTTCGACAAAGACCTGCTGCGGTCCGTTGATCATGATTTCGCTCACGGAATCGTCGGCGAGAAAGCTTTCCAGCGGGCCGAGTCGCAAGGCTTCGTTGAAAATGTCCGTGGCCAGCGATTCGGGATCGATGTCGGGAGGAAGTTTGCCGCGGACATCGGCGATGACGGCCGCCAGGGTGTCCTTGGCGCGCTGCTGCAGTTCCGCGGCATCGATTCGCGCGGCAGTCAAGCGCTTGAGATCGAGACGCTGAACCAGTTCATGGTGAATCTGATTCTTGATTTCCCGGCGCAGCGCGATTTTCGGATCGATGGGTGGCGCCGCAAACGGGACCGAACGCTGGGATGAAACCGGAGGAGGGCCGGCCACGGGGCCGGTTGGCGTCGCCGGCAGGAAAGATGTAGCCGGGATCGGCGAGGCTGCCGCGCCGGCTGGCCGCAGTCCCGCGGGAACCGCTTTGACCACCAGCAGATAGGGTCCAATGCCGATCTCCTGCCCGGGCGTCAGCGGGGCGGGGGCCGTGACACGTCTCCCCTGTGTCCAGGTTCCATTCTGCGAGCCGAGGTCTTCAATGTATCCTTGGTCCGCCGAAAGTTTCAGGCATGCGTGGCGCTCGCTCACGTCGGCGTGGCGCAGACGGATCTGACAGCCCTCGCCACGGCCGATCGTGTAGGTGCCGACGGGGAGTTCGCAGGTCACGGGAGCCGCGCCCGGTTGCTGGATGATGAATGCGTAGACGTTCTGCATGTGGCGCCATCACTCTCGTTTCCGCAGGATGGTGCGCTGGCGATAGATATTCAACGCTTCGATCTCCGCTTCGATCTTTTCGAAATTGACGCGGGGCAGGCTGGGCTCGTACTGAACGTCGCTCGGATTGCGCAAGGCCAGCGAGATGCGTCCCTTGATCTGCTCGGCGAAAACCAGCATCTCGGCTTCGCGCGGCGTCACCTCGAGGGTGACCATGTTGTAGCTCCCGGCGCGGCTGGTCGATCCCACCAGCGATTTCGCCGTCTCCGTGCCGGTCGCCAGCACGGTCACATCCTGGATGATGGTCAGCGTCACCAGTTCCATTTCGCCCGAGTGCTGGCGCGAGGGGAAGGAGAATGTGCCGATGACGTCAATGCGGTCGTTGGGGCGGATCATGCCGCTGACGGCCGCGGCGCCGTTGACGTTGATGGAAACGGCCCGCATGCCGTTCTTGACGTCGCCCGCGAGCCCGCGGCCGCCGGGGGCGCCGCCATCAATATCCGACCAGAAGATGGGTGTGCCGATGTCCAGCCGGTTGAGAATCTTGCGGTTGAGCAGGTCGCGGTACTGTTCCTCGAGAACGGCATCCTGACGAAGCTGCTGTTCGACGACTTCAATGGAGGCCAGATCCTTGGCCGTCAGCACGGTGCCGGCAGGCAGTGGTTTGTCGACGGTTATGACACGCACGCGACGATAGCGCTTTTCGATCGCGGCCAGCCGCTTTTCAACTTCGTCGTCTTTTGCCGCGAGATATTGGCGCGTCAGGAAAGCGGCCAGAAAGCCGATGACGACCGCCACGATCAGGATGATGCGTTGTTTCATAAATCCACGTTAGCTCCTCAAGTGCTTCAACCAGCAAAAATTGTACCAGAATGCGTGGGCTGGCGCGAAAGCCGTCAACCGGTTCAGGGGGAAGTCGCCGCTCCCTGCAGAAATACGGCAAGCTGTGTCGGGCCGGCAGCAGCGCGGCGAGACGCGAAAGCCACCGCACTCCGCCCGGCACGGGCAAAGAGCGAAAGGCCGGCCGTTCGTGTCATCTCCTGCCAGCCCTCCTTGCCCAGCATGGCCGCGACTTCGGCAAGCACGGCGGAGGGGTCGCTCGGCGTTTCAAACAGCGTCAGCACCGAGTGCGTCCGGTCGTTGGCAACCCAGAAGCGCAGTTCGCCGGCGGGGTACGGATTTGTGCCCGGGGGCTGGGGTATCGCGGCGCCTTGCGGGACCGCGTCCTTGTCCTGGGGTTCAATCAGCCAGACGGTCGATTCGGAAAACCGCAGGCCCGGGAGAATCATCAGATGCCGGAGGCGCCCCTCATGCATGCGCGTGATCCACGCCGGACCTTGAGCGGCCAGGGGCGGGAGGCTCCACAGGCGACGGAGCTCATCGCCGACATCGCGAACGGAGGAGTCGAACCCAAAAACGTGGAGCTGGGTTTGCGAGCCGTTCACACGGGCTGTCGTCGCGTAAAGGGTCTGTCCGCCCAGGGCTTGGAGCTGACGGCTGTCGGAACCGTGCAAGCGCATGAAGATAGCGGCTCCCAGCGGAGCCCTGCAGATCAGCAGCAACCCGCAGGCCAGCGAAAAGGCGGTGAATGGACGCATCAAAAGCCCTCCAGCTGGAGCAAGGGAAACCAGAGTTCCGTTCCAACCGTGACCGTCTCTTTGCCGATGATCCAGTCACGCATGGCGGGCAGCAGCGTCACCGTTTCCTCTGCCTCGGCGTGGATGAATCCAAGCGCGCTCATGGGCAGGGTGCTTGCGTGCAGAACGGGGATGGAGTCGCTCTTGGCCTCGTCCACGTAACGCCAATCATCGTCTTGCGCCGTCGAACGGTTCACGACGGCCTGCTGCAGGGTGTTTCCGGCCAATCCCGTATCCATGGTATCGTCGGCCGTGTGCCGGATTTCGTCTTCGCCGGCCTGCCAATCCAAAATGTAGGTCGGAACCGTCGACAGTGAGATCCGGTTGCCGAAAGCCTCTTCGCCGGCATCGCTGCGGATCTGGGCCAGAAGATCGCCTTTGACCCCGGCGAGTTCGACAAACTGAAGGACACCGGCAATCACGATGACGACCATCAGGATGGCGATGACGAATTCAATCATCGCCTGCCCCTGCTTGTGCACGCGGCCGGCGCGAACCCGGCACCGCCAGCTGATTGCCGACCGTTCTTCCATCAGTGTCCCCTCCGCGTGCCGCCGCCTCGGCCACCGCCCCCGCCAGGCGGAGGCAGCGTGCAGAGGGCGTTGTTCTCCAGCAGCCACTCACGCCCCTGCCTGCGGAATTCCGTATCCTCGAAGATCTGGATGAGACCGCAATAGCCGCAACCGTCGCTCAGCCGGCCGGTCGCTGTATAGATCGGCAGATGCTCGTCGATGTGGCGCCGCCACAGGATGTCGAAGGCGCCGCCTGCGCCGCCGGAGGCCGCGTCGATGGGAATGAGCCGCACATCGCGGAAGGCCGGGACCACAATGCCGAAGGCATCCGGACGAAGCCGAAGGTTGCCGTTTTCCTCCGTCTCGATATAGCCGAACGGTTTGGCTGCAGCCGTCCAGAGAATGTCATCGCGGGCGGGGGATTCCGTCGCCGCCGGTGTCAGCCGCGTCGCCGCCGAATAGAGGCGGACAACCGCATCGGCGCCCGTGTAGTCGTACTCGGGCTTCACTTCGCCGGCGATGGGGAACGCTTCCGGGCCATCGGGGTGCATGATGGTCCAGGCCGACCAGGCGGCATCATGGTAGAAATACCAGGTTTCGGATAACGGCATGACGCGATCGGGGATGTAGCCGGCAAAATCCAGGCCCTGCTGGGCGGCTCCGAGCGCCAGCACGTCATCGGCCACGACGTTTTCGAGCGGGACGTTGTGAGCGACCAGTCCGAGTCCGAAAATCTCGGAGTTCTGAAAGGTGGGTGGATCCGGCGCCGGGATCGGAGGCCACCAGGTGTAATTCGTGAAATCATCGAGCATCGTCCGGATCGGGTTCTGGCTGGCCGTCGGGTGCAGAAAAAACCAGCACCAGATGCGTCCGGCAACGGCATCGTAGAAGGCGGGATCCAGCAGGATGTGGCTGCCGGACGCGTCGGTGAAGAACTGGGCATTGTCCGGGCCGGCCGCAATGCCGTCGCCCGCGATTGCGCTCAACATCTGCGCGTAGGCATCCCAGGCGCCGGGATAGGGCTCCGGGAAAAGCATGGCGTTGGCGACGATCGTGTCGTAGCTCGCAACCGCTTCGGCATGCTGCCGCAGGATGCCGGTAAAATCGGGGTTGGCGTAAATGCGGTTGTTCTTGGCGGCGACCTGGGCGGCAATCAGCGCCGTCATGGGACCGGTGAAGCAAAGGCGGGCTTGCATGTTGGTGATGGCATCGACAGCGTCCGGTGTCTGCGCGCTCATGGCGAGCGCGTGCATGAGATTCAGTTCGCCGATGAGATTCAACGATGCGCCCTGCCAGCGCGCCGCGGCGAGCGCGGCCGCGTCGCCGGCATTCTGGGAAAGCGACTTGGCGGCGACGATGCGATGAAGATCGACGTTCCAGAAGAAGATGAAAACCAGGATGGTCATCGCCAGCAGGAGAAAGACGATGGTCTGGCCGCTGGCTTTCGGCGGCACTCGACGGCTTGGTCTGTTCGCGCGCATGGTTGTTCCGCTAGAGTCCGCGGTCGTCCAGATAAAGCGGATAGTGGTTCTCGATTTCGTAGTTGCCGCGCAGCGTCAGCTCGCCGGACTCCAGCGAGGGCGTCAACACGCCGACCCAGTCGTACAACGCCCGCACGAATATCGACAGCGGGTAGTTCTGCTCGAGCCGGATGCGCAGCGTCGTACGCCAGCCGCCGGCTCCTAAGCCTCCTCCGCCCAGCCCGCTTCCGCTGATTTCGTCCCAATCGGCATAGTCGAGAATGTACTCGGCACGGGCGCCATTTGCACTGGCCAGATATTCGGGAATGCGGGCGCGTTCAAAACGTGCACGCGAAGCGTCCGGGGTCGCGTTCAACGACCAATCCCAAAGTGCGCCGGGACTGAGCGTCGCGATCGCCTGTCGCAGGGAGGCATCGGGAAAAGACTCCTCCGGTTGAACCATCCTCCCGGCGTTTGGAATCGCAGCCACGCGCATAACCTTGTTGACCATCCAGCCATTGAATCCGACCGTCCGCGCCCGTGCCGCCCTCGCTGCGGCATGCCGCAGAATCTCGCGATTCGCAAAACCGTGCGCCAGTTGGAACAGACCGAAAAACAGCAGACAGATGACCAGTATCACGATGAGCGACTCAAGCATCGCCTGGCCGGAACGAGAAACTGACGTCATCACGCAAAGGGGACTTCGGAACAAGCCGCCGTCATGCGCACATGGACAGGGCCGGCTTGCGTGCAGGCGGTGCGACTGTCCATCCCGATGGCGTTTCATCGCTCGCTCGCCTGAGACCTCCGAGCCTGCCCGCAACAAAACGGGCACGCCCGGACGGCCATCAATTGAAGTTCCCGTCTTCGTCGAGCTGTTTGAGCTTGTCGGCCGGTTCCTCGTCGGCCAGATCGGCGGCTTCGGCTCCGACATCCTCGTCCAGTGCCGAGGTGGCGCCTGCAACCTTCTTTCCGGTCGCCTTGCTGAGCTTGCCGAACAGCACCAGAAGCGTGATTGCGATTAGCACCACGATGATGATGTACTCAACCATGGTCTGGCCGCGGCGGCCTTTGTTGCGAATGCTCATCTATTTTCTCCCTCTGTGCCTGTTGGCCTGTCGCCGACACTTATGGATATTCCGATGCAACCAGTTCAAGAACGCGACTCGACTGCTGCCGCAAAGCATACAGCAGCAAAGCGAAAACCGCAATCACGGCTATGAACATCACCGCCACGATCAGGTATTCGATCATCGCCTGCCCCCGGCATCCGCGTAAACACGCCCTCGATAACGATTGCATACGCCCGCTCACGGTCCACATGTTACTAAAAGCGCCGGAAATTGGGAAATGCAATTATCGGCGACATCAGTTGCCGTTTCGCTTCTTGTGCCGTGCATCGTAGTGCGGGGAATCGCCGCGGCGGTTCCAGTTGATGGTTTCGCCGATTCCGGCAATGCGTCCGGCCAGGCAGTTGCGGCACTGTTCGGCGTTCTCGTCGAGGCAGGGCTTGTTTTCGTACAATTGGTAGCTGCGGCGATATTCGGTCTCCGTGATGTTGGGCATGATGACGTTGGCGCCGGCCAGAATGCCCTGTTCGCGGCCATCGGGCGCCAGCGCCTGGAGCGCGGTGGTCGCGGCAATGTTGACATCCTGGAGGAACAGCCGCGTGACGGAAATCATGTTGAGGCCGAGGCGGAGATGCTCGGCGGCGTATTCCGGGGTGAACGGGATGCCGCGGCCCAGCGGCGTGTCGCGATGCGGAATGTACGGCCCCATGCCGATCATGTCGAAATCCATGTCGCCGAAGAAGCGGATGTCGTTGGCGAGGTCATCGCAGGTCTGGCCGGGGAGCCCGATCATGACGCCGCTGCCGACCTGATAGTCGCACGTGCGCAGCAGGCGCAGGCAATCGAGGCGGCGCTCGAAGCTGTGGTCGGCGGGGTGGAGCTGCGCGTAGAGCACGGGGTTGGAGGTTTCGATGCGCAGCAGGTAGCGGTGGGCTCCGGCGGCGCGCCAGCGCGAGTAGGCTTCCTCGGACTGCTCACCGAGGGAAAGCGTGATGCCCAGCGCATTGCCGGACATGGCGGTGATCGCGCGGAGGCTGCGTTCGATGAAGGCGGTATGCGCTTCGGACTCGATTTCGCCGGACTGCAAGACCAGCGAACCGTAGTTGTGGTCGAGATTGCGCTGCACGGCACGCAGGATGGCCGCCTCGTCGAGCTGGAACCGCGTGACGCCGGCGTTGCCTTTGCGAATGCCGCAGTAGTGGCAGTCCTTGGCGCAGACGTTGCCCATCTCGATGATGCCGCGCATGCTGACCACTTTGCCGATATGGCGGACTTTGACGTCATAGGCGGCGGCGCGCAACGCCTGCACCTCCCCCGCATCGGTCAGCGAAAGCAGCGCGACGATGGCGTCGTGCGAAAGGGACTGGCGCCGGGTCCGGGCCTGTTCGAGGATGCCGTGCAAATCCTTCATTCCGCCTCCTGGATGATGCCGCCTCCCAGGAGGACCTCGTCTTGATAGAAGACGGCCGACTGGCCGGGGGCCACGCCGGGAATGCCGGCGTCGAAACAGGCTTTGAAACGGCCCTGGCCGAGCGGCTCCACGGTTGCGCCCACCATCGGGTGGCCGGCGGAACGGACCTTGATTTGAACATCGATCCGCCCGGCGGGTTCCTCGATGGAAACCCAGTTGCAGGCGTCGGCGATCAACGCATGGCAGATGGTGCGCTCAACGGTGCCGACCACCACTTCGTTGCGGCAGGCGTCAAGATCGACCACGTACAGGGGCAGGGGGTTCGACAGGCCCAGCCCTTTGCGCTGCCCGATCGTGTACTTCCAGAAGCCGGCGTGCCGGCCCAGCACCCGGCCCTGCTCATCGACGATGTCGCCCGGACGATCAGGCTCACCAATCAGTTCGTCGCGATCCCCGCTGTAGAAGTCCTGGCTGTCCGGTTTGTCGGCAGCCTGGAGATCATAGGCTCGGGCCAGGGCGCGCACCTCCGCCTTGGTCAGACTCCCGAGGGGAAAAAGCTGACGCTGAAGCTGGGGCTGCGAGAGCCGGTAGAGGAAGTACGACTGATCCTTGAAGCGGTCGACGGCCCGGAGCAGACGGCAGCGCCCGTTGACGGAATCGGTGCGGGCGTAGTGCCCGGTGGCAAAGCGGTCGAAGGGGATTCCGGCAGCTTTGACCAGTTCGGGCAGCACGCCGAACTTCATTTCGGCGTTGCAGCGTACGCAGGGATTGGGCGTGCGCCCCGCAAGATATTCCCGGCGGAAATAGGCGACTACGATATCCTCGTATTCCGCTGCGCAGTCGAACGAGCGGTAGGGTATCCCGATCCGCTGGCAAAGCGCTTCCGCCGCACGCACATCATCCACCTCGCCCGCACCAAAGCACGCATCCCGATCCCCGCCGGCGTACTTGCCGGCGCGCCAGATCTTCATCGTGACGCCTGTGACGTCATGACCCTCGTTTTTCAGGAGCAGTGCCGCGACCGAGGAATCAACACCGCCGCTCAAACCGACTATCACGTGCATATTGTGGAAACCCGTGGGGACACGCTTGCCAACGGATGCCGCTCGCATGACCCAATGGATGCAGTTTACTCCCCAGGTGGGGTTCGGCACAAATGAAATCCGGTCAAATGAGAGTCGCCTTGTAGGATTCCGGTCAACGTGCTATTTTCACAACCCCTGAACGCCAACCGCCGCGATTCCGTGAATCGCTGGTCCACGCAGGCGCAGTGGGCTTTCTTTGCTTATGCTGAACTCCTCTAAAGCGGGTCCTTTCCGCGGGCTTCTTGACAAGCTGGTCAGGAACATTCAACTTGACGTCCTGCCGGAAGGGCCCCGTCGTTTCCTGGCCTTTCTTTTCCTCAACGTCCTCTCCTGGCAATGCCTGATCGGCACGGTGCTGGTGCTGCATGCGCGCGCCATCGGCATCGACCGGGGCACGGTCGGCGTGCTCTTCTCGGTCCTCTTTTTTACAGGGGGGCTCGGGGTCTTGACCAAGCCGCTCGCCGAGCGCTACGGATCGAAGCGCGTGCTGATGACCGGTTGGATTGCGCGCAATCTGCTGGTCATGCCCATTGTTTTCACCCCGGTCGTTCTCCATTACTGGGGATTGAAGCCGGCGGCAATCCTCCTGTTCGCCACCATTTCCCTGTTCTGCATCACGCGCTCGCTGGCCGGGATCGCCTGGTCGAGCTGGCTGCACGAAATCGTTCCGCCGGAGCAACTGGGTCGCTTCTACACGCTGGAAACGATGATGACCCGGATGCTGGCGGTTGTCTTCGGCGTGTTTGCGTTTTTTGCGCTGGGACGCAATCCCCCCATCTGGCGCTTTTCCGCCATCGCGGCCGTCGGCGTCTTCTTCGGTTTGGTGAGCCTGCGGATGCTGCGCCGGGTTCCGGGAGGCCAACCGGTCCCGCATCGCGCGGCAGGCCTGCGCGGAAGCTACCAGCTGGTTTTCCGCGACAAGATGTTCATGGGGTTCATGGCCTGCACCACGCTCTACAGCTTCATCTATATCGGCATCAGCCTCCTGGTCACGCTCGTGCTGCGGGATCAACTGGGCCTGGGTGCCGGCACGATTCTGCTCCTCACCTCCTTTGGCAATGTCCTGGCCATCGCAACCGCGCCGCGGTGGAGACGTGTGGCGGATCGACATGGCAGCCCCGTGGTCATGGCGGCCAACGGCTTGCTGATCGTCGTCTGCCTGGTTCTCCTGGGATTTCTCCGCCCGGCGCATGCCCCCGTTCCGCTGCTGATCTTCATCTGCGCCCTGATCCCGATCGCGGAGAGCGGAAACTACGTGGCGGTGAGCCGTGGCTATATGCTACGCATGAAGCCGCGGCTGCGGCATGCCAGCAACGCCGTCTGGAGCGCGGGGACCCAGTTGCTCAGTGGCTGCTCCGCCGTGTTCATGGGCTATTGGCTGCAAGCAGGAAAGTCGGAGCACTTTCAGTCCGCATCCTGGGGTTATGCAGGCTTGATGCTGGCCGCCATCGTGATCGCCCTCCGCATGCCCGTGCCGCGAACCGATGCGCCACGGGATGCCAGCGCCGTCTACGATCCTGTGCATCCGTTCCTGAGCCTCTCTCGCGTGGTCCGGTATGTCTTGCACCCGACGCGCACGGCAGTCAGCCTCGAATCGATGCAGCCTATTGCAGAAAACAGGCAAACAAGGTAAATTATGAAAATGAAGCCCAAAAAACATGCTTTTAAAGCCGAAGTCAGCGAAATGCTCGACCTCGTGGTCCACTCGCTCTATTCCAAGAAGGAGATCTTCCTTCGCGAGCTTATTTCAAACGCCTCCGACGCCATCGACCGTGCCCGCTATCTCGGGTTGACGGACAAGACGATCATTGCCGACTCGCCCGACTGGGCGATCGAGATCGTCATCGACAAGGCCAAGCACCTGATTATACTCAGCGACAACGGCTTCGGCATGACGGCGGAGGATGCCGAATCCAACCTGGGGACGATCGCCCGTTCAGGAACGCAGGCGTTCATCGATTCCATGAAGCAGCAGGGCGGCGCTCCTGCACCCGAGTTGATCGGTCAGTTTGGCGTGGGGTTTTATTCGGCCTTCATGGTCGCTGAGCGCGTCACCGTCGATACCCTCCGCCGCGGCGAGGGTCAGGAGGCCGTGCGCTGGGTCTCGGACGGGCAGGGGATCTATACCCTGGAACCCTCCGACCGCACCCTGCCGGGAACCTCCATCACGTTGCAGATGCGCAAGGAGCAGGAGAATTTTCTCGAGGAATGGGAGATCAAGTCGCTGGTCAAGCGCTACTCCGACTTCATCGCCTATCCGATCCGCCTCGCCACGGAGGGCAAGGAGATCGATCCGAAATCCGATCCGCTCAACACCATGCGGGCCCTCTGGCGCCGCAACAAGAGCGAGATCAAGGAAGAGGACTACACGGAGTTCTACAAGCATCTGACGCATGACTACAACGCCCCCCTCCGCACGATCCACTACACGGTGGAAGGCCAGCTGGAATTCCGTGCGCTGCTCTTCCTGCCGGAAAAGCCGCCGTTCGACCTGTTCATGCCGAAGCGGAAGCACGGCCTGCAGCTTTACGTCCGCAATGTCTTCATCGGCGCGGACTTCGAGGCGCTGCTCCCCGAATACCTACGCTTTGTGCAGGGCGTGGTCGATTCCAGCGACCTGCCGCTCAATGTCTCGCGCGAAATGCTGCAGGACGAGGCGGCCATCACGAAGATCCGCAAGAACCTGGTCGGACGCATTCTCGCCGAACTCGAAGGGCTGAAGCGCGACAACCTCGCGGCCTATGCCGCCTTTTTCCGCGGGTTTGGACGTGTCCTCAAGGAAGGCCTCCACTTTGACTACGACAACGCCGAGAAGCTCAAGGAGTTGCTGCTCTTTGCCTCCGACCGCACCGAGAACGACGGGCTGATTTCGTTGCGTCAGTATCGCGATGCCATGCCTGCGACGCAGAAGGAAATCTATTTCCTGGCCGCCGAGACGCTGGCCAACGCGCGCCGCTCGCCGCAGGTCGAAGCCTTGCGCCGCCGCGGCATCGATGTCCTGTTCTTCGCCGATCCGGTCGACGAATGGATTCTCGACCAACTGACCGAATACGACGGGTGCAAGCTGCGCGCGGTCGACCGCGGCGAAATCGAACTCGGCACGGACGAGGAGAAGGCCGAGTCGAAGAAGCAGCGCGACGACGACGGCAAGCGCTTTCAACCGCTGCTGGACCTCATCCGCGCCAAGCTGACCGACGATGTCAAGGAAGTGCGGCTGAGCAGCCGGCTGACCGACTCCGCCTGCTGTCTGGTCGCCGACGATCAGGCGATGAACCCCGGCATGCTGCGGATGATGCAGGCCATGGGGCAGGAGGTGCCGAAGCAAATGCGCATCCTCGAGCTGAACGCCGGACATCCGCTGCTGAAACGTCTGCTGGAACGGTTCGAGACGGACCGCGAAAGCGAGGCGTTTGCCGGTCAGGCGGGGCTGCTCTACGATCTGGCGCGGGTGGCCGAAGGTTCGCAACCGCGCAATCCACAGGCCTTTACACAAATGCTGGCCAACAAGATGGCGGAATAGGGACAGGGCCGTCACCCCCTGCCAGAATGCCATGAAACTTCCTTTCCGCCGCATGGCCGTTGTTGTGCTACTTCTGGTGGCCATGACCGGCCGTGCGGAGCGGCCCCCCGTTGTTTTCGTCACCATTCCGCCGCAACGCTGGCTGGTCGAACAACTGGCCGGCGACGGGGTGGAGGTGGAACTGCTGGTGCATCCGGGACAGAATCCGCACACCTTCGAGCCCACGGGACGGCAGTTGACGCTGCTGGCGCAGTCGCAGGGATGGCTGACCATCGGGCTGCCCTTCGAACGGACGATTCTGGCGAAGGCGCGGAGCATGCGGCCGGATTTGACCGAGCATCCCCTGCACCTCGATATTCCCCGTCTAGGCGCGTCTCATGAAGGACACGCTTGCGAGGATGATCGGTGTGCGGTGGATGGCGCCGATCCGCATATCTGGCTCTCCCCGCGGAACATGGCCCGGATGGGAACCAATTGCTGTCGCGCACTTCAATCCATCCTGCCGGCTCGTCAAGCCGAACTGGATGCATCGCTCGTGCGCTTGTCTGATGATTTGAATGACCTGCAAAACAAGCTTGAAAAGCGGTTGGCTCCGGTGAAGAACGGGACCTTCTGGGTCTACCATCCTTCCTGGGCCTACTTTGCGCAGGCCTTCCAACTTCGTCAGCAGGCGGTGGAGGCAGAGGGGCGCGAACCCAGCGCACGCCAGCTTGCACGGCTGATCGGCGAGGCGAAGCAAACGCGCGCCCGCGTGCTGTTTGCCGATCCGCAGTACGACCCCAGGCCCATACAGGCCCTGGCCCGGCAGATCGACGCCCAGGTGATCACCCTGGATCCGCTCGCGGAAGACTGGCCCGCCAACCTGCTGCGGGTTGCCGAGGCGATCGGAAAAGCCCTTGGACAATCATCTGATGAACAACCTTGATGCCCTCCGATCCAAGCGTGCCTTCATTTGCGACATGGACGGCGTGATCTATCACGGTAATCGTCTGCTGCCCGGCGCTCAGTCCTTCGTGGCCTGGCTGCAACGCGAAAACAAGGAGTTTCTCTTTCTGACGAACAGTAGCGAACGGACGCCACGCGAGCTGCGGCAGAAACTGCAGCGAATGGGAATCGACGTCGACGAACGTCATTTTTACACGAGCGCTTTGGCCACAGCGGCCTTTCTGGCTTCCCAGAAGCCGGGAGGCTCCGCCTATGTGATCGGCCAGCCGGGACTGATCAGTGCGCTTTACGATGTCGGCTATTCGATGAACGACAGCGATCCCGACTATGTCGTGGTCGGTGAAACGCCGGAATACGCCTACGCGCGGATTGTTCGCGCGATCCACCATGTCCTCAAGGGCGCCAAGCTGATCGGAACGAACCCCGATCTGACAGGGCCGGCGGAAGATGGGCTGGTTCCCGCCACGGGCGCCTTGATGGCGCCGATCGAACTGTCCACCCATGCTCGTGCCTATTATGTGGGGAAGCCCAATCCCCTCATCATGCGGCATGCGCTGAAGACGCTGGGGGTTCGCCGCGAAGAGACCGTCATCGTCGGCGACCGCATGGACACCGACATCGTTGCCGGAATCGAAGCTGAGATCGCGACCATTCTGGTGCTGAGCGGTGTCACGAACGAAACGGAAATGGACCGGTTCGCCTACCGGCCGGACTGCGTGCTTGCCGGCGTTGGCGACATTGGCTCCTGATACGCCTGCGATGCGGGGATCAGCGACTGGGGCGGCGCTTGGCTTGAGGTGCCACGACTTCGTAAGGCTTGGCCAGCACGTCGTAAAGATCGAAGAGCTGGGCGAAATCCTCCTTCTTGTCTTCCTGCGTCTTGCCCAGTCTGCCGGCCTCGACGAGGTTGAAGACGATCTCGCCGAAATCCTCGGTCCGCTTGAGGCCCCAGGCATTCAGCGTGAAGTGGGCCATGGGGCCGTATTCCTCAAGCGCAAACTCGCACAGCCCCTCCGACAATTCCTTGCCGGTGACATGCCGCACCATGCCGCGCGGGACCTTTTTCAGGTTCTTGACGGTGTAGTCCAGACCGTCCCGGACAAAGTAATAGGCTTCCGGCGGATAGCGCCGGTCCTGCTGTGCAATGCGGTCCACCGCTTCTTTGAAGGAAAGATTCTCCATGTCCTGATGCATTCCCTGTTATCGATGTCCATTTATCAATCCACGAAATAGTAGCAGATGCCTTTGCTCGAATGCGATTCATTTTGCAAAATCGAACTTGAGAATGCCAGTGGAATCCACTAACATCACCTTGCATCTGAGGTCAGGAGCTTTTGCTCTGCGCTAAGGGGCGATCCTTTTTTGGACGGCAAGCGGGCGACAGCTTGCCGGATTGACCCCGCCGGGAAGGCGGGGACCCGGGCGTGGTTCTGCCGACGATGTGTTGCGGAGAGCCGCGCCCGTGCTGTTTCCGCCTGGGAGCTGAAGATGAAGACTTGCGCACCAACCTTGACCGACAAGCCGTCGGCTGCCCGCGCGTTCCGCGACCGGGTCATCGTTCGCGACGAGATTGACCGCTATCTCAATCAGGGCGTCGATTTCATCGATGATGCGGCGATCGAGCGGACGTTGCAGAGTGCGGTTCATCCCGATCCCATTCGGGTTCGCGAGATCCTCGCGAAATCGCTGGCCATTGAAACCCTGCTCCCTGCCGAAACGGCGATGCTTCTGCAAGTGACTGATCCCGGGTTGCGCCAGGAGATGGAGGCCGCCGCCCTCGCGATCAAGCTGAAGGTCTACGACAACCGCATCGTCACGTTCGCCCCCATGTACATCAGCAGCTTTTGCGTGAACCGATGCCTCTACTGCGGCTTCAGCGCCGACAACCATCAGCAGCAGCGCCGTCAATTGGGCCTCGATGAAATCAAGGCCGAAGCGGCAGCGATGTGCGGCCGCGACGGACACAAGCGCGTCATGGCCGTTTTCGGTGAACATTCGAAAACCGATGCCGCCTTCATCGCGGAAAGCTTGAAGGCCATCTATTCGGTCGAAGTGCCGACGCGCCGGGGCAAAACCTCCGTGCGCCGCATCAATGTCAACGCGGCCCCGATGTCGATCGCCGACCTGAAGCTCATCCGCTCCGCCGGCATCGGCACCTTTCAGGTTTTTCAGGAATCCTATCATCACAAGACCTATGCGCAGGTGCATCCCGCAGACACCATCAAGGGGGATTACGGCTGGCGCATCACGTGCATGCACCGGGCCTTCGACGCCGGCATCGACGACGTCGGACTGGGCGTGCTCTTCGGTCTGGCGGACTGGAAGTTCGAGGTCATGGGCCTCGTCACGCACGCCCGCGAGTTGGAGCGCTGTGCCGGACTGGGGCCGCACACCTTCTCCGTGCCGCGCCTTCATCCCGCCAGCGGCTCGGCGATCTCCCGCTGCACGCCTTCGGTCTTCACGGACGACAACTTCGTTCATGCCTGCACGGTGCTGCGCCTTTCGGTCCCCTACGCCGGGTTGATCGTTACGGCGCGCGAGACGGCGCAATTGCGCGACCGGTGCCTGGATGTCGGCATCACCCAGATGGATGCTTCAACGCGCATCGGTGTCGGCGCCTACGCCGACACGCCCGTGGGGCAGGAGATCGACAAGCAGCAGTTCCTGCTGGGCGACAGCCGCACGCTCGAGGAGCTGATCTGCGACTTGGCGCGCCGGGGCACCATCACCTCGTTCTGCACCGCGGGCTATCGCTGCGGACGCACCGGTGGCTGCATCATGGATTCGCTCAAGACCGGCAAGGAGGGCAAGCTCTGCAAGGTCAACGCCGTGCTGACCTTCCGGGAATGGCTGGACGATTTCGCCTCGCCCGAGGCGCTGAAAATCTGCGAACCCGTGCTGAACAGCGAACTGGCGGCCATCGAGGCGCAATTGCCCAAGTTCTACCCCGCGGTCAAGGCCCACTACGACCGCATCGTGGCGGGCGAACGCGACCTCTTCTTTTAAACGCGCGCCGTGGCGCACCAGCAGATTGATTGATCGATGAATAATGGAGAACGTGAAGCCGTGCTGACCGCCTCGCCTGCTCCGGGTGATACAGCCGCCTCCGGAAAAATAAGGGCAAGCGGATTGTCGCTTCTGTCGGGCGGGCTCGACAGCATGCTGGCCATCTGCGTGCTGCGTGAACAGGGGTGCCGGGTGGAGGCGGTCGTGTTCAGCAGTCCGTTTTTCAACGTCGAGCCGGCTCGTCTCGCCGCCGCCGCTTTGGACGTTCCCTTGCAGATCATCGATTTCACGGCGGACATCGCCCGGCTGGTTGAACACCCGCCGCACGGTTTCGGACGGGCAATGAATCCGTGCATCGACTGCCATGCCTGGATGATCCGGCGGGCCGGCGAGCGGGTCCGGGAACAGGGATGGGACTTCGTGGCCACGGGCGAGGTGCTGAACCAGCGTCCCATGTCGCAGAACCGGCGATCGCTTTCGCTGGTGGCGGAGGAAAGCGGGTGCGCCGACATCCTCGTCCGTCCGCTCTCCGCCCAACTGCTCGAAGCCACGCAGCCTGAACGCGATGGGCGCATCGACCGGACGCGCCTGCTGGCGCTTTCGGGTCGCGCGCGGACTGCGCAGATCGAATTGGCCGCGAAATACGGCCTCCTGCATTATCCTTCACCCGCAGGGGGATGTCTGCTGACTGAAAAGTTGTTCTGCAGGAAACTCGAGGATCTCAAGAAACACGAAGGATTGGACAATCCGCGGGATCTGGACTGGCTGCGGCTCGGACGTCACTTTCGCCTTCCTGGCGGGGCGAAGTGCATCGTCGGCCGCGATGCCGGGGAAAATGTCCGCCTGCAGCAGGAACTGCTGCCGACCGACCTGCTCCTGCGCCCCATGGCGACGCCTGGACCGACGGTCGTCGTCACGGGCGGAGCGGACGAGGCCGATCAGGCTTTGGCGGCCGCGATTTGCGCCGGCTACTGCGACACACCGGGACAGCCGGTCCGATTGCGCAAGATCGCTCAGGGATTGCGCTCGGACTTCTATGCCGCTCCCGTGGCGCGCGAATCGGCGAAAATATGGATGGTGTAACGGGTCAGTTGCCGGAGTGTGCGAAAAACGAGCATGAAAAGCCGGTCTTGAACCGTGAAGGCACGCCATTAATTTCGGCCATTGCGACAACGTCACCACGGAGACCCATTACATATTTTGACTCGCACCCGTTTAATGCAACGAGTAAACTTGCAACATGTCACTGTTCGCTATTCCTGTCCCGAACTTCAAAGGCGCCGCAGGACGCGTGGCGTGCCTGCGCGTTGTGTGCGCGCTGCTGCTGTTGTCGCCTCTGCTGGCTACCGGAGGCTCGCAGTTCATCCTCATCGACCAGGCGTGGCAGGGTCACGGTCCTTACCGGATGGAGCGTGGCACGACGGTGTTGAACGGTGCCTTCAGGATCGATCCGCGGGGCAGCTCGGTCACGGTACAATCCGTTGCCGATGAAAACGCGAGTTGGGGCCCCTTTTTCTTCACGAATCAGGCCACGGTTACAATCGGCGCAGCCACCTATCGCATCATGTTGACCACCTCCGACTTCCAAAATGCGTATGAAGTCGGCTTGAGCACGCTGGCCATGCGACGCACCCTGCAGACCGCCCTGACGAATGATGATGCACGCGCCGGCATTGGGCTGATTGAAGCGGAGCTGGCGGCCAACCGGTTGTTCCGAGGTCCGCAAGTCGTTTCCAATGCGCTGACCCGGCTGGTAAAGCAAGCGGCGCAAGATGATGTCTTGCGAGCCTCCGGCAAAGTGAAATTTGAAAATTACTGGATTCCGGCGGCCGAAGCGGAACGGCTGAAGCAAAAGCGGGAAGACGACCGGATGCAGGCGCAGGGATTGGTCAAGATGGACGGCGAGTGGCTGACCATCGATGCTGCCAGGACGCGCCGTCTGGAGCAGGCGAAAGCCGAGGCGCAGAAGGCGGCCGCAGCATTGAAACAGCATGAACAGACCAAGTGCCGCCGATGCAATGGAACGGGGGCCATCTACTTTGAAGTGCATCCCGGGCTGACTGCGCCCAACACGCGAGACGACGCGATGGCCAGGGGCATTCGCATTGAAAAGCCAGGCCTTCCACCAAAAGACTCGACCTTCAAGATCGAGCGGGATGCCTGTCCGGCCTGCAACGGCTCGGGCAAGCGAAAGTAGTCGGGAGGCATCATGGCGGAACTATCCTATATTTGCACGGCTTGTCAGAAGGACCTGACCGTTGATGAATCGCTGGCGGGGCAGGATGTGGCGTGCCCGACCTGCGCGCATGTCATGACGGTGCCCCGCATCCGTGCGAAACTGACGATGAAGGGGCATCAGGCCGCGTCTTCGAAAGCAAAAAAAAGGGAGACCAAGCCCGAGAATTTCTCCGGTCTTGCCGATGTCAATGTCTTTGGCGATGAACGGGAGGACATCGTCTTGCGCAAGCGACGCTGGGCCTTGGGACAGCAGGCGCTGGCGTCGGTCGGCATGCTGGTCACCATCGCCGTTGTTGTTTACTTCGCTTATCGCTTCTACGATGCGCGTGAGACACGCAAAAAAAATCATGCCTTGGCGATCATTCACCAGGAGGAGGCCGCGGAGTTGCGGCACGCCCAGCGTGTCACGGCGAAGGATCTGAGCCGCCTGGCCCGGAACAAGCATGGTTTCTGGAGCCTGTCCGACGAAGAGAGTTTCCGCCTCTGGCGGGCGTTGAACCACGTTTACCCCGCGCAGCAGGCTCGTGCGCGCTTGGATGCCTGGGTTCAGTACGATGCCGAGTCGTTCGGACTCTTCTCGGAAGCCTTCGGGCAGATTCAGAATCCCGCCGCCATTGAAGGCGCCTGCCAGCGCCTGGCGGGAATGTCGCTGGGACTGAGTCCGGAAATGGCACAACTGCCGCCGCTCGATGAATTCCGGCAGTTGGCCATGCTGAAGCTTGCACCTGTGGAATGAAGGCCGTGCTGCTTTGGCCATGTCCCTGAAGAACCGCAGTTTTTCCGCTGCGCGGGCGCATAAGCCGACGAATCACGATCTCCGAATGTCGAAGGTAGGCATCCGCAATGGATCGCTTTTCTTCGAATTCTGCGTTTGAGTATTCTGCGGTTCTGCAGTCTCGCCCGAAGAAGACGAAGTGCACGGCTTTTTTCAAACCGGATGAAGAAGATCCCTTTCAACGCGGCGTTGACAGACGGCTCCCGCGCCGCCTATCCCCGGACGGCCCGGAGGATCGTCCTA